>NZ_KI911783.1:702500-1002500 GCF_000515415.1 Bradyrhizobium sp. WSM1417
ATGTGCAAGTCTGCCGTTGTGACGCTTCTAGGCGAGCCCTCCGCTGGTAGAACTACGTCGGCCACAAGCAGGCGCAAGATGGCAGCAACCGGGGCGATGAAGCTTACGTCCCTCGCGCCATCGTAACAGGAGCAAACCCGACACCCGACCGCGATCATCAAAACAGGTGCTCCGCTGGCCGAGGGATGCAGATGCATGTTTGGAAATGGGGCGGCTGACTGAACAACCAGGTGAGCGAGTGTTCCCACGCTTGAAGCAATGCAGCGGGGGTGAAGCCTGCCAGCGAGCGGGAAATGGCAACGCTCGAAGAGATGAAGTCGCTAAACTTCGAGAACAAGTCCCGGCTTGCAGTGAACGTTATGGCGAGCTTTTGCTGTACTCTCGCACCAGAAATCCCGCGGGGGCGCATTCCGGCTAAGCCGTGCGTGCGGTACCCCTTTTTACGCTTGCCTGCCTGCACCTTTAGCAGCAAATTGATCGGATAGCACAACCAATTGGACGAGTTGGCGCCGCAGTAGAAGTTTTCTGCACTGGTTCTTTGGTGAAAATTATTAACCCAAATCACTCGCCAAGAATAGTTGCCGCAGATGAGGGCTTGGTAGATGACGACCTATACGTTCAATCCCACGCTTACCACTCAAAACGCAAACTGGAATGATCCAGCTCGCTGGGTTGGTGGCGTCGTCCCGAATAGTCCAGATGCCGACGTGGTTTTCCAAACGGTGACCCAACAAGACGGCAGCGTTTATTGGTCGAATGTACACATTCTTAATGGTCAAAGTTATGAGATTGGTTCGCTGATTCTTCGAAGCAATTATCTTACTATTGAGGGGGCTCTGACAATCGATCAGAGCGCCACTATTGAAAGCCAAACTGTTCAGCTTAGTGGAGGTTCGCTGAACGCGCAGTTGCTGACGAGTTTAGCCCAAAGCCAAATACAAGGGAGCGGCCAGATCAATGTTTCCGGATCCTACACAAATGCCGGCACAGTGGTCGGGAGCGGTTTGATCCTAAATGCGAACAGTCTCGACAATCATTCAGGGTCACTCATTGCGGCCTCCGGGGACTTGACTGTTCATGTCACATCTGGCGGCAGCTCGACGCTGAGCGATGGCTCATATCAAGCTATCGCAAACAGTCATTTGTTTTTGGACTTCGGCAATACTATCAGCAGCAGCAATGCTAACGTAACCCTTGTCAATGGCGGCGTCATACTGACGTACGATCCCGTCGCAAACAATTACGTCTCCATTCAATCGAGCCTGCATAGTATCGGAGCACTTGGAGTACTGACGCTTGAGGGCCCTCAAACGTACAACTGGGACGCGTTGACGATCGATGGCTTATTGCTTCTAGGATCGAACGAGTTCTCTGGTCCCCAATCACAAGGCGGTTTGATAAAGGCTAATCAACTACACATTCACGCTTCAGGATCCGTGGAAGGACGTGGCGAAATTTCCGGGCCCGTCACGAACGATGGGGTTATTCTTGCGGGCCGCCTTCACCCGACAAACACGAATTTTCCTGACAACAACGACAGTTTAATCATTGATGGACCAATCACCGGCGCCGGCAGTCTAAATATCGCTCCCGCGTTTATCTGGTTTGCAACAGGCGTCCACTACATCGGGTTCACCTTGGAGTTGGCAGGTCCAACTTCGCAGAACGTGGTATTCGGGGATGGGCATGGCACGCTCATTTTGGATGACTATTCGACATTCTCAGGGACGGTTTTGCCAAAGAATACTGGCGATACAGTCATCGTGAAAGGCGTCTCCCTTAATGCAGTCACCGACTATAACTATTCCGGTGATAAAGCCGGTGGCACTCTAACCGTTCACGCTGGGGCTCAGACCGTCTCGTTACACTTACAAGGGTATTTTGATGCTTCGAGCTTTAGTCTTTCTGCCGGTCCGCAGGATTTATCCATGTCGCCCCCGAGCCTCAAGATCACCAATACGACTCAGCTCGCGCCAGCTCTGCAATTCGACTCCAACGCGGTTATTGCGGATTTCACCGGGGATGGTTCGGCAGATATACTGCGCATAGACCATGGTGATGCATGGATTTCCAAATCAACGGGAGATGAATTTCAGCAAGAATACTTCTGGGGAACCGGTCTGACGTCGGCCGATAGACCTCATGACCTCAATGGCGACGGTCGAGCGGACCTTTTTCAGTTTTACAACGGTCGCGCGCTGGTTGCTCTCTCTACGGGATCAAGTTTCGGACCCTGGAAAGATTGGATAACTGGGGCGACCGCGAGCGATGGGCTAACCGATGTCAACGGAGACGGGAAAGCAGATCTCATCCAGTTCTATGGTGGTCGTGAGGTGGTCGCACTGTCGACCGGATCCAGCTTCGGTCCATGGAAAGATTGGGCAACGGGCGCGACGGCGGGCGACAGATTGGTTGATGTAAATGGGGACGGCAGAGCGGATCTTGTGCAATTCTATAGCGGGCGGGAAGTAGTTGCCTTGTCGACGGGATCAACATTCGGCCCGTGGAATGTGGGGGCAACAGGCGCGACCGCTTCAGACGCTTTTTCTGACGTCAACGGGGATGGTAAGCTTGATCTTGTTCAGCATTACAACGGCCGTGAGATTATCGCTCTCTCTACGGGCTCGATCTTCGGCCCTTGGAAGGATTGGGCAGTTGGTGCAACCGCTAATGATACCCTTGCCGACGTCAACGGAGACGGCAAAGCCGACTTAGTTCAATTCTATAACGGCCGCGAAGTTGTAGCCCTTTCGACAGGATCTAGTTTCAGCGCGTGGCAAAATTGGGCAACTGGAGCAACTGCAAGCGATAAGCTTGTCGACCTTAATGGTAATGGCAAGGTGGATCTGCTCCAACTCTATCAGGGGCATGCATATGCAGCCCTATCCAATGGAGCAAACTTTGAGGATTGGCACCTCTGGGGATAAACCAACCGCACTGCACATTGCAGCGATCCTGATGAATCTGTTCACGCCTCTCCCGTGTCTCGGAGCCGATGTTCAGTAAAGCCGCGGCTTTTGTGCCTTTTCGATATTTTGCAAGCCAAGCCCCGTTCGTTTGACACGCTCGCCCTCAGCCGGGCTCGAGACGCCTTTCAACATTCCGAAAGTCAGCAATAGAATTAGGACGCGGCTGTTTCGATCATCGTAAGCGCTGTTTCGGTCCCACCTTCCATTGAAGGCGTCGAGTGAGGAATGATCGATCTCTGATTTGGAGATCGGCTTGTGTCTAAGCTTGACCATATGCTTGAGCCTATGACCTCGGTTCTCGGGTCGAGGTCATCACGGAGATCGGCCGGCGCGCGGGCAGTTCTCGGCCGACGACAAGGCGCGCTCGTATCCATACGCTAGCGCGTTAGCTGGTGAACAGGCTGCCCTATTCAACACGATCGTGGGCGCTCGCCAGCCTTACTAGGACGTGTACTTATAAACGTCGGCTTGCCAACGCAAAGCGGAAGTCTCCCACCTTGGGCGTGATCGGCGGCTTGTGACCCAAGGCGGACCTACAAAAAAACCCCGGACGATGCCGGGGCTCTTCGATTGGCGGTCTGTAAACTGTTCAATATTTGGCGACGACCGGCCCGCCGAAGCGATAATTCACCCGAAACGTCGCCTGATTGACGCTCAACCCCACGTTTAGAGCCGCCGATGTTGTACCTCCAAATTGGTCCGGTATGACAGCATTTACGGACCTCCGGCCGAAGTCCGCATGCCGGTATTCACCGGCAAGGCTCCATTGGTTGGCAAATGCCCATTCAACTCCCGCACCCAACGTCCAGCCCCACCGCGTGCCGGAGCCGCTACTGTTGGAGGATAGATTAGGCGTCACGAGCGGGTTGGTCGTGACCGTGGTTGTGAGTCCGCCGAAATCGGCGACTGCGGCGCCACCGGTCCCGTAAATAAGGACGCGGTCCACAGCCCATCCGAGTCGGCCGCGAATAGAGGCCATCCAGTTCATACGTCCATAGTCGACTGTCACCGTCTGGGTGAGCGGTCCGTTGTAGACGCGCGTCTTAGTCTCAGAAAAACGATCGAAGTTCGTGCCCTGACCGTCTGCCTCAATGCCGAGCACAACCTGCTGAATCTGCCAATTGTAGCCTGCCTGGGCACCGCCTATGAAAGAGTTCTTGTTGCCAGGACCTGCCAACGTGTCTATTTGCCCCGGTATGAGCGTCGGAATGGCAAAAGTGGGCGGCAGAATAAAGATTGCGGGGAATACGGGCCCGTTATAGGCATCGGCGCTGCTATGACTCCAGGCACCACCGACGTTGCCGCCAATGTAAAAGCCAGTCCAGCTAAACACCGGTGCTGGTGCTGCCATCGGCGCTTTCACTGCCATATCTGCGGCCAAAGACATGCTGCCGCTCGCGAGCAACATCGCTGAAACCGAGCCAACAAACGAAATTTGTCCCATCGTACTCGCCCCCAGAATTATTACCAAAGAAAAAGACTACGACTTCGGGTGCCCAGAAGGCTGTAACCGAAAGGCCACACGATGGAACTCCTCATGCTTGCTAGACTATCTATCAGCAGCACGCCGGTTAGTGCGGTGCTCAAGCCCGGCCCGTGAAGTAGCAGCGGCCCCTTTTCGTTGCCGTGATAAGGATCGAGAAATGGGCTAGGTACGTTGCAGGGGAAACTTCGGCTTACTCGTTGAGGCGGCCTTACTGAACTTTCCCCTGCGCTCGCAACCCATCGCACCTGGCTTTCGCCTTTCAATATCGGTGACATCATCCTCGTCGGGATTCAGGGGCAGTTCGATGATCAGGTTGTTCCACGTCACTCTTGGAATGTTGGCCCTTTCCCTGCCGATGATTCCGCAGGGTCGCGCTGCTGAGCGGGTTGCGCTGGTCATCGGCAACTCTGCATATCGCAATGTGCCGGAGCTACCCAACCCGACACGAGATTCCAGCGACGTCGCGGACGCGCTAGAGCGGATGCAGTTTAAGGTTACTCGGCTCCAAAACGCGAGCGCGGCTGAATTGAAGAATGCCGTCATTGAATTGGGCAACTCGGCCGAGGGCGCCAAGATGGTCGTTGTCTTTTATGCCGGCCACGGGATCGAGACGAATGGAGAGAATTGGCTGATACCTGTTGACGCAAACTAGCGACCGAAGCCGACGCATCGAATGAAGCCGTCAGCCTTCGGCTCATCAATGCGCAGGTCGCCAAGGCGGGCCAGCTCGGTCTCGTCATTTTGGACGCCTGTCGAGACAATCCCTTTTCCACCTCGATGCAGCCGATCGAAGCCGTTTCACAGGCTGCAACCGTTGATCGGAAAGTGCTCATGCGCTCCGTGAGTAAGGGGCTGGCCCGGACGGATCCTGCAGCGAATGTACTGGTGGCCTTCTCGGCCAAGGACGGCACGGTCGCGAGCGACGGCGCCGGCCGCAACAGCCCGTTTACGAACGCCCTGCTGGCCAATATGGAGGTACAGGGGCTCGAAATTGCGTCATTGTTTCGAAAAGTGCGAGATGAGGTTATGCGAGCCACCAAGAATGCGCAGCAGCCTTATGTCTATGGATCACTGTCCAATACGTTGATCTATTTAAAGCCGCCTGCACCGGAACTGGTAAAAGCCTATGACGGATTTTGGGATACAAGAGTCGTTTGCGATCCGGTGGGCCAGCAAATGGGCTGGTCGACCCGTCTTCTAAGCACGATAAAAAATGGAGTGCTCGCCGGACAAACAGGTATTCCGGGTAAGCCCGATTCAGCGACTTACGATGGGACGATCGATGCGGACGGGACCATTCGCATCAACCAAAAAGGGTTCACCGGATCCAAAGGTCACGATGGGGGCCGTTCCTCGAGGATCTCCGTCCTTTTGGCGAGCTGCAGGAAGGCTGGAGGGCTCTAGTGGAACTGCTCTTCGCACCAGCGGCAGACGGTGTGTCGTCGAGTTCACCAAGCAAAGTTTCGGGACACACGGGCTAGGCGCACGAAGGCGTCGCTGAAGATTCGGAGCGTGGACGATAAAGGGCTTGCGGTCAGAAGGGTCGGTTTGGCAGCGCTCGCGATGTCCCGTCGTTCATCGGGAAGCGGAATTGCACCGGCAGGGGTGCACGTCAGCTACGGGTCAAAAGCTGCTGACGGAGCAGGCGCAGCTCGGCGCCAAGTACCAGCGAACCCACGGGACGTCACGGCGACTGACGGCTCTCCGGCTCTGCGCCAGAAGGGGGCGCAATAGGTTATCACGTTTTGACTTTGACCCTGCGAGTGCGCAGCCGCAGCAAATGCAGGAGATATATCTAAAGCATTGTTAACTGTGCAGCTCCACCTAAAATCAACCCGTTTGCCTCATGCTTTTGATAGTTGCGCCGGAGGGGCAGGCTGTGTTTAGCAAGGATCACCTAAAAGAAGATTTGCCAGATTGCATCAGAGTCAAGTTGCAAGAAGCTGCATTCACCGAGCCCTCCTCCTATGGAATGTTCGCCGTTGGGCTTGGTCTCGCAACACCATTATTGTGGTCGCAAACGCAGGATACGTGGCTCTTAGCCTTCGGTGTCGGCGCCACAATCCTATCGATCAACAGAATGGTTGTTGGCTTGCTCTTCGCGCGGCTTAATCGTCAGAGCGGTTGGCCGAGCTTGACCACCTGTTGGAAGGTCATATTCGTGACGGGCAGTTTCTTCACACTAGACATAGCAGCATTAGCTATTCGAGCCGCCTGCTTGAAAGACGCGATTTCAATTGAACTAACAGCAATCATCGTGGCTGCATACATGATCGGCCTGGTGACACGCGCAGGCGCGTTCCCCGAAGTGGCGATCCCTCATACTTTGATGCTTTTCATTCCGCTAATTGCAGCCGCTCTGCTAGCAGGTACTGCAGTCCACTTCCTAATTGCATTGATCTTGTCTTATTTTCTGTTCGCTGCTGTCAGGATCATTTTGGTCGTTTACGGAAGGATCAAGGCGCAGCTCCTAGCGGAGCACCGTCTTTCCGTGTTAGCTCGCACGGACCATCTAACTGGTCTCGCAAATAGGTCCGGCTTGGAAGAGCGGGCGCTGGTTGCTTTAGAGAACAGTCGTTCCGGACAGTCCCACTTCGTTATTGCGCTGATTGATCTAGACGGATTTAAGGCTGTCAACGACACGCATGGGCACGGAGCGGGCGATGATCTTTTGAAACAAGTCGGAACGCGCATCGTAAAAGTCGTCGGAGAAAAACACTTCCCCTCTCGCCTCGGAGGTGACGAGTTTGCGATTTTGTTTGATAAGGATACTCGAATCGAGAGGGCTATCTCACTAGCGAGCGAACTTGTGACTGCCCTTAAGCTTCCGTACAAGATTGGTCCGGCTTCGCTACACATTTCAGGTAGTGTGGGCCTCGCATGTTGCGAAGACGGCGCTGACACGTTCGCTGCAGTTCTTGAGCGCGCGGACAAAGCGTTGTATCGAGCCAAACACGCTGGAAAAAATCAGGTGCAGTCGCTAAGAACGAATGTTGTCGGAACGGCTCGCAAAGAAGACGTTCTTCGCTCGACGTATGTCGTCGCGTAGCGGCACGCGCGTTCGCGGCGTCAGCTCGGCGTCGGGATTACTGGCGAGAGTGGACATCGGTGGCTGAGGGCGCTCGTCGCTTCACGTGGATTGGGCTGATGCTTGACCATGGGCATGTTCGAAGAGGGATGACGCGCCAAAAACCAGGTGTCCCCATTGCTACTCTCGTAAATTAACCGGCTGCTCATCTCGAGATAATTGCTGCAAGGCCCGTACGTTCCGCTTCAGGCTTTTGGATCATGAACCCTATAACAGTCCCGCTCCGGCATGCTCTTTGAACAGCTCCGCCTCCTGGATGTACCCAGCCAGCGTGTCCACCGATTTGTGACGGCTCACGTCCTTCATTCGGAAGATGGACTTCCCCGCCGCTGCGGAGGAGGTGAGGAAGCCGCGGCGAAGCGAATGTCCTGAGAACGGGGTAGCATCGAGCCCCGCGCGGCCGGCGTAGCCCTTCACGATAAGAGCAACCGATTGGTCAGTCAGCCGCTCGGCGCCCACTACTCCCGCCTTATTGATGGGCCGGAACACCGGGCCCACTTCGATGCCGGCAGCGTCCAGCCAGTCGCGCAAGGCGACGACGGGGCAAGCTTCAGCGGATCCGGGCGCCACAGCAATAGTGGCGCCCTCCGCCTCCTGGTCCGTTTTGGACTTGGCAATGACGACCAGCAGCCCCTCTGGGGTCTCCTCGATGTTTTCAATGTCGAGTGCGACAAGCTCGGAGCGGCGAAATGCACCGCCGAACCCCAAGAGCAACAGCGCGCGGTCGCGCTTGCCGGCAATGGTCGCGGGGCACGCGGCAACCATGGCCTTCATGCGGCTCGCCACGGCCGGCGCCTTCTTGACCCTTGCCGCGCCAATGGTGCGTCGGATGCCGCGGAGCGTTGCCTTGACGGCCTCGCTGTCGGTTGGCGTCGGCAGGGACGCCAGCTTGTGCGCGTACCGGATCGCGGCAAGGCGCCGGCCGAGTGTGGACGCCTTAGAGCCCTCCTGGACGCCGTGCGCCAGATAAGCCGCCACTGTCTCAGGGAGCGCCGGCAAGGCGCTGGCAGCCTTCTCCTCGCAATAGGTGCGGAACAGCCGGAAGTCGGTCTCATAAGCTCGGCGCGTGGCTGGGGCTTTCTCGGCCTTGGCATAGGAGACGGCTGCGGCCAGTTCGGGAGCAATGGCGACGGGTAGACTGACGGCCTCGGCGAGCACGGGAACGGAAGTCATTGCTTGAGTTCCATAGGTAGTGAGAAGAAGCGTTATCACTACCTATCTGATGCTGTGCTATCACACAAGCACCAAAGCGGTGACTGCGCTCTGTCTGTTGCCGCTCTGTTTTATCAGCCGGCGTCGCGCTAGGGTCGGCGGCCCACCAACCTGCCAGCAGCCGCATCGCGCGCGCTTAGCCGGCGCTACATGAGCCCAGCGTCATGCCTCGCAAGAAAGTCGGTCGTCTGGCCTCCCGCGATCCAGGAGCGTTCAAATCATTGCTGGTCAGGATGAACCCCGAGGGTTGGCGGGCGCTGAGGATCTTGGCTGCAGAATCCGACGCCACGTTGAACGCGCTCGCAATTGAGGCCTTCAACGATTTACTGCGCAAGAGAGGCAAGCGGCCGGTTGTGGCAAACCCGCTGCTGGATGAGGCCTAGGACAGTTTGATTTTTTGATTTCGTTTCAAACCGGCTAGGTGGGTCGAGCGATCAACCTGAGAAAGGGCAATATTTTATGCCTTACATCTCTGACAAGGCTCGGCTTTCAATAACTGACTCGTCCTCACGAACCTTGCTAATTCCTACCATCGCCAAACGCGCGTACTGCGCAGAAATTACGCCAGAGGCGCACAGAAGGCATGGCGCGGCTGTCACTCTATTCACATACTAGAAACAAAGAGAAGCTTCATTGCTTCTCAGCTTCGCGCGCGTCATTGCGTCAGAGGCGCAATTGTCGCCGGGGGGAATGTTGTCATTTGTTGTCATGCCCAAGTTCACATTTGCTCACATGACACCTTGCCAATTCTAGCCTGGAAGCGCTCGCCGCTATATGGGGAAGTCAATATTGTCGATTACTGTTGGCTAGATAGGCGCCCGAGCTACTGCGCGTCCTGGGGGAGCTCTGGGATGTTGTCGCTCAGCAGCGCTGGCAAATATTCATTCTGCGTTTCAGCTGATCTTCATCCGCTTGCTGTCGGGCGTTTTCTTCTTCCCAGGTCATCGCTTTAGATACCGACGAAGATTTTTGCCCCATTGCGTTGGCACGCTTGCGGGTCCGCTGGTTGGTCAGGGAAGTCTCGGGCGGTGGTGGATATAGCCCGTCTGGCCCCGCCGCCCCCTGCTGGGCAATGCAAGCATTTCCGGATGCGCAGCAAATCGCGGCCAGCAATAGACCAGAACGGAAGTTCATGGGTACTCCAAGCGCCAACTCGCGCCGTAAATCGCTTAGTGTCCCCCCCCCGCTTTCGCCCAAACTGGCCCGCAGGTTCAACCTAGGGCGCGCGGCAAATCACGCCGCCGGACTCGAAATGTGCATCCCGGCGGCGTTTATTTCAGTCCAGCCCCGAGACGGGGATCAGCAAAAATCCCGGATACTCATGAGTATGGGGGTGGAGTGTGAAGGTTCAGTTCGCATTGAAAATCGAGGCCCGCCTCACGCTGGCGGCCCGGTTCTAGATAGCTTAGGGATACATGTCGCATCGCCCAAGGAGCTAAGTTCATTTCCCGCACACGGACGATGTCGTGTGTCTACATCTATATCAGTGCAGCAATCTTGGGCATTTACGCCGAGCTATTGGCGCTTCGGGCTGGCGGACCAACCATCAAAGATCGATGTTCCAGCGGGCTAACGCGTACCCCAGCGCCACGTCCAAAGCGATGATCCCTACGACGATCAACCCGCCGATTTCTATCGCATTCATGATCAATCTCCTCTGTTGATTGGACGGATAGAGAGGTCCGGAGGTTCAGATTGTTCCTCGGCAAGCTCGGAATAGTGCCCGACGTCGAGCACAAGGTCTGACCCTCAGCGGCTGAGGCGGTAGCCAATGGGTGCTGCCGGTTCACCCTGGCGATGTCGGATACAGGTTAGCCCGGCCGGGGACCCCCGGTCGCACAGTCCAAACAAACTCCCCGGCCAACTTCCCAACTTCGGAGGGCCTTTTCTTTCGCAATTTACAGAGGTCGCTTTCCCCGTTAGCCTAGTCGTATTGCAAACATTGATTGTGGGTTGCGTCATGTCGAGCGCTATTGAGTTGATTGTGGACGGCTACGCGAGACTAAAGGACCGACAGTCGCTTGAGGATCTGAGGATGCATCGCCGACGCTTGGCAGTTGACCTGAAGGCTAAGACTGGGTTCGATTACGGGCTCTCCATCGCGCAGATCGAGCTGGATATCGCGGCTATAGAGGCAGGCTTGCATACTCTTTCAGGTCCGGTCTGCTGAGGCGGTGCTCGGCCGTCAGGACCTCGCCGCCCAGGTACGCACAGTTCCGCGCCACGACGCGGCGGTCGTGCTAGCTCTTCGCAATACTGCAGGAGACGAAAATGGACCTAAACGGCGGCTGGACGATCTGGACAACCAGCGGCGAGAGGATTCGACAATTTTCGGTAGCCATCGGCAGTGAGGCCGCGGCTCGAGCGCGAGTACGAGCCGACAATCCAGACGTCGCGATACTGTCGTGCTATCCCGTTGCTTCTGCCACCCTCGTACAACTCGGGATGTCGAGCGGCGATATCACGGAATGGGTGCCGCTCGACTGCAAGGTGCGGGTCGTCACTGCCGGTTGGCCAAGTTCGGCTGGTGGACCAAATGGCCGGAATTTTTGAAAGGCTCGCGGCAGTTCGCCGCCCGCCCGACCCATGCGGCGCTGCGCGGGTGCTCTACCAATTGAATGCGGATTTCGCCGGCCCCCAGCTCCATCTGCCGGGCAAGTAATCAGAAGGAGCGTCCGCAGAGTTTGCCGGCTCGGCCACATTGGAAGCGGGCGGATGAGGATGGACCGTACGGGCCTGATCTGCGGCCACCTTCGTGCGGTCTTCGTTCCATTTGCGGCTCTGAGCGAAATCGGATGACATGCTGGGACCTCCGCTAACCGCGCGTGGCTTAGCAACTCCAATCGGCAAATGCTGTAACTGAAGGGCTACATCATTGAGGAATTTCGCGACTGCCGTGTGTTTGTTTCAGCCCTGTATCACAACGTGAATTGCCGCGCCGAGACCCGCTGGAATACTGGTCCCGCTATGGTGGCAGGCTTTTTGGTTGCTGGCGGAATTGCGGTTTTGGCTCTAGCCGCCACATTCGCCTCGGTCTTGTATCTCGACGCTCGGGCTGAGCGGCGGAGAGATTAGGAGCGCAACCCGTCGCTGCGGAACGCGCGCGTGCCGGTTGCCCTTCGGCGCTCCGGGAGAAGGCCCTCCGTGCATCCAACATCGCCCATTAGGCATTGCCGGCGACTGGCAGGCCCTGGCCCTTCAGATCTTCGCGCTGTCTTCGAACAAGCTGCTCCAGCTTGGCTCTAAGGACATCAGCAGGGCTACCTTCGCTCTGTCCCACCATGCGGATCGGTCCCTCGTCAGCACCGGTCAGTCTGTGGGGAGAACCTTGCCAAGAGGGTAAGCGTCGTTCCGCTGCCACCTTCTCGCGGCACATGGGATATGCGTTCGCCGACGTCGACTGGCAGAGCGCGGGGGCCTGATGACGCCGTGATACAGAGCTGAACCGTTCGGGCCGCACATGGTCAGGCCTATTTGGGGCCACCACGGCCCGTTAATCCGCTGCTTCATGCCCGGGAGCATGTCGCGACGACTATCCGCAAGCACGTGTTGGTTATGGAGACGCAGCACGCGAGCGAGGCGCGTTCCTTTCAGCGTCCATGATGCGTTGGTGTAGCTCAAACCCGGAAGCCATGGTGGGCACGGCGGCATGCATCATGCCTTTGTAGGTCAGCGTATCGGCAAAATCGACGGTGCGGCGTCGACCATTGATTTCGAGACCGCCGACGACCCGGAGCACCAATTCCGTCGCGATCGGATGGTGTCCGCCGCAAGCTCGCTGCGTTCTTCAGGCGGACTGCCGTCGTGCGTGAGCGTGCCTTTGGTAACCACATAGGCGCGCTGCTCGCGGATCGCTCTGAAGAGGTCGCATCCGGCACAAGGCACAGCCTTGTCAAACCGAATATGTTAATGCAGTATCCTCGGGTTTTAATCGCATTTTACATACTACTAACATGACTGCCTGTCATCTCCGGGAATTTGATTTCAGCAATTAGGAGCGTGCGATGGTTTCCTCATTGATCCCAAACGTAAATGGACAGACGACCTGGCAAATCTCAGGAAGCTCGGTTAGCAGTTTTACTACGGTGACAAACGCCACGGTTAACAAGCCCGAGGTCTCTTTCTCCGTTACGTTCACCAATTCCCTTCCAATCGATCTGATAGTAACCGATCTGGCGTACGGTGCAGGAGCAACGGATGCTGAGCTGAAAGCTCTGTTTGATCCGGTCATCATCAACAATAGCGGCTCCGACTGGAGTGGATTCCGGATCGACCTCGTCGACGTCGATTCCGCAACAGGAGGAGGCATACACCCCACCTGGGCCCATTTCCACGACAGTACGTTGTCCGGCTGGCTCAATCCCAGCACCGGAGTATTTCCGTACAGTCCGAACGAAGGGTTCGATCGAACTACGCATGTACAGCACACGCCACCAGGAGGCTTCTCTTCTCTTACTGGTGCCAGCGAGCTTCAATTGTCGGGTGGCGTCTTCCAGTCGGGAACATCGGAGACCTGGTCCCACATCGGAGTTCATGAGTGGGGAGCCAGCGTATCGACCGCAAACTCTTTCACCATTGAGCTTACGCCAATAGCCGCAAATCCGGCTGATGACTATCTTGCTTCTACTGCAACCAGTGGACGCCTTGTTGTAAATGGACAGGCTGCAGCAGGGAACATTGAAATTGCCGGCGATCACGATTGGTTTCGCGTATTTCTATGGAGCGACCAGACGTATGCGATCAATGAGCAGGGGACCGCGTCGGGTGTCGGCACCTTGGACGATACTCTCGTTACATTGCGGGATTCATCCGGCGCCGTGCTTACTTCGAACGACGACGGCGGCTATGGCGTAGAATCGCATCTCTTGTTCGTGCCAACAAAGTCTGGCTACTACTATGTCGACGGAGGTGCATTTTCTTCGCATACCGGAACATATAGAGTATCGGTACAAGAGCAGGCGGACGCGTTTTCGCTTGGTCACGTTTGGGAGACCGGAGCAACGAGTCACGATCGCGTTGTTGGAGACTTCAATGGTGATGGAGCTATTGATACGCTCCAAATTGGCAGCAACGGCCTTGTGAAGGTTGGGTTGTCAAGTGAAGTTGGCTTTGGTGCGTACACGCAGTGGGCCACGGGGGCCACAACCTCTGATCAGGTAGCCGATCTCAATTTCGACGGACGTTCTGATCTGCTCCAAATCTACAATGGCAGTGCGTATGTTGCCTTATCGAACGGCGCAAATGGCTTCCAACCATGGAAGCTTGCGACCAGCGGTGCGACATCTAGCGATCACTTAGTCGAGCTTTCTTCTGGGGATAATGTTCTCGCCCAGAACTATAACGGGAATCTTTACTTTGCCCATCCAAACGGTGTGGGGGGGTTCAACGCGTGGAAGCAGGTTGCGACGGGCGCTACAGCTAGCGACCAATTCGCTGACGTCAATGGTGATGGCTACAAAGACATTGTCCAGTATTACAATGGCAAGGAATATGCGGGAATTTATGACGCCGGAGCGCAGAACTTCGGAACATGGACGCAGTGGGCTAGCGGCACTACGTCTTCGGATAGGCTTGCCGATTTCAATGGCGACGGTAAGGCCGATGTGGTTCAAGTCTACAACGGCAACGCCTATGTAGCTCTATCTGACGGTGCTCACTTCGGCAACTGGAGCTTGTGGACACCTGGTGCGCAGTCGACCGACACAGTCGCTGATTTCAACGGCGATGGGAAAGCCGATCTCCTTCAGAATTACAACGGCAAGGATTATGTCGCGCTTTCCAACGGCTCATCATTCGCCTACTACGATGCCTGGGCGACCCAAACGTCAGATCAATTCCAGGTTGCGGATGTGACGCGCGATGGATTGCCCGATATAATTCACTACGAAAATAGTGCGCTGAAGGTCTACGCTTCCATCGCTGCTTCAGGTTCAGAACATATTCTGTGAGTAACGGCTGTGCCGGAAGTTGAACGCCCGTGCTGAAACCGGGCGTTTACTTCATATGCCAGATTACATTGATCGGGGTCGAGACACCGGCATGCTTCGCGATCACGCCGCTTGTCAGGCGAGGGTGTACGCGCCTGAAATGTCGCCCAAGTGGCATCAAGCCCGAGTTTGCCTCGGCTGTTGGATCTGCTCGGTGGTGAAGCGCATGCGGAGCCCGGGCATGGCGGCTTATTAATATTTGAAAGGCAGCCCGAGCTAACCGAAATGGTGCTTCGTCTGGCGTAGAAAGAACAGGTCAGCGAAGGCGCAGATGGTACGAGGTTGCGGATCGCTCTGCACAGACGCGAAGCGTAGAATGCAAGTCCAACTTTGCAAATCTATCGTTTCGAGATCATCTAACAGCTTGGGCTTCATTTATAAGGAACAGACACGATGGAAAAGGTAGTGTTCGAGAACTTTCAAGGACCGATCCCTGCGGGCTATGTTCCGGTTTCTCGGTGGTGCGACGAGAACGAGGTCAAGATCTGGAAAGCGAAGAACAATCGGATACCGCTTGAAATCGGGAGGGGGTTGCACGGAGTTTACGTGACGCTTCCCGGTGCTCCGCAGCCCGGAGGCACCGGGACTTTTAGGATCGATTTCTATGTTCATCAGGCGATGCTTGATAAGACGGCAAACCCCGAGTGGAAGCAGATATTCAAGAATACAGCCGCGAACACTCCAATTTACAATGTCAGAGCTGTAGCTACTCGTTGAGCTGGGCACAGCGGGCGACGGGTTCGAGATCGGGAGTCGCGCTGCCTGTCGCAGGGGCCTAGAGGGGCTGGTCTCGAAGCACCGCGATAAGCCTTATAGCCGCTCTTGCGCTCGCGGCGGCCAGTTTCGCAGACCAACAACTCTCCCACGGGCTAGATACCGATGGGGCACTAGCCATGCTGCGCGAGATCGAGCATTCATTCCACCGATAGCCCCGAGGCGCCGCCAGGTGTGTTCCGGCGCTAACGTCAAACGGCCCGAGGCCTGCCGAGCAGAAGACGTGGTGCCCACCGTCGAAAGGTGGGCGTCCACGTGGAGCTGCGAAACTTGACGCGCTGCTCGAAGACTGTACGGTTATCTTGAGAAAACCGTACAATCCTCAGGTAAGTCCATGTCAGACCAAGAGAAACGCCAAAGAAAGGCCGCCATTGGCTACACGCGAACCAGTTCGGCGGCGAATGTCGGGCCGGAGAAAGATAGCGTCACCCGTCAGCGCAAGGCGATCCAGGCTTACGCTAACCGAGCCGGTTACCGCATTGTCGAGTGGTTCGACGACCCGGCTATTGCCGGCAGCGACACCATCGATACGAGGCCAGGCTTTATGGCCGCCCTCGAATTGATCACCACCAATGGCGTCCGGACAATCATAGTCGAGACAGCCAACCGCTTTGCGCGAGACTTGATCGTTCAGGAGACGGGATGGAAGCGGTTGAACGCAGATGGTGTAACGTTGATCGCCGCTGACTCCCCCGATCAGTTCATGGACGATACTCCGACGGCGGTGCTGATCCGCCAGATCCTTGGGGCTGTGGCACAATTCGATAAGGCAATGACCGTTGCCAAGCTGCGCGGCGCGAGAGAGCGTAAACGTCGAAGGACCGGCGCTAAAGTGGAAGGGCGAAAGAGCTGGACTGAGCGCAAGCCCGCAATGGTCGATGTCGCGAAGCAATTGGGCAAGAACAGATCTTTGCGCGATGTAGCCGCAGAACTGGCTAAGCTCGGGCATTTGAACGAGAGGGGAGCGGCTTTTTCTGCGTCTTCGATCAGGTCAATGCTTCGCTAGTTCATCCGATTTAATCGTCTTCGAAGTGAACACGCTTTTGGACTCGCGATTCGAAATCAGCGACGGCAAATTCCCAGCGCTCCGATCGCATGAGGTTGCCTGGATTGTGTGCCATCGCCCTGGAAAAGAATGGTCGAGCGCTGGGCACCTTCGTCTTGAAAATGTGAAACGGTAGCCCCTCATAGATCCCTTCCTTGAACAACTCATGTTCTCCCAGGTCGTTCATGCTGACGTTCCACTCGACTAACCGATCGCGCGAACCATGATGCATCCATTGGAGAATCGTAAACGGGTTAATAGGAATAACCACATCAGCAAGGGACATCAGTTCGGGACTTGTCTCGTCTGTGTAGCAATGAAGGTGAACTGAAACAGGAGTATCTCGCAGTGCCTCGAACAACGGGAAAAAATCAAGATCACAAGTCATGATGTGCGCCTCGTCCATATTGCGAACTGAGGCATGCTTAAAGACATCTATCGCGAGGAGAATATCAACGCCCTTTTGCTGAAGCACGCGGCGGGTTGATCTGTTTCTAGTAATCCCTTCCCGCGTATGCATGAAAGGGGTCTGGTTTACCCGCGCAAACAGCTTTTCCTTTGCACGGAGCTTGGTTGCAAACACTAGCGGGTCTTCATCGAGTTTTACGGTTGGAGTTGCATCATAATAGAACGTTCGCGCAAAGCCTCCGGCTACGCTGCGATAGTCAATGGGGTAATTTGATAGCGAAACCTCAAAGAATCTCTCTGTTTTTGGCACCATCGATTCGAGAAATCCGCCGTCCACGAACAGATATTTGACCATCTTACGTTCCGGTTTTTGCGGGTGCGCTCGGATATTTCCGAGGCCAAGTCCCATCCCGAGCCCGATCAAGTTTTTTGCCCTCAGCCAATGTGCTGCTAGTCGCCGCCTTCAATGACGCGTACGACACGTGTAACGACGTAACCCTTCGGCTCTCCATCCACCAGCTGAACTTCGGCGTCGATGATGTACGTGGTGTCCGTCAGGGGATTTGTCTGGCCCTGCACCATTTGCTCTTTTAGCCCCGCGTCTTTGACGAAATATACCGGAAGAGCTTTCTCTGAGACCGAGGGGACGATTGCCCTATCGCCTGTACGTCCGGCGCTTTTACCCGCCGCCCTGCTGGCTTGTTGAAAAAACAGCATTGCCTCTTGAATTGTCTTCGTGGACCCAGGCTCTTGAGGCGGCGGAGCCGGCAACGCCGGAGTTGCCAATTCAGCATCGATTGTTAGCGCCGCACGGTTGATCTCCGTCTCGTCGAAGAGATATTCGACAGTAACGCGCTTGTCTCCATCTTGGCGCTCATATCGAGCGTGTGAGATCCCCAACGAAGAACCTTTGCGACCGGTCAAAGGCCTCACAAATTCCCGGATGTCACGCGCGTCGTCTCGTGAAGGTAGCTCAGTGAGCGCATCCGCGGGACTTTCCGTGCCAGAGAAAGCGCGGATTGCCTTCCCCACGCGAGTTGTGAAGTTCGCAACTACAATGGCCTGCTGCATGAATGGAACGGCTTGGCCGAGCATGACGACGTATGGCACGATCTCCGCCACGACGCTTCCGTTTTCGAGCTTGGAGATAAAAAGCCGCGGAGTCGTGTCGGCGTCCTGGGTTTGCCCATGATGCCGGGCGTAAAATCGTGCGAGGGCAGCGAAGCTCGCAGCAAGGCCCTCAAGATCGATTGGGCCGCCAGGATCGAGCCGGATAATCATCCGGTCTTTGCTATCTTCAACGGAGGTGGGGAAAGGCGCGATCATGAGGCGATACTACACGTCGCCGCAACCAATGGAAGATCAGCCGAAACTGGCCAGAACGCGGATCTAGTGCTCAATGGGCGCCCAACATGCTACGGGCGTCGCGGACCAGCGCCGATATTTCCCGCCGCCGAGCGATTGCCTCAGCGGTGTAACGGCCGTGCTTCAGCGCGTGCCGATTGCCCTTCGGGGCGCCAGGAGAAGGTCCCCCGTGCATCCAGCAACGCCCATTACGCATTGCCGGCGATTGGCAGGGCTTCCCGTTCCGACTCTTGGTCCTGGCTTCGCACCTGGGAGCGTTCTGCATATCGAGAAGCATGGGGTTGATTTTCCATAATTGCCTTACCCCCACCCCCGGCCACGTTGCCGACGATCGCCTGCCCGCCGCTGTGGACGTGGACATGCTCGACGGTGACCTTCTGCTGCCCCTTGCCGCGATGGCGGTTCAGGGCCTCCAGGAGGGCCGCATAGGTACGAGAGAGCTTGTTGGCTTGGTTGAGGGCTTCCTGACGCCCGGCAAATGACTGTTCTGGGAACATAGCCCGGCGGTAGCATTCCATGGCCGCGTTGTGAGATCCGATCATCTGAGCCGCCAACATGCCCTCAAACTCGTCCTTGGGGCTGATGCAGATCATCGCCGAAATGACACCATCGAGCTGGTTCTGAGCAGCCTCGGGGTTGCTGCTCTTCCAGATCGTCCTGATAGCTTGATCGGCGATGACCTCATTCCAGTCATCCGCCTTAGAGCCACCCACGGCACGGAGGGCGCCCTTCATCGACTCCACCATGTCGATCGTCACGGTATTGCGCTGTTGAGGGGGCTTGGCTTGAGACGCTGGAACGGCTGACTGCGGCGCGACCTTGGCCACAGCCTTCCTCGACGCTGCCTTCTGCCTGGGGTGGCTTTTCTTGGTCACTTGCCCGAGGCCTCGATACCCAGCCGATCCGCAATGGCGAGGATGAGCGCCCGGTTCTGCTGGTCCGTGGTCATCTGCTCCCATTCGCTGACATAGCGGGTGAGCTTGCTAGCCCTGGTTTCAAGATCCGTGGCGATCAATGCGGCTTCTGCATCCAGCTCGTCATAGCGGGCGAGGGTTGACGGGCCTTGTCGGGCCATCGGGGCATAGCCGCTGGCTCAAGCATCTCCGCGCTGAGCCCGTTGATGAGGTGGAGCCTCCGATTGCCGGCCAGCTTCTCCGTGGCGTCAGCGATCGTTCGCCAGGCCTTCATTGCCCGTTCACGGGTCTTAACTTGCACCATCGTGTCATAGGCTGGCCGATCGGATTTCATGGTCGTCCACCGGGCGAGAGCGCGGACGCGGGTCGATCGAAGCAGGACTAACTGCGCTTCATCGGCGGGCGCCTACAGCTATGTTGAGATTTGCGTCTCACTCGCCTGAGTTCAGCCCATTGGGAAATGGTGCTGGGCGGTCCGGCTGCACGCGCGGCCCCTGATATGGACAGGGAGAACCAATATGCTTGCAATATAGGCGTAATACCGAACGTTGTCATTTAACGTTTCAGTAAAAAAGCGTCCTTTCGCTCGCGAAGTCGTTCCGCAGCTTTGAAATAGGCCCGCTCATCGGTTTCATTCGCCTTGATAGACTCCAAATCGCTTGCAGCAAGGGCTAGCGCCGTCCGCGCTGCATCGACTCTCTCCGACTCGATTAGTCGCTGTTGGCTCGACAAGACCATCTCTAGGATCGCGACAGCATCCATACCGGCAACCTCACCGGTGTCCGCATCCTGGATTTCGTCCGAATCGACCAATTTCGCCTCCATTGTCATGGTTCAATCATCTCCGCCTGGTCGAGTGCCGTCGCCTCTTCGGGTATGAAGGGCTCCAGGATGTGCCAGCGTTCAGTCGGTCTCTGGCAAGCGCTCGCATCATGTTGCATGAACTGTGCCCCTGGTCGCCATTGCAGACTCAGAGGCTGCGTAGATTTGCGAGCGATGCAGTGTGCCCGTGGTCAGGGCACCCAATAAGCTCAGAAAGCGGTGCTTACCGATCTCGTCTGCTATGAGGTTGCCTAGTGCAGCATCCCCCGCGCCAAGCTCCGCAAGTAGCCAAGCCTCAGCAGCAAGTTCGTCCTCTATACTCAATAGAGAGTCTTCCACTGGAGGAGAGATCTTTGAAGGTGTTAGACCGAAGGTGTAACTACTAAGGTGTATGTTCGCCACGGGTGGCGATTCTGCATTGGCCACGGGTGGCGGTTCTAGATTGGCCACGCGTGGCGTATTTGACATTTTGAGATGTGCCACGGGTGGCGTTTCTTGGGGCGCTTTGCGCTTCAATCGACGCTCTTGCCGCAGTTCCTTCAGGAGGATTTGATGGTCAATGACCTGATTGATCTGCTCGCCCCTCGTCCAATAGACGTTGGCCGTTTTAGTGCGGCGCCAGTCGATCCAACCGCATGACCGAAGCGCGTTTCGCGCTCTCAAAACCCAGCGCTTGGGTATTCCCGTCTTATCGGAAATGGTGTCGTCGGACAGAATGGCGACACCATTTTGTGCATTGAGATGTTGAGCGATCTGAAAGCCGACCTCAAACGCTCTCGCGTCTAGGCGGGGGTCGGCGCTTAGGGCAGACAGCCAGTCGAGCTTGTCACCCGTGAACGATCGCAATTGCCCGCGATCCATGTCGCTCATGCTGCGGGGGCCTCGAACAGGTTGGGCTGCGCCAATCGCTCGGCAGCGCGTACAGCGTCCTGTCCGACCAGCAGCGCCGTTGCGACCCAGACGCTTGCTGTCATCGCGCTCCGGTTACGGCGCCGCTCGCTGGTCTTGCGGATCAGTCCGACCTGATGCAGATCGGAAATACGAGGGCGCGCCGAAAACGGAGAAAACTTGAGGTGCGCAGCAACCTCGTCTGCCGTGAAACCTTGCGGAAAGTTCTTGAAGAAAAATTGGGCAATTTGGCCACGCTGATCGGCGGCAACAGGAGCCTTCTGGATGCCTGCTTCCTCCGAACAGCCCCCCCTTTCTTTCGACGGAAGAACGACCTTAGAGCCCCAAAGGGAACGAACCAGTCGAAGGGGATAGTCGTCGGGATCTGGCGATCTCATTTGCCAGCCCTCCCGAAAGAACCAATTCCCAGCAGGTCACAAAGTTGATCAACGAACATTGGGATCAGATCTTGCGACACCTTGATCTGCGCATCGTCATCAGGCCAATTAACCTGCTTGAACCACAGGTCACCGGTTTGACTGTCGATGCGCGCTAGGATGGTTTCCTGGTTCGGCACCAGGCAAACTTCGCCATCGCGGTCATTGCCGGCCAATTGCTCCGCGGATCCCGGAGGCAATGCTAGTTGCTCAATCGCGGTATCCGCAGAGAGGCGCTTCGTGTGATCGCGTTCAGACGCTGTTGTGACTAGGAGGAACTGATCGGGAGTGACAGGTTTGTTCATAGGTCTCTCGAAATTGCAGTGGAAATTGCACCGCTGATTTCAGCTGTAGAGACCGCGCGAACGTTGCTTTTTCGGGAGAACACGATTAGACAGAGGTTCTTCAGGCGCTCTGCAATCAAGTTTCGGGTCCCGTGTGAGCTTCGCTCGCGCGGGCCTTTTTTATGCGGCTGCCTCGGATGTGCTGCGGACCTCTGGCCCAAACTTTGCCAATGCCCAATTATCGAGACCCTGCCGTGAGTAGAGCGGAAACCGTCCAGCCTTCCTGAAGGGAGGCCCCACGGAGCTGACGCAAGCCAGCTTTGCCAAAGTCTTCGGCGAACAGGGAATGCCGAATTTTTCGGTGATGTATTCTGCGGCCTCAGTCCGCCGTAGCGGGCGCTCGTCCATCATATTTCTCCTCGCTGGTTCATGGTCCAATGCGAGGAATATGGACGTAAGCTGGGGCGGCTTTCACGTGGTGGTTCGCGGCAACTGGCGACAGCTCGCGACGGCTAGTCGCCGCCGTCCTTTAACTCTTTAAGTGCCCGTTGGATGGTTCGCTTATGGACGGGGCGTCCGAGAATTGGTTCTATGGCGCGCTGGATCTTGTCGTTTCTAGTCTGTGAACTGGTGCCGGCGGGCAGCCCATCGGGAAACTCCGACTTAAAGGCCTGCTGAATTGCCCGCGTGACCGCCCCCCTTCCATCAGTCACGACCGGCGTTTGCGAGGACAGTTCGGCGAAGCCTGGACTTATAGCCTGTCCTTTCTTGCCTGAGAGCCAGGCTAGAAAAGCTTCCCTTTCTCCAATGCGAACATCGAACCATCTGGCGAGATGCAGGCGGTCGAACCTCACATCATCCTGTAACGGAACACTGGAGGCATCCAATTCGAGCACGTTACTGCCTCGCCCAATTCTATATTCTGCGTCGAAATAGGCCGGCGCTATAGTTTCAACCCTCTCCGAGTTTTCGCCAAGCACCCCCACAAGGGGAAAGGTGCCATCTGCCGCGGCCATGCATAGCGCCCTGCACGCCTGCAAGCGCCGCGCGGCGGCCTCCACTGCGTCCTGAGAGGGCTCGCCAGTACCAAAGGCCATCATATCAATGGCTTTCAGAAGCCAAATCGTTCGCTCTTCCTCGGCTCGCGCAACCGCATCCAGAATAGTCTCGGGCCTCGCCCACGGAGACGATGCTAAGGCTTGCCATCGTTCCAGATCCCCTCGTGCAGCGATCGTTCTTGGATCTTCAGGTGCAGCTTCAAGGGACCCGCCAAAATCGTCTGGGCCGCATGTGCCTTGAGGCAAAGTTGGGAGCTTTGATTTATCTGGCATCAGTTCCTGGCCGCGCCGATTGGCTATGCCCGCCGAAGGGGGGCCACCTTATGTGATTTCCGTCCCCACATGACATCATCAATGTGTCTGGCGATGCGATCGGCTGCCGCTAAGAGCGCCGAATCGATTTTGTGAATATAACCTTCGGTAACGCTTGCTCGAGAATGCCCGATCAGCGCCTTGATGGTTGGGATCGAATAGCCGAGATCCTCGGCCGTCGAGCTGAACGAGTGTCGCAGGCCGTGGCTAGTGATACCCGGCACCTCCTTAGTGGAGACCTTCTTCAGCCACCGGGTGAGGCCGGTGTGATGCTTCAAGTCGGTCGTCACCGAAGGGAAGACGTATTTGGATTTGGACTTTGCTATTGCTGATTTCAGGACCGCAACGACAGCCGGGCCGACCGGGCGGATGCTTTTCCCGGACTTGCTGTCTCCTAAACGAAGAGCCATCCCGACCGGATCGACCTCGGTCTTCAGAAGACCTTCTATCTCGTCCAGGCGGCAGCCAGTCATCGCGGACGTCCGGCTTGCGAGAACGCGCTGCCAGTGTTCGCCGTTTGCCTCGGCCACAGCGAGACACTTTCCAAGACGACGATAGCCGGCGTCGTCCAGGCGCCATTCCCGGGTCTGATCCTTCGGTCGCCTGATGCCATTGATCGGATTGTCCGCCCGGTAACCTTCATCGACCGCGTAGCTGAATATGCCGCCGAGAAGACCCATTGTCCTGGCGGCGGTACCTTTCCCGCCCTTCACGATCGCCCGGCCCCGGGTTTTTGTCTTCACGTCCGCGGCGGACTTACCGGCGATGATATCGCGCTGGAGACCCTTGGCGTCGGTTGAGGTGAAGCCCTTCACGGTCTTCTTGCCCACCAGCTTGATGATGTGTCGCTCGATCCGCCCCTTGTCGCTGTACAGGGTCGTCTGGCTCTTTGTTTCGCCTCGGCGCGTCAGGATCAGGCCGCGTTCGGCCTTGTCCAGGTATTCCCGGCAGAGCTCCTCGATCCTCATGGCGCCGCGGGCGAGCTTTTTGCTCTCGACGGGGTCTGAGCCCCTCACGACGTCCGCCAAGGCAAGCTTAGCGTCCCTGCGAGCTTCCTCTGGCGTCAGAACGCCATACCGGCCCAGCGTCAGCCGGCGGCTCCGGCCGTTCGCATTTCGGTACTGGACGATGAAGGACTTCGCGCCGCTCTTCTTCACCCGCACGCCAAAGCCAGGCAGCTCGTCGTCCCATACAAAGACGTCGGCTCCAGTGGTTTCGGCGGCATCGACCGTGCGTTTGGTGAGTTTTGGCAATTTGTCTTCGGGTAAGCACCGGGTAAGCAGGCGCCGGAAAACGAGGGAAATTCGGAGCGACGACCGTAGCCCCGAAACTGGGCTGATTGCAGCCTATATCTGGAGGTCATCAATTCCAAGAGATTTCGGGTAAGCAGGGGTAATTTCCCCACCTTTGCCCTCCGAAGGCAAAGGTCACACGTTCGAATCGTGTCGGGTGCGCCAGATCTTCCAATGCAGGCTGGAGTCATCGCCGGCTCAACCGAGCCCACCCTCAATTCAGCATCGAGATGATCGCCTGGACTTGGTCGGAAGCCGACGTGACCAGTCCGTCGTATGACGTCTGGCCGTGTGCGGCGGCCTTCAGGATGCATTCGGCGACGGCCGCTTTCAGGCCGAAGACCGACTGATCGGGCGGCACGCTCGCCATCACGGCCTCCAGGGCCTGACGCATCGTTCGAATGAGTTCGGAGCTGTATTGCATGGGCTGTCCTCCGCACGCTCATATTAGATCGCATGCCCATGCTTGCCACTCACAAGCCTGAGATTGCTCTGTGAATCACACATCACCTCGCGCTTCTAATCCCTCGATTGTATCATCTTGCCATGAGCGAATCCGACACGGTGGCCGGCGAGGCCTCGCCCGTCCGCAAGATCATCCATATCGACATGGATGCCTTCTACGCGTCCGTGGAACAGCGCGACAATCCGGAGCTGCGCGGAAAGCCGGTCGCGGTCGGAGGCTCCGCGGAACGTGGCGTCGTCGCGGCCGCCAGCTATGAGGCCCGCGAGTTCGGCGTTCGCTCGGCCATGCCATCGGTTACGGCGAAGCGGCAATGTCCCGATCTGGTCTTCGTCAAGCCGCGCTTCGAGGTTTACAAGGCAATCTCCAGGCAGATCCGCGACATCTTCGCGGAGCATACCCCGGTCATCGAGCCGTTGTCGCTCGACGAGGCCTATCTCGACGTGACGGAAAACCTGCAAGGCATCCCGCTGGCGCGCGACATTGCACTCAGGATCCGCGAGAGGATCAAGGCCGAGACGGGCCTCAACGCTTCGGCCGGCATCTCCTACAACAAATTTCTGGCCAAGCTCGCCTCCGATCATCGCAAGCCCAACGGTCAGTTCGTGATCTCACCGGATATGGGGCCCGCCTTCGTCGAGACGCTTCCCGTCGGAAAATTCCATGGGATAGGCCCGGCCACGGGCGCGAAGATGAACGCGCTCGGCATGTTCACCGGTCTCGATATTCGTCGTCAGACGCTGGAGTTCATGAATGCGAATTTCGGCAAATCGGGCGCCTATTACTACTGGATCTCGCGCGGTGTCGACGAACGGCCGGTCCGGGCCAACCGGGTCCGCAAGTCCATCGGCGCGGAAACCACCTTCTCAAGCGATCTCACCGAATTCGAGGCGCTGGTCGCCGAGCTCAAGCCGCTCGTCGACAAGGTGTGGCGCCATTGCGAGGCGACCGGCAGCCGTGGCCGCACCGTCACCTTGAAGATCAAGTTTGCCGACTTCGAGATCATCACGCGCAGCAGGTCCGCTCTTTCGCGGGTTGCAGGCCGGGACGAACTTGAGCGGCTGGCTTGCGGCCTGCTCGAAGTCGAGATGCCGCTGCCCAAGAGCGTCAGGCTGCTCGGGGTCTCGCTGTCTTCCCTTCAGGCTGGGGACGATGCGGAGCCGCCGCAGCTGACTCTCGGCATCTGAACCAAGCTGACGGGCTTTCGGCGGACGCAGACAGCCACCTAGAGCGCGCTCACCACGCGAATCTACGGTGGCGGGTTTTCAGACTCGCCGCCGAAGGTCGATCCGCTGGGCCCGATCAATGCCTCACGTGCTCGAACACCACGATCACGCCGGTCGGCTCGGGCTCGTGCGCCATCAGGCGTGTCAGCTCGGAATCGCCCCAATCGGCGAGGCTGACGACTTCGCCGCTCTGGCGCTCGGTGCCGGGGGGCGCCGTGGGCTCGACGACCTTCAGCCCGGTCTCATCGACGAAGAAAGTGTGCTCGCCGAACATGCTGTTGAGCTGCGGCATGGCGGGATGCTCGTCGGGCAGCACCTGAGCGCCGAGCTGGTTGACGGTCTGCTTCACCTGTTCGGATGTGAGCTTCATGAGCTGCTCCGTTTCTGTCACGTCGGTTTCATTGAGCTGAGCCAAAGCGAGCGTTCCATGCGCCGATGTTCGCCTGGCCCAATCTCCCGAACAGGTGCTACGCACAAATGTTCCGGAGAAATGCATTTCGTGATCGCGCGTCGCGTCTGCCGCGCTTGCGGCACGAGATCGCCACAGGGCGCACACGATTCGACGTTCCAAGAGCCGAATTACAAGAGCCGAATTCGCTACTCGCTTCTGTTCTCGCCGACCGACAGCGCGCAGATGCGTGACAGATATGTGTAGGACAGCCCGGTCTCCTCGGTCCAGGCGTTGAATTGCGCCTGCACTTTTGCCAGATCGCCCTTCGACTTGACCTCTTCGGCGATGTCGAGACCGGCATCGCGCAGGCACGCCACGACGTCCCTGGACGTCACAAAGCCGTCCCAGCCGACGAACCGCAGCAGCATCTGGCCGGTGTTGCCACCCAACCGGCTGCCACGCTTGCTCAGGAGATCGAGCAGGCCGATCTGGTCCGACGGCGGCCACTTCGCCAGAAACCTGCCGAAGCTGCCGTGCTCTCTTGCGATCTCCTGGACGAAGGCCGCGTTGTCGCGCACCGACATGATCTTGGCACCGTTGCGCACGATGCGCGCGTCGCGCAGCAGGCCCTCCCAATAATCCTCCGGCTGGAAGGTGAGCTTGGCGGGCTGGAAACGCAGGAAGGCGTCTTCAAATCCGTCCCATTTCGTCTCGATCACGCTCCAGGCAAAGCCCGCGCAAAACACACGCTTCGTCATCTCTGCGAGGATGCGATCGTCGCCGCGTTTGGCGAGGCCCTTCAGGTCGGGCTTTTCCGGCATCAGCTTTTCGAGCGCCTTGGGCCCGCCCTTGCGTTTTTCGGCACGCGCACGAATGGTCTTGAAGGAGGTCATGTGGACACACGCGATTGAGGGTGTGCCACGACACCAGAATTCGACGCTCGGGTCCAGCTTGCCCACGTCCGCCGACTTTCGGGTCGCGCTTGCTTGGATTCGCGGCAAGCCCGGCTACCGCCGTAGACGCTTCGCGAGGTGGACCGACTGCCAGTCTCCGAGACCGGTGTCCTCGAACCCTGCTTTCTTCGCAAGGCCGCGCATCTCGGCGTTCACGCGCGCGGTTTCGGCTGCGATCATCTCGTGGCCCAGATCGCTCGCGTGCCTCTCCATCGCTGTCATCATCCGGAGGCCGACGCCCTTGCGCTGAAAGACATCGGCAACGGAGATGGCGAAATCACCATGCCGTGCAGCCGCATTGTAGGCGTATCTGGTTTCGCCGATGATCGTGCCCTGCCCTTCCTGGCTGATCTCGGCGAGCAAGGTGAAATGATCGGGATGGCTGGTCCTGGCGACGCACTCGGCCGCGACCACGGCAATGTCCGCCCGCGCGCCCATGAAGCGCTTGTTGCGCGATGTCGCGGAGAGGCTCGTGAAATAGATTGAGAGGCTCTCGACATCGGACGCGCTGGCCGGCCTGATACGGACCGTCCTTCCTTCGACTGACTCGATATCCAGCAATAACTGTGACATGCGCGAGGCTTTCGGCAGGTTGCATCGAATGCAGACCTAGCCGAGACCGCGCGCTTAGCGCTTGGACGGGGCTGCCAATCTTGCGGCCGAAAGCGAACAGTTTCGTGCCTCAGTGCCGGGCGTCACACGCGAGAGAGTGAAGGCACGTCCTCCGGCACGATCGCCTGGAGCCCGCCGAAGCGGCGCTCGCGGCCGTGGAAGGAGACCAGGGCCGCAGCGAGATCGCCCGCGTCGAATTCGGGCCACATCCGCTCGGTGAAGTGCAGCTCGGCATAGGCGCCTTCCCAGAGCAGGAAGTCCGACAGCCGCTTCTCACCCGAGGTGCGGATGATGAGATCGACGTCGCGCAAACCGGCTTCTCCGGTGACGAGCTGCGAGAACGCCTCGCGTGTGAGAGTCGTCAGCGCCGCCGCCTTCGCCGCCGCGTTGAGGATGGCGTCGCGCGCGGAATAGTCGACGGCAATGCGTAGATGAAGCGTGCTGCCGTGCGCGGTGGCGTCTTCCGCACGCGAAATCGCATTGGCAATGCCGTCGGGCAGACGGTCGCGGCGGCCGATCACTTTGAGGCGCACGCCGTTCTTGACCAGACTCTGCACCTCGTTGGCAAGGTAGAATCTCAGAAGCGTCATCAGCGCGGCGACCTCGGCCTTCGGCCTTCGCCAATTGTCGGTGGAGAAGGCGTAGAGCGTCAGCGTGCCGATGCCCTGCTTGGGCGCGGCTTCGACGATGCGGCGGATCGTCTCGACGCCGGCCTCATGGCCGCGCAGGCGCGACAGGCCGCGCCGCGTCGCCCATCTGCCGTTGCCATCCATGATGATACCGACGTGAAGCTTCTCGTTGCGGGACACAAGGTCACTTTGCATTGCAAAGTCTCCGGTCAAAAAAAGGGGGGAGGATCAGGTCGAGACGATACCGAGACGGCCGAGCGGCGCCGCCTCGCGGCCGGCGGCCTTGGCGGCGTCGCGCACCAGGCGCTCGAGCACGGCGAGATAGTCGAGGAAGCGGCGGCGACCGGCCTTGGTCAGGCGGCAGGTGGTGTGCGGGCGATTGCCCTCATAGCCCTTGGTCACCTCGACGAGGCCGGCTTCCTGAAGCACGGCGAGATGCCGGCTGAGATTGCCGTCGGTGAGGCCGCAGAGCTGCTTGAGATCGGCGAACGCCAGACCCTTCGGATGCGCCATCAGCGAGGTCAGAAGTCCGAGCCTCGCCTTCTCGTGGATCACGCGGTCCAATCCTTCATAAGAGAAGGGTGCGCTGTCAATCTTCGACATCATGGTCTCCGGATGCGAAATACAGAATGCCAGCCATCACCGACTGCCCGATCACGAAGGGCAGGCCCATGGTCCATGGCGACAGCGTGTGGGTCTGGCTCGCGAGCACCACCACCGCAAAACCGGACATGAAATACCAGGCGCCGGCGAGCGCCACGGTGCGCGGCAGCGAGCGGACGGAGGCGAAAATGCCGAGCGACACCAGGATCTGCCACAGGCCCGGCAGCAGCCACAGCGTTTCGCCCGCGAACTTCCACATCACCACCGCAAGCAGCACACCGGCCACGCCTGCAGGCAGGAACTGCTCGACGGCCTGGTGGATCATGGCATCGGCGAGGCCCGAATGATGGCGGCGCGAACGTGCACGCATCTCGATACCGATCGTCAGGCCGGAGAGCGCGGCGGCAATGAACCAGCCGAAGAAGAAACCGAGCGGCTCGCCGGTGGGATCATCGAGCAGCGAGAATTGCAGGATTGCCGTGAGAAGCGCGACCGCGCCGGTTGCAGCCATCGTCGCCGGGCCGTAGCCGCGGAACGCCGTGCCGGCCGCAATCTGGCTGCGGATCGCCACGATGTCGGCCAGTGCCTTGTCGAGATCGCGCATTGGCAACGCCAAAACCTCGTTCCGCCCATGCTTGCCGGGACTATCGGCCCCGTTACTTTGTATTGCAAAGTATATCGGACCGCAAAGTAAAGGCAAGTCCGAACGTCGCCCCGACGACACCCGCCCTCGCCGGACAACTGCCGGTTGCGCGACACCTCCTCCCCCAGATAAGATGCGCACGAATGCGCTCTGGGGGGAAAGTATGTGGCTTAAGTCATTCATCGTTGCGTCTTTATTGCAGCTAAGCGTCGGCAGCGTTGCGCACGCGGCCGGGCCATTCGGCAGCGTCAAAATCGGCAACTGGGTCGGCGGCGCGTTCAGCAATGACGAAACGGGAGCCTTCTCGCATTGTGCCGCGACGGCGCCTTATGCCAACGGCGTTATTCTCGTGGTCGGCCAGAATTCCGGGGGCTCGTGGATATTGAGCTTTGCGAGTCCCAGCTACCGCTTCAAGCAGGGAGAGAACGCCGCGATCGACGTCATCTTTGACGGACAGGAGCAGGCCAGATTGTTCGCCACAGCCAACCAGACCAACATGCTCAGCTCCGTCATGCCTGCCAACGTGGTACGAACGTTTCAGAAGGCGAGCTTGATGGTGGCGACGAGCGGCCGCACCGTCCTGAATTTCGACCTGACCTCGGCCGGGCCCGTGATTGCGGCACTGGCCAATTGCGTCACCAAGGTGAAAGCCGACGGGCTCGACAAGGCCGGAGACTTTACGAAGATTGCGGCAAAGCCGCAGGCGCCCGACAAGCAAGCATCACCGCCGGCCAGCAAGTCCGCCAAAGCCAAAAGCGGTACCGGCTTTGTCGTGAGTGCCAGCGGACATGTCGTCACCAATAATCATGTGATCAATGGCTGCGTCGGCCACATCAGGGGCAATCTCACGGGCGAAGCCGGGATGGTTTTGCGCGTGGTGTCGAGCGACGCCAACAATGATCTCGCGTTGCTGCAGGCGCCGTCGACGACCACGTTCAAGGAGTTCGCCCGGATCCGCGACCGCTCGATTCGCTCCGGCGATTCCGTCGTCGCGATCGGCTTTCCCTTCCATGGGCTGCTGACGTCGGACTTCACCGTGACGACCGGCATCGTCAGCTCGCTCAGCGGCATGCGCAACGATTCGCGTTTCCTGCAAATCAGTGCACCGGTGCAGCCCGGCAATAGCGGCGGCCCGCTGTTCGACACCGCCGGGCAAATCGTTGGCGTCGTTACGGGAAAGCTGGACGGATTACGGGTCGCCGCTGCGACCGGCAACATCCCCGAGAACATCAACTTCGCGATCAAGACCGGCGCGCTGCGCGACTTCCTCGACAACTCCGTGGTGCCCTACCAGACTGCCGAACCGAAGGGCGAGATCAAGACCACCGACATCGCCGGCAACGCGCGGCCGTATACGATGCTGATCTCGTGCAACGGCACGGAGCAGGCCGAGGCGAAGCGGTAGCGGCAACGCCGGCCGATGGAGCGGTTGGGCCTATACGAAGCGCTCTGTCCGGGCTGAAATCAGGCAGCTCGCTAGTACGGCGCGACAAGCCGCGGCCGCCGCGGCTGCCGCGGTTGCGCCGGCGAAACCTGGCTGTAGGCAAAGCGGGGATTGCGATCGCAGTAAAGCAGTCGGCCGGACACGCTAGCCTGACATTGTTCATAGGTGCTGTAGGAGCATTCGCCCGGATAGTCATACTCACCGCCCTGGGCACACCAGGGATAGTCGCGCGCCGCTGCAGGCGTGACGGCGACGAAGCCGGCAAGGAGTGTCGGGCCGAGGCCCAGCAGAGCCAATTGCGTCTTGCGCATAGTCCCAACTCCTATCCTCATAGCGCGAGATACGCGCCCTATAACATCAGGTTTCGCCACGCCGTTTTATTCCAGATCGACGGGCGCTGACACGCAAGAAACCTTGATACGCAAGAAAAAAGCCCTGCCGAACGGGCAGGGCTCCAATCACGGACATCACGAGATCGCTACTCGACCTTCAGGCCGGCGAACTCGACGACCTTCTTCCATTTTTCGGTCTCGGCCTTGATCTCCTCGCCGAACGCCTCGGGCGTCTGCGCCCGCGGCTCGCCGCCGAGCTCGACCAGGCGCTTAGCCATGTCCGGCTCCTTTATCAGCGTGTTGATCTCGCTGTTGAGCTTGGCGATGATCTCCTTGGGCGTGTTCTTCGGCGCCCCCATGCCGAACAGCGCGCTCGCCTCGTAGCCCTTCACGGTCTCGCCGATCGCCGGCACGTCGGGCAGCTGCGGCGAGCGCTCCGCCGTGGTGACGCCGATGGCGCGGAGCGCCCCGGACCGGATGTGCTGGATGATCGAGGGCATGTTGTCGAAGATCACCTGCACCTGGCCCCCGAGCATGTCGGTGATCGCGGGCGCGGCGCCGCGGTAAGGCACGTGCTGCATCTTGCAGCCCGTCAGCGCCATGAACATCTCGCCGGACAGATGCACCGAGGTGCCGTTGCCCGAGGATGCCATGTTGACCTTGCCGGGATTGGCCTTCACATATTCGATGAACTCGGCGACGGTCTTGGCCGGCACGTCCTTGTTGACGGTCATCACGTTCGGCACGCGCTGGAACGAGGCGACGGGCGCGATGTCGCGCACGAAGTTGAACTTCAGGTTGGTGTAGAGCGAGGCGTTGATGTAGTTGGCCGGATTGACCAGTTGCAGCGTATAGCCGTCGGGCTCGGCGTTGACGACCGATTCGGTGGCGATATTGTTGCCGGCGCCCGGCTTGTTTTCGATCACGAATTGCTGGCCGAACTTCTCCGACAGCCGCTGGCCGATTAGCCGCGCCAGGATGTCGGTGGCCCCGCCCGGCGGATAACCGACCACCCATTTCACCGGGTGGGTCGGGTAATCGGCGGCAAGCGCCTTCGACAGCGGGCTGGCTGCAAGCGGACTGGCGGCGAGCAGGCTCAGCGCGGTACGGCGAGTGATCATCTCAAGGGTTCTCCCACGTGTTGTTCTTGAAGCCAGATAGCTTGAAAATGGCGTCGGCGCGGTTGTAACAAAGCTTGCCGCAGGCGGAAAGTGCACGGGGCGCATCACGACGAAAGGATAAGGCATGGCGGTCAAGGTCGAAGCCCTCGATCATCTCGTGATCAACGTCGCGGACGTCGCAGTGACCGCCGCGTGGTACGGCAAGATTCTCGGCATGGAAGTCAAGGTGTTCGACCCCGGCGGCGGCAAAGCGCCGCGGACTTCGTTGCAATTCGGTAACCAGAAGATCAACGTCCGGCCGCGCGATGCCGACAAGGTGGAGTGGTTCACCGCGGACCACCAGACCGCCGGCAGCGAGGATCTGTGCTTCCTCACCTCCGCCAGCCCCGACGAGGTGGTGGCGCATTTGAAGGCACAGGGCGTCGCGATCGAACAAGGCCCGGTTCTCAAGCAGGGCGCGCGCGGCACCCTGCGCTCGGTCTATTGCAGGGACCCGGATGGCAGCCTGATCGAGATTTCGTCGTATGAGGACGGCGGCCAGTAAGGCCAAGCCGCCTGCCCCACGCATCGTCATTGCGAGGAGCCCTTGCGACGCAGCAATCCAGACTGCCTCCGGGAAGGGATTCTGGATTGCTTCGCTCCGCTCGCAATGACGGCGGAGAGAGCAGGAAGACGCAATCATCAAAACGCAGCCGCCAGCAAGATGCAGGCTGCACGGGAGGACAGATGCCGAATTCACAAGCCGCCGCCGGAATCGTGGGCCCGTTCGACGGGCTCGACGTGCCCTGGCTGCTGAAGATGCGGGCCGAGGTGCGCAGCTCACATCCGTTCCTGATCTGGGCGCCGTTCGACGCGCCCGCGCGGCGCTGGAGCTATGGCGAGTTTCACGAGCGGGTCGGCGCGCTCGCGGCGGGACTGGCGAAGCGCGGCGTCAAGCCGGGCGAATATGTGCTCATTCATCTCGACAATTGCATCGAGGCACTGCTGGCCTGGTTTGCCTGTGTCGAACTCGGCGCCATCGCGGTGACCACCAACACGCGCTCGGCACCGGCCGAGCTCGACTATTTTGCCGATCATTGCGGCGCGGTCGCCGCGATCACGCAGCCGGCCTATGCCGAGATCGTCGCCCAGAACTGCCGCAACATCCGCTGGATGGCGGTGACCTCGCATGATGCGGGCGCGCCGCCCGCAAACCCGGTCTCACGCGGCGACAGCTTTGAGGAGTTGTTCGCCGACAGTGCCGACCGTCCCACGCGCCCGATCGATCCGCGCGCGCCGTGCAGCGTGCAATACACCTCGGGCACGACATCGCGCCCCAAGGCGGTGCTGTGGACCCACGCCAACGCGCTGTGGGGCGCCAAGATCAACGCCGCGCACGAGGACCTGCACGCAAGCGACGTGCATCAAGCCTATCTGCCGCTGTTCCATACCAACGCGCTGGCCTATTCGATGCTGGCGACGCTATGGGTCGGTGCCACCTGCGTGATTCAGCCGCGCTTTTCCGCCAGCCGGTTCTGGGGCGTCGCGCGCGAGCACGGCTCGACCTGGACCTCGACGATCCCGTTCTGCATGAAGGCACTGCTCGAGCAGGAGGTCCCGCGCGATCACAAGTTTCGCTTATGGGGCACCGCGATCAACGAGCCGCCGGCCTTCGCCGCCTTCGGCGTCAAGATCATAGGCTGGTGGGGCATGACCGAGACCATCACCCACGGTATCGTCGGCGAGATCGACCAGCCCAACATTCCGATGTCGATCGGCCGCGCCGCGCCGGAATATGAAATCCGCATCACCGACGATGACGGACGGCCGACCGAGGTCGGCGACACCGGCAATCTCTCGATCAAGGGCATTGTCGGCCTGTCGCTGTTCGCCGAATATCTGCACAACGAGAAAGCGACACGCGAAAGCTTCGACGAGCACGGCTTCTTTCTCACCGGTGATCGCGTGGTGCGGCTGGAGAACGGCTACATCCGCTTCGCAGACCGCAGCAAGGACATGCTCAAGGTCGGCGGCGAGAACGTCGCGGCGTCCGAGATCGAGCAGGTGATCGCACTCGTCCCCGGCGTGCGCGAGGCCGCCGTGGTGGCGAAGATGCATCCGATGCTGGACGAGGTGCCGGTCGTCTTCATTATCCCGCAGGGTGGCGTCGCCGCTGCGCGGCCTGATCTGCACGAGGCCGTGATGGCCGCCTGCCGCGCCGGCCTCGCCGACTTCAAGATGCCGCGCGAGATCCGCTTCGTCGACGACATGCCGCGCTCGACGCTGGAGAAGGTGGCGAAGGCGGAGCTGAGGAAGATGGTGGGGTAGTTAGCTCGGGCGATTACCACAACGTCGTCCTGGCGAAAGCCAGGACCCATACCGCGTGATCTATGCAATGGGCCGGATGGTCGTTGCTACAGTCTTCGCCGAACGAGCGCTCGGGGTAATGGGTCCTGGCTTTCGCCAGGACGACGCCTAAATCAGAACGACCCCAGCGCCACCGGGCGGAAGGCCTGCAACAGCTGCTGGTCCAGCTTGCCGCCCATGCCTTCCATCATCGTAAACGCGCGCGAGTGGGTGAATGGCATGCGATAGGCGCGCTTCTCCACGAGTGCCGCGTAGATGTCGACGATCGTCGTGACCCGCACGATATCGCTGATTTGGTTCGACGAGAGATTGTTGGGATAACCGGAGCCGTCGAGGAATTCGTGGTGATGCAGCACGACGTCGAGCATCTCCGGCGGGAAGCCGCCTTGGGCTGCGAGCGCGTCATAGCCGCGGCGCGGATGCTGGCGGACTTCGGCCATCTCCTCGTCGGTGAGCTTGCCGGGCTTGTCGAGCAGCGCGGATGGAACGAAGGCCTTGCCGACGTCGTGCAGCAGCGCGGCACGGGTCAGCCGGCGCTGGTCGTCCTCGCGCATGCCGAGATGCTGGGCGAAGGAGACCGCAAATCCGGTCACGAACAGGCAGTGGCGGTAGCTGCCGACATGGTGGCAGCCGACCGTGGTGAGCCACTCGCGCAGCGAGGAATGCTTGATCGCCTTCAGGATCTTGCTCTCGGCAGCGATGACGTCGTCGAAGGTCAGCGGCACCCCGAGCGGCAGCTTCTCGAACATCTTCTTCAGCACCGCATGCGCGGCCTCGACGCCGCGATTGAGCGTCTTGCCGCGATCGGTGGCGTCGTAGACGGCGGTGTCGGGGAAGGCCGCACGGATGCGCTGCAGGATGTCCTCGGGCTGAAGCGGCCGCGAGATGGTGTCGGTGGCGCCCAAGGCCCAGGCCTGCATGGTGCCGTGATGCAGGGCGTCGGCAAGCACGAACAGACGAGGCATCGCGCGATAGGCATCGCCACGCAGCTTGTTGCGCACCCGCTGCACGCTGTCGGGCGAACGCAGATTGATGTCGACCACGAGACCGGAGAGATCGCGCGAGGGCTGCTCGGGGAGCTCCTGCGTCGTCACTGTCGCGACGTCGCCGACCGCCCTGAGGATGCTGGCAAGCTCGCTGCTCTCGTCGCTCCGGTCGGAGGCGAGCAGGAGCCGGCGTTTGGCGGCTGGTTTGGCTGAGGCGTTCATGGCTTCCCCAAGAGCACGGGCGTGTTTCGGGCCAAAGCCTAAGCCGGATCAGGTTCTCCGGCCCTTAAGAGGCGTGCTCAATGGAACCCTGCGGAATCAGTGACAATTTTACGGAGTTCGCCTCTCCGGGCGGTTCCAATCAAAAACCTCGAAAACAACCCCATGCACAGTAGAATGGTCATTGATAACAAAGGGAAATTTTGGGCACGGCCCCGCCCCACCCACTGCCGTCATCGCCCGGCTTGACCGGGCGATCCAGTACTCCGAGACGGCGCGGCTAGAACCGAGAAGCCGCGGCGTACTGGATGCCCCGCTTTCGCGGAGCATGACAGCGAATATGCGGATGCGGTGTATCACGCTCAAACGAATCCGCCGGGGGCTGCCCCCCGGCGGATCAGGTCAGATCAACAATCGCAACCAGCCTTACGCCTTCATCGCGCTCTTCACGGCCTCCGCCGTGATCGGCAGGGCCCGGACGCGGGCGCCGGAGGCGTTGAAGATGGCATTGCCGATGGCGGGGGCAATCACTGTCACCGCGGGTTCGCCGACGCCGGTGGCCTTCTCGCCATTGGCGATCACGGCGATCGCGACCTCGGGCACCTGGCTCATGCGCAAGGGCGTGTAGCTGTCGAAATTGGTCTGCTCGATGCCACCGTCCTTCAGCGTCGCCTTCTCGTACATTGCCAGCGACAGGCCCCACAGCGCCGCACCCTCGACCTGGGCGCGGATGTTGTCGGGATGCACCTGCGTGCCGACGTCAGTGGCGACCGTGAGCTTCTTCACGGTCACGTTGCCCGACGGCGCGACGGCGACGTGGGCGACGCAGGCCGTCCAGCTTGCAGTCGCACGTTCCTGCGACGAGACGCAGGCCACGCCCATGCCCTCACCTGTCGGCAGCTTCCTGGTGCCGTAGCCGGCAAGGCCCATCGCGGCGAGCAGTGTGTTGCGCAGCCGCTGCGCGCCGCCGTCGTTCTTGCCGGCGCCGTCGAGCAGCGAGATGCGGAACTGGGCGGGGTCCTTGCCCGCCGCAGCCGCGATCTCGTCGATCATGCTTTCGACCGCCCAGAAGGTCCAACCCGGCGCGACCGAGCGGAGCTGGCCGGACGGCGTGGCGTTGTGCGCCATCTCGTTCTTGATCGCGCGCACATGATGGTTGGGCACGGTGTAGAAGAAGTCGGCCCCGTTCACAGTGAAGGAGTCGAGTGGACCCTTCTTGTCCACCGATGGCGTCAGGAAATCAGGGATTCCCCAGCGCGCAGTCGGCCAGGCCGAAACCACGTCGTGGCTGAGCGCGACGAGCTTGCCGTCGCCGTCCACGCCCGCCTTCACTTTTTGGTAGGTGAGCGGACGCGAGAAATCCATCGTCATGTCGTTCTCGCGCGTATAGATCACCTTCACCGGCTTGCCGATGGCCTTCGCCGCCTGCACCGCCGGAATCATCATGTCGGCATCGAGCCTGCGGCCAAAGCCGCCGCCGAGCCACATCTGATGCATGACGACGAATTTTGGATCGATCCCAGCCGCGCCCGCCGCGATCGCGCCGGAGCGCGTCGCGAACTGGTTGCCGGAATAGATGTGCAGGATCTCGCCCTTGAACTCCGCCGTGGCGTTCATTGGCTCCATCGGCGCATGGATGTTGATGCTGGTGGTGTACTCCGCCTCGAGCACCTTGGCCGCCGTGCCGAACGCCGCCGCGGGATCGCCGTCCTTGACGAAGAACTGGCCGGAATCCTCCTGCTTCTGAAGCCGCATGGCCTCGTCGAGCAGCGACTGGCTCGACACTTTCGCGTTCGGACCGCCGTCATAGGCGATCTTGAGCGCCTGCGCCGCCTTCTTGGCATTGGCATAGGTGCCGGCGACCGCGACGACCCAGCCCGAGGTCGTTCCGGTCTTGTCGTCGAGGGTGACGGCCTTGATGAAGCCCGGCACTTTCTTGGCGGCGCTGTCGTCGACCGACTTGACCGTGGCGCCGAAGCGCACCGGCGGTGTCACCACCGCGCCATAGGCCATGCCCGGAATCATCACGTCGATGCCGTATTTGGCCGTGCCATTGGTCTTGGAGGGGATGTCGAGTTGCGGCACCGACACGCCGATCATGGTGTATTGATCCGGCGTCTTCAGCTTGATCGCCTTGAGCTCGTCCGGCGTAAAAGTTTTGGTCGCCTTGCCGCTCTTGACGATGTCGGCGAACGACATCGATTTCTTCGACTTCGGATGCGAGACCATGGAGTCGCGCACCACCAGCTCGTCCTTGAAGTAAGGCGGCAGGCCCATGGCGGCTGCGGCCGCTTCCGTCAGCGCGATGCGGCCCGCGGCGCCGGCCCGGCTCATGGCCTCGAAGTTCATCATGGTCGACCAGCTTCCGCCGGTGATCTGCGCGCCGAGCACGGGATCGTTGAACTTCGGATCGTTGGAGGCAAGCTGCACGCGCATGTCGCTCCATTTGGCCCCTAACTCTTCGGCCACGATCTGCGCCATGGTGGAGGCGATGTGCTGGCCCATGTCGGCCTTGCCGCAGGTGACGGTGACGAGACCATCGGGCGCGATCGCGTACCAGACACTGGGCTCGAAGTTCTGGGGCGCCGCGAGCGCCTCACCGATGCCGGGCACGCCGGCATAACCGAGCACGAGGCCGGTGGCCGCGGTGCCGACCAGGAAGGAGCGGCGGCTGAGATCTGTGGTTTCGGCTGTGACGCTCTTGATGTGGTTATTCATGTGGGCCTCCGCTCGTTGCCGGAGGCGGATGCGGTGCGCATCTCGGTTGCGGCGCGCATGATTGCCTTCTGGATCCGCGAATAGGTCATGCAACGGCAGAGATTGCCGTCCATATGCGCCACGACCTCTTCCTTGGTCGGGTTGGGATTTTTCGCCAGCAGCGACGCGGCCTGCATGATCTGCCCGGACTGGCAGTAGCCGCATTGCGGAACCTGCTCGGCGATCCACGCCTTCTGCAAGGGATGGTCGCCCTTGGCGGCGAGGCCTTCGATCGTGGTGATCTTCTTGCCGGCGACATCGCCGACCATGGTCTGGCACGAGCGCACGGCTTCGCCGTTGACGTGCACGGTGCAGGCCCCGCAAAGCCCGGCACCGCAGCCGAACTTGGTGCCGGTCATCTGCAATTGCTCGCGGATCGCCCAGAGGAGCGGCGTGTCGTTCGCCGCATCCACGGACATACTCCGCCCGTTGATGGTGAGAGTTGGCATAGGCGTCTTCCCCTGCCGGTGCATGAAGCCGCTTACGGCGGCAACTTGTGTTGACGGACGCCCACCGGGCCGGCGCCAGCCTTGATCGCAAGAATGATCGCGTTCAGGCGCGGAGGCAAATGCAATTTGGAATCGATCGAACAAACGCGGCGCGCGTATCTTGTGCGTTGCGAGAACAGCAATCATGCAGCGACTGGACGCAACAGAGTGCACGCCAAACATGCAGGCCATCGCGGCACGGCGGTTTCCTCCGAGTAACCCGGCGCGCTAGGATGGGTGAAGAAACGAGATAACAAGAGGCATGCAATGGCTGGGATCGATCGGGACGGCGTCAAAATCTACTACGAGGTTCATGGCGAAGGCCCGCCGCTGCTGCTGACCCACGGCTACTCATCGACCTCGGCGATGTGGCATGGGCAGGTCGATGCGCTCGCGAAGGACCACAAGCTGATCCTGTGGGACATGCGCGGTCACGGCCAGTCCGACTATCCCGACGATCCCGCCGCCTACAGCGAAGCGCTCACGGTCGGCGACATGGCGGCGATCCTCGATGTGGTCGGCACTGAGCGCGCCATCATCGGCGGGCTGTCGCTCGGCGGCTACATGTCGCTGGCCTTCGCTCGCGCGCATCCAAAGCGCGTCCGCGCGCTGCTGATCATCGACACCGGCCCGGGCTTCAAGGAGGACGACGCACGCGAGGCCTGGAATGCGCGGGCGCTCGCCACTGCCGACAAGTTCGACCGCGAAGGGCTCGACGTGCTGAAGGCGGCGACGCGCGAGCGCGCCACCGCGAACCACCGCAATGCCAGGGGATTGGCGCTCGCCGCACGCGGCATGCTGACCCAGCGCGATGCGAAGGTGATCGAGCTGCTGCCGGAGATCAAGGTGCCTAGCCTGATCGTGGTCGGCGCCGACGACACGCCGTTCCTCGCCGCGTCGGACTACATGGCCGCGAAAATTCCCGGCGCGGAAAAGGTCGTGATCCCCGCCGCCGGACATGCCGTCAACATCGACCAGCCGCAGGCTTTTGTTGACGCGGTGCTGCCTTTCCTGAAGAACTTGCCGGAATAGGACGATCGGACGGGAACAGTGGCAATGAAGCGAGCGATGTTGGCTGCGGGCGCGGTGTTGCTGTCGATGTCTGCGCAAGCCGAGCAGTTCGGCGGGACACCACCCCGCGTGCCCTTCGTCGCGACCTTGTCGAACAACACGCCGCTCGCCTTCGGCATGGATGCCGGGCAGACCGCGCGGGCGCTGGGGCAACCGCTGCAATATGTGCGCGGGCGTCCCGGCAACGAGATCTATCTCGCGCTTCGCAACATCGGCGGCAGCGGACTGATCCCCTACCGTCACCGCCTGTTCCTGCAGTTCCGTCATGGCCGGCTGGCGGGATGGAAGGAGGACTATGGCGAGAACTGGATGTGGGAGTGATTGCCCCTCCTCATGGTGAGGAGGCGCGAAGCACCGTCTCGAACCATGCAGGCCCGGCTGTTGCATCTCGGCCTCTATTCTTCGAGACGCGCGCAAGAGCGCGCTCCTCAGTATGAGGAGAAAGAGTGAATTCGTGACAACCAACAAGGACAACCCGCGTGGGACAAGACATCAAGCTGACGACCTCCGACAATTTCCAGCTCAGTGCCTATCGCGCTGATCCCGCGGGCACGGCGAAGGGCGCGGTGGTGGTGATCCAGGAAATTTTCGGGGTCAACCATCACATCCGCTCGGTCTGCGATCGCCTCGCCGGGGAAGGCTATGTCGCGATCGCCCCGTCGATCTTCGACCGGACCTCGCCGGGTTTCCAGTCCGGCTACACGCCTGACGAGATCGCGGAAGCGCGCAAGTTCGTCGCCAGTCCGGATTGGGACGCGATGCTGCGCGACACCCAGGCGGCGATCGATGCGGTGAAGAGCGTCGGGCCGGTCGGCATCATCGGCTTTTGCCTGGGCGGCAGCGTCGCCTTCGTCGCGGCGACACGGCTGTCAGGCCTGAAGGCCGCGATCGGCTATTACGGCGGCGCAGTCGTGCGCTTTGCCGACGAGACACCCAAGGTGCCGACGCAGCTGCATTTTGGCGAGAAGGATGCCGGCATTCCCCTGACCGACGTCGAAACCATCAAGACGAAGCGGCCGGACGTGGAGGTCTTCGTCTATCCGGGCGCGCAGCACGGCTTTCATTGCGACGAGCGGGCGAGCTACGACAAAGCCAGCGCCGACGTCGCCTGGCCGCGCAGCATGGGATTTTTCGCGAGGCATTTGAAATAGAAGCGCGCGCGGCTGTCTTCGCTGTCATTTCGGGCTCGTGCTTCGCGCCCCGGAATGACGAGCAGGAATCGGGTGGCTGCATCCTGCCGCACGGCGATAGAGCTGGCCGATAAAGCCAACCCACGCCGGGAGATCGTGATGCAGCAAGCCAATACGAACATCGTCATCCGCAATCCGTTCGGCACCATGGACGTGCCCGCGCCTGATGATCGCGACGTCATGGATTATGCCGCAACCGCCACGCTTGCCGGCGATGCCGCCGACGTCAACGCGGCGGCGTGGGCAAAAATCGCGGCACAGTCAGACCCGCTCGACGGCATCTGGGCCAGCCGCTGGAATGGCGGCGCAGATCCGACCATTGCCGGCGATACGCCGCAAGCATGGAAAGAAGGACGCGCTGAGGTGCGGGTCACAGGCGAGCGCATCTTCCTGCGCTTCGACTGGGACCATGGCCGCCGGCACGGGCTGATCGATGTGGCGCGCGACGGCGGGGATCGCCTGGTCGGGAAATATATCAACCTGACCAATCCGGCGATCACACGGCCATGGGTTGGGCTGGTGGTCGATGCCACCAGGATCGACGGATGTTTTCCGAACGGGCGGCTGGATTTCAGAAGGTGAGCTAGAACCAGCGCTCGCCGACGAACACGGTGTCTCCGGGGCTCAAGGGGGTGCCGAGCGGCACCACAGCGCGCATGGCGCCGCCGGCTTCAGTGTGCGTGACGGTGACCACATCGCGCTTGGCGCGGGGCGAGAAGCCGCCGGCAATCGCAACGGCGCTTTCGACCGTCATGTTCGGCACATACGGATACTGGCCGGGCGCGGAGACTTCGCCGAGAATGAAGAACGGGCGATAGGCTTCGATCTCGACGGCAACCGAGGGCTCGCGGATGTAGCCGTTGCGCAGCCGCGCGGCGATCTCGCCGGCAAGGCCCGCCGGGGTACGGCCGCGTGCCGGCACGCCGCCGATCAGCGGCATCGTGATGGAGCCGCCGGCGTCGATCGCGTAGCTGTTGGTGAGACCTTCCTGGCCATAGACCACGACGCGCAGCCTGTCGCCAGCGTCGAGATGGTAGGAGGAATCGTAGCGGACCGGCGCCGCCATCGGTGCGGCATAACCGACCGGCATGGGCGCAGGCGAGGCAAAGGAATTGCTGAGTGCTGCGATGGCACCGCCGCCACTGCCGACGACGACCGGCTGCGGCGCGTTGTACGGCTGGCCATAGGCCATCGAATCGAGATCGGCGCGCGGCTGCACATACGCGACGGGACCAGCGGTTTGCATGCAGCCGCCAAGGGTCAGCGCGGCGGACGCTGCCAGGGACGCTGCCGAGATCGACCATCGAAACGCGCGTGCAACCGGCACCGGACTTATCCCTCGAAACGAGACAGCTTCAGTGATGCACCGGTTATGGTTAATAAAGCGTTGAGGGGCGTGGGTGGCGCGACGATGCGGCTACGGGCGCAGTGCGCCCCCTCTCCCGCCTGCGGGAGAGGGTTGGGGAGAGGGTGCCTCCACGACGGGACAATCCCCTCGAGGAGAGAACCCTCACCCGGCGCGCGGGACGATGCTTCGCATCGCCCGGGACGCGCCGACCTCTCCCGCAAGCGGGAGAGGTCGCACCACCTTCGCGGCTAGCTTACGCGCTCACACCGACACCGATCGGGCAGGACACGCCGGTGCCGCCCAGGCCGCAATAGCCGGCGGGATTCTTGGCCAGATATTGCTGATGATAGTCCTCGGCAAAGTAGAATTCGCCGGCGGGTGCGATCTCGGTGGTGATGGTGCCGAGACCTTTTGCAGCAAGCGCCTTCTGATAGAGCGCCTTCGATTGATCGGCCGCTGTCTTCTGCGCGTCTGAAGTGGTGTAGATCGCGCTTCGGTATTGCGTGCCGACGTCGTTGCCCTGACGCATGCCCTGCGTCGGGTTGTGGCTCTCCCAGAAGGTCTTCAACAGCTTCTCGTAAGACACCTTGTTCGGATCGAACACGACCAGCACCACTTCGGTGTGACCGGTGCGGCCCGAGCAGGTCTCTTCATAAGTCGGGTTCGGCGTGTGGCCTCCGGCATAGCCGACAGCCGTTGTGTAAACGCCCTCGCCGAGCTCCCAGAACTTGCGCTCGGCGCCCCAGAAGCAGCCGAGCCCGAACACCGCCTGCTCGAGACCGGCGGGATAAGGCGGCTGCAACTTGGCACCGTTGACGAAATGGGTGGTCGCGGTCGGAATGGCTTGCGCACGGCCGGGCAGCGCTTCCGTGGCGCTCGGCAATGCAGTGGTCTTGCGCATGAACAGCATGGACGGATCTCCAAGAACGAGCTGCCCGTCGCCTGGGACAAGCTATTGAGCCAAGGCGATGAGCCAAGCGCTCAGGCGGCGTGCTCGCGATCAGTTGGGAATATAGGTCTTTACGCGCAAAGGGGCAGCCCTGTTACGCCGCGCGCGGGTCGGTTCAAGTCGCGAATTGAAAGCTCAATCCCGGGAATAGCCGATCAGCGGCTTGCGCGGGCGGAACAGGATCATCAGGAGGATGCCGAGAATGCCGAGGACGGCGAAAACCGGCTGATCCAGCACCAGCCGGATCACCGAGGTCCAGAGCCAGGGCGCCTTGGCCTCGACCCAAGTCCGGAATGCCGTCTGGCTGGCCTGATTGATGTCGTTCCAGAACTGGCCGAAGCGGGTGAACCGAAGGGTCTGGTCGGCGACCCAGCGGGCGCCGTCATAGACCATGAAGATGAACCCGCCGGCGAGCAGCAACAGCCCAATCAGTCGGAAAAAGCCGCGGATCATGCCTCACCCTCTATAGTCGTCCGATCGGACGACCCTCGGAACGCCGCCAGCCAATACAAGGGAGACGGCAGAAATTCAACCTCTTCAGGGCGTTACAGCATTCATCCGCGCCCTGAGGGGTTGCTTTTGCAGCCCCGGAAAGCGTTGACGGTGCCAAAGACCCTCTCTATAAGGGCGCCAACTGGCGGCGGGCGCAATCCTGCCGCCGCTGTTCTTTGAGCAGATGCAGGCTCCTTGGGCTGAGAAGCTCCCTGGGCCTCAGAGACGGCCCGCAAGGCTGTCGCTCGTGTTCCAGGAACAGCCTAGCAACCGAACACCCTAATTCCGAGCGTCGATTACGCGGTCAAGCAAGCCGGCGCTACCCGACCAAGACGCGACCGGTACCCGCAAAGGACATTGAGACCATGGCCAATACCACTTCCGCCAAGAAAGCGACGCGCAAGATCGCCCGCCGCACCGCCGTCAACAAGTCGCGCCGCACCCAGATGCGCGGTGCCGTGCGTAACGTCGAAGAAGCGATCAAGACCGGCGACCGCGCCGCAGCCGTGACGGCGCTGGCGAACGCCGAGCCCGCCTTGATGCGCGCCGCGCAGCGAAACATCATTCATAAGAACAATGCCAGCCGCAAAGTCTCGCGGCTCACCGCGCAGATCGCCAAGCTCGCCAAGTAAGCTCGCAAAGTAACCTCGCGAGTGATCTAGCAGCATTCGTTCGATCGGACGATCCGGTCGCACATCGCATACGTCAAACAGCCCGGCATCACGCCGGGCTTTTTTGTTGCCTGTCATATTCACGCAAGCAGTCACGCCTCGAGCGACCTTCGATCGGAGGATTGCGACGTTTGCACCATGATGCGTCCCGTAGTTTTACCTGCGAATGGTTTTGCAACAGCGGAAACTTCCACCGCGGTGCAAAAAGTCCTTGCGAGGCGGGCTCAAGTTGAGTTCGCGGCACCTGCGAGTTCTGCACACCGTAGTTTCCCCGGATCGCGTTACGCGATGGAGTTACCCTGTCAAACGAGACTCAAAAAACGATGTCTCGCTAATCACTTATCGACATAGTGAGGCCAAGCATTTGGAAAAATCGCCAGCGCGTCGTGCGCGTGACGCTTTTGCAAAAAATTTTTGGCGGTGGCGGAGAATTGTCACATGAAACGTGGCGTCTTCGATTCTGTGCACGAATCCAAAAACTTGCTCTGAAGCCTGTGCACAAGTCCGCGTGGCGTTAACGCAGATCAAGATTTTTGATGCCTCAAGTGTGAATCAATTCCGTTGCGAGTCTTCCCGCATAGTGTATTCCTTAAGAGGTCAGCGGCGCCCACGATCTTGAGACCAGCGCGGTATCGGAAACGGGGCGAGCGTGCAAATCGGCGGCGATGTGCACGTAGGCGGCGCTTCAACAAGCGATTGTCGGATCAAAACCCACAGCAATGTGGGAACGGTAGCTCTTTGTCTGAATGTCTCCAAGCGGGATCTTTCTCTCGCGCTTAAGAGACATCTTGAAAGCTGCCCCGACAGGCATGATGGCGAGGCCGAGCGGACGAGTACACGGGCAGGCATCCGATGACGACGCGGGTGTCGTTTGGACACGCAGGACCTTGTCGTGAGCAATCACGGCAGGATGGGGAGGTATCATGTCTTACGAACTCAACGCGGTATTGAAACACATTTCGACTTCCAGCATTTCGACTTCCAGCGATGCCGTTTTAGATTCGTCGGACACCAAGCCTCCCGCGTGTCACGGAGCGCCGAGTACGCGCTGACCTCGCGACCCCTCCACCTCTAGACATTGCTGATCGGACGCGGCGTTTCCGCCGAACGGTCGAGCCATGCCTGCAGGTGAAATCGCTTGAGGTCCCGCCATTGCAAATAATCCTGGGCAGGTATTGCTGGCAGGAACTCTGCATGGCGCTCACCACGCAACCTTATCTCTCAAGAAAAGTTCTCAAATGATGACAACCCCGGAACAGGATCGCTGGTCACGCGTGAAGAGTCGGCTGCGCTCGAACGTTGGCGAAGACGTCTATACGAGCTGGTTTGCGCGCATGGATCTGGAAGGCGTCCAGGACGAGAGCGTGCGCCTGTCGGTGCCGACCCGCTTCCTGAAGAGCTGGATCCAAGCCCATTATGCCGAGCGCGTGCTGTCGTGCTGGCAGGCGGAGATGCCCGAAGTGCATCGCATCGATCTCACCGTGCGCACGGCGGTGCGCCCCGTGGTTCAGCAGAAGGAAGCGCCCGCGCCGGTCGAAACGCGCCGCTCGCCCGCTCCGGAGCTGCGCTCGACCGCGACGGCGCCGGTCTCGGCCAATCATGATGCGCTCGGCGGCTCGCCGCTCGATCCGCGCCTGACCTTCGCAAGCTTCGTCGTCGGCCGTTCCAACACGCTGGCGCATGCGGCTGCGCGTCAGGTCGCCGAGGGGCGTCGCGGCGATCCCGTCATGTTCAATCCGCTCTACATCCATGCGGGCGTCGGTCTCGGCAAGACGCATCTCTTGCAGGCGGTGACCTGGGCCGGCAATTCCGGCAACGAGCGCAAGGTGCTTTATCTCACCGCCGAGAAATTCATGTACGGCTTCGTCGCCGCGCTGAAGACGCAGACGGCGCTCGCCTTCAAGGAAGCCTTGCGCGGCATCGACGTGCTGGTGATCGACGATCTCCAGTTCCTGCAGGGCAAGTCGACCCAAGCCGAGTTCTGCCACACGTTGAACGCGCTGATCGATGCCGGCCGCCAGGTCGTGATCGCGGCCGACCGTCCGCCGTCCGATCTCGAAAGCCTCGACGACCGCGTGCGCTCGCGCCTGGCCGGCGGACTCGTGGTCGAGATGGCCTCGCTCGGCGAGGAGCTGCGACACGGTATTCTCAAGTCGCGCGTCGCAGCCGCCCGCGCCCATCATGCGACCTTCGAGGTGCCGGAGGAGGTGCTGACCTATCTGGCCCGCGCCATCACCCACAACGGCCGCGATCTCGAAGGCGCGATCAACCGCCTGCTCGCGCATTCGAAGCTCAACAACCGGCCGGTGACGCTGGAGATGGCGGAGCACGAGGTGCGCGACCTGATCCGGCCGCAGGAACCGAAGCGGATCAAGATCGAGGACATCCAGCGCGTGGTGGCGCGGCAGTATAACGTCAGCCGCTCCGACCTCCTGTCCTCGCGCCGGACCGCCAACGTGGTCCGTCCGCGCCAGGTGGCGATGTATCTCGCCAAGACGCTGACCCTGCGATCGCTCCCCGAGATCGGCCGCCGCTTCGGCGGGCGCGACCACACCACCGTGCTGCACGCGGTCCGTAAGATCGAGGCCCTGGTTTCCAAGGACACGGCGCTGTCGGACGAGGTCGAATCGCTCAAGCGCCAGCTTCAGGAATAAACGCCCGGGTCTTTCCCCTTCCCTCCCGCCGCCCCGGCCATGCCTGGGCGGCGGTCTTGGTCCAGCTGGGCGCCGGCCCCGTCTTTGCCGGTAAATCGTGGGGAACTGTCGCGCAATCCCTTGAAACGGATGACTTTACACGCCACCTTGCGCGACCCTGACGGCTTTGGTCATATCGGCTGGATGACCCGGCCTTCCGGGGATTTCGGTGCCGTGGCGCGCGTCCCGCCGCCCGGCTTTTCCAGATTTGTGTTTCCTTGGGGATCGGGCGAGTAGTGCAATGAAGGTTACGGTCGAACGCGCGCAACTCCTGAAGTCGCTGGGCCACGTCCACCGCGTGGTCGAGCGCCGCAACACGATTCCGATCCTCGGCAACGTGCTTGTTAGGGCCGAGAACGCGAAATTGTCGCTGAAGGCGACCGACCTCGATCTCGAGGTCACCGAAACGCTCGCGGCGGAAACCGCGACCGCGGGCTCCACCACCGTTCCGGCGCACATGTTCTACGACATCGTGCGCAAGCTGCCGGACGGTTCGCAGATCGTGCTCGAGGCCGACGGCGACCGCGCCGTGCTGGCGATCCGCGCCGGCCGCTCCCGCTTCACGCTGCAGACCCTACCGGAGAATGATTTTCCGGATCTCGCCGCCGGCGACATGTCGCATTCGTTCAGCCTCGCCGCCAAGGACGTCAAGCGGCTGATCGACCGCACCCAGTTCGCGATCTCCACGGAGGAGACCCGCTATTATCTCAACGGCATCTATCTGCATGCCGCGGGCTCCGCCAAGGCCGCGACCCTGCGCGGCGTCGCAACCGACGGCCACCGCCTCGCCCAGCTCGACCTGGTCCAGCCCAAGGGCGCCGAGGGCATGCCCGGCGTGATCGTGCCGCGCAAGACGGTCGGCGAGGTGCAGCGCCTGATCGAGGACAACGAGGCCGAGGTCACGATCGAGCTGTCGCAGGCCAAGATCCGCTTCACCATCGGCAATGTGGTGCTGACCTCTAAGCTGATCGACGGCACTTTCCCCGACTACGGCCGCGTGATCCCGCAGGGCAACGACAAGGAGCTCGTCGTCGACAAGAAGGATTTCGAGAACGCGGTCGACCGCGTCTCGACGATTTCCAGCGAGCGCGGGCGCGCCGTGAAACTCTCGCTGTCACCGGGCAAGCTGGTGCTGTCGGTGACCAATCCGGATTCCGGCAGCGCGACCGAAGAGCTCGAAGTCGAATACGCCTCCGACGCCCTCGATATCGGCTTCAACTCCCGCTATCTGCTCGATATCGCCGCCCAGATCGAAGGCGACGTCGCAACCCTCCGGCTCGCCGACCCGGGCTCGCCGACCCTGGTGCAAGACCGCGACGACAAGAGCGCACTCTACGTGCTGATGCCGATGCGGGTGTGAGGAGTCCTCTCGCGATACCATCGATGTGGAGACAACCCCTCACCCGGCTTCGCTGCGCGAAGCCACCCTCTCCCACAAGGGGAGAGGGTGAAGCGGCAGCTACTCTTCTCGAGACGAGCGCAATGCACCTTGCTGCGCCCTCTCCCCTTGTGGGAGAGGGCTACTCCGCTGGTAGATGCACAGTCAGTCGGGTGAGGGGTTAGTGCCGCGGGAGCCGTCCCATCGGCCGGTCCCCAAGCGTCTCCGCCAGTTCGCGAAGAACATGCGGCATGAGCCGACGGATGCGGAAGCCGCAATGTGGCGCCTGCTCAGGGATCGTCGATTATCCGCCTACAAGCTTCGCCGACAAGTTCCGTTCAAAAGCTACATTCTCGATTTCGTCTGTTTCGAAAAGCGCCTCGTGATCGAGATCGACGGCGGTCAGCATGCGGAATCGCAACGCGACGCGGCTCGGGACGCAACACTCTCCGCTGAAGGCTTTGTCATCGCGCGCTACTGGAACAATGACGTGTTGCAGCAGCCCGCTTCTGTATTGGAGGACGTCCTTGCAAAGCTCGCCCTGCGGTAACATACCCCTCACCCGTCGCCTCACTTCGTGAGGCGCCACCCTCTCCCACAAGGGGAGAGGGGACGCACCGCCCGGCACGACGAGCACAATGACCCCCTCCCGCATTCATCGCCTGACGTTGACGCATTTTCGCAATTACCGGGCGGCGGGGCTCGAGGTGAAGGCTGACATGGTGGCGCTGGTCGGGCCGAACGGAGCGGGCAAGACCAATTGCATCGAGGCGATCTCGTTCCTGTCGCCGGGACGCGGGCTGCGGCGCGCGACGCTGGACGACGTCGCCGACAACCAGGGCGACGGCTCCTGGGCGGTGTCGGCACAGGTCGAGGGCGCGCTGGGCCTTGCCACGCTCGGCACCGGCATCGATCCGCCGCACGCAGATAGCCCGGTCAGCCGGCGCTGCCGCATCGATCGCGAACCGGTCAATTCGGCGGCGGCGTTCGGCGACCACATCCGCATGGTGTGGCTGACGCCGGCGATGGACGGGCTGTTCATGGGAGCGGCGTCCGAGCGCCGGCGCTTCTTCGACCGCCTGGTGCTTGCCATCGACAGCGACCATTCCAGCCGCATCTCCGCGCTCGAACGTTCGCTGCGTTCGCGCAACCGCCTGCTCGAGACCCGCAATTACGACGACCATTGGTGTGACGCGATCGAGCGCGAGACCGCGGAGCTTGCGGTCGCGGTCGCCGCGACCAGGGGCCAGACCGCGGCGCGGCTGACCGGCATGCTGAATGCACGTGCGCAGGCCTCCGCCTTCCCCTCGGCGCAGATCGCGCTCGACGGCTGGATGGAGAATGCGCTGCTCCAGGAGACCGCGACGTCGGTCGAGGACCGCTACCGCCAGATCCTGCGCGACAACCGTCCGCGTGACGCCATCGCCGGCCGCACCACGGACGGTCCGCATCTCACCGATCTGCAGGTGATCTACGCGCCCAAAAGCATGCCGGCGCGCGATGCCTCGACCGGCGAGCAGAAGGCGTTGCTGATCGGGCTGGTGCTGGCGCATGCGAGCCTGGTCGCCGAGATGACCGGCATCGTGCCACTGCTGTTGCTCGACGAGGTCGTCGCGCATCTCGATCCCGGCCGGCGCGCGGCGCTGTTCGACGAGCTGCGCAAGCTTGGCGCGCAGGTGTGGCTGACCGGCGCAGACCCCGCCGCCTTCGCCGAGATCGGCGCCGGGGGCGAGATCTTTGACGTCGAAAGCGGACAGGTATCGGCCCGGCGCTAGTCGCCGCCGTTGAACCAGCCCCATTTCTGCCGCGACTAGTTGCCGGAGGCAGCGCCGACGGCGTCGCAGCCGTTTTTGCAATCGCGCAATGACATCACGCGCGAACCCCTGGAGAGTGAGATGCGGACGGCAAGGTCCGGGGCGCGAGTCCCGGCACGATGGCGGGCGTTTGCGTGCGGCCTCGTCTTGCTCGCGACGTGCATGCTCGCGGCAAGCGCCGGCGCCTGGATGCCGCAGCCGCTGTTTTCGGCCGATCTCACGCCGGACCCCGATGCCAGGCTGCCCGCACCGACCCGCTACAGCTTTCGAGGAATCCACACCACCCTGATGCGGGGCGTCGAAGCGCCGCTTCGCGTCAAGCTCGAAGCCACCGTGCCCGCCGAGCTCGGCGACGTCCTCGCTTTCTACCGCAAGGAACTCGGAAAGCTCGGCTGGCAGGAGCAGCACGATGGCGCCGTCGTCTCCGTCGATCACGTCCAGCTCGCGTTCGCATCTCCGCTCGGGCCGGCCATGCTGGAGCTCGGCCGCAAGGACAGCAGCACCTTGGTTCATCTCGTGCAGAAGAACTCGGATACTGCAACCCGGGCCAACGTCATGCCCGAACCGGGCCAGGCGAAGCTGGTGTTCAGCAATATCGGCGAGACGGAAGCCGTGCTCGGGATCGACGCGCGGATCATCAAGCGCGCCGCCGGCGCTAACGCTGTCTCGCTGGATCTGGCGCCCGGCAAATATGCCTACGAACTGAGCGTGCCCGGCCGTCCGGCCCACACTGACATCCTTAACCTCGCGGCCGGCGACGCCTGGGAGCTCACCGTCGGGCGCGACGGCGAGGCATGGTCGCCGCTCCAACTGTATTGACTAGTTCGGGATATTTGAACCTCCCCGGTTCCTGCCGCGACTTCTGGTCTGAGGCCCGCCGACGGTGTTGCAGCCGTTGTAATCGCGCGCGCCAAAGCGCCGCGCGGCATCCTGGAGAACTAACGATGGCGATGACCCCGCGCGGGACGCAAATCCCGGCACGATGGCGGCTGCTTGCATGCGGTCTCTTCCTGATGGCGAGCTGCTCGATCGCGGCCGGCGCCGATGAGGGTGTCGTCGACGTCCACGCGCTGCCGCAGCTCGAAGGTGCGGTGGAAGACATTTCGCGCCCCGATCCCTATCGCGTCGAATATCGCGTACCGACGCGGCAGGCGGTGACACCGCCCGCGGTCCAAAAGCTCCTGAGCGACAACGGCTGGGTGCCCTATGTGATGCCGCTTGAGGAGAAAAGCACCCTGCTGAAGTTTAGGAAGGGACGACAGGGCCTTTCCGTTCATTTCACGCAGGCGCCCGGCCGGCCCGACCAGTCCGTGGTTTATTACACGACCGACCGGATCTACGGGAACGTGCCGTTTCCGGAAGGCGCAAGCGACATCGTGTTCGACGGGACGAGGCCCTATCTCGGCTGCGTCTCGCCGACGCCGCTCGATGCAACGTCGGATTTTTATGCCAGCCAGATGGCTGCGATTGGCTGGCAGAAGCTCACGCCGGAAACCGCCGCACGCTGGACCACCAGCCTGAATGAAACCGTTCCCAACGGCGTGCGCGCGTTCTACGCGCACGCCGATAGCAAGGAGACCGGCTTCTATCAGCAGAAGCCTGTGATGCTGACGCTGACGCGCCGCGACGATGGCCGCACCAATATCGATATTCGGGTCGCGCCCTTCGCGCTGCCCAGCGAGCTCAAAGCCGATAGCGATCTGGCCGGCCTGCCGCGGCCAAGCCCGACCAAGACGGCCAGGGGTCTCGGCGGCGAGAGCGACAACAAGCGCGAAATGTCGGCGGCCGCGATGGCCGAGCTGCCCGCCGTGCTCGCCTTCTATCACCGCGAGCTCGCCGCGCGTGGCTGGCGGGAGGACGGCAGCGCGCCGCTCGCGCCCGGCGACGAGGTCGCGATCAAGATCTCTTCGGCGGAGGAAACCGGCATGCTGCGGCTCGGCCGCAAATATGATTTCACCATGGTCAGCCTGACGGCGCAGGTGAAGGACTCCGCGCTTGCCGCCCGCGCGAAGGCGAAGAAGGAGGCCGACGACAAGTTCCTTGGGGATGCGTTAGGTGCGGCCAAGCAGCTCATCACCGCCGACGAAGCAAGGCGCAAGGTGCAGGCGGCCGCATTGTCCGACGCGCCGCTGAATGCGCTGGCCGACAGCAAGACGCCGGTGCCGCTGCCTGAAAACGCCGAAGGCGTGAAGTTCGAGGGCGACGACGGCCAGCTCGAATTCTCCTCGACATCGAGCGTGAAGGCGCTCACCGCGTTCTATCGCGCATCGCTCAAGCCGGCGGGCTGGAAGGAGCAGCCCTCCGTCATCAATCAGCCGAACATGGCGGTGATGGAGTTCGCAAAGAACGGCAAGTCGATCTCGATGACCGTGATGCAGATGGGGCCGAAGGTAAACGTTAGCGCCAACGGCTCCGGTCTTGTTATCGCCGCGGCGAAGCCCGTCGAGGCCAAATCAACCCAAGCCAAGGCGGTCCAGACCAAATCGAAGGAGCCGCTCACGCCCGATCCCGATTCCGCCCTGCCGGTGCCGACACAGCACAGCTCGACCGGATTAAGCTCCACCAAATTCCCCGGCAGCGACCAGTCGTTCCGGACCGAGCTCGAAGCCAGCATCCCCGCCGAGCTTGGCGAGGTCCTCGCCTTCTATCGCGCGGAGCTGACCAAGCGGGGCTGGCAGGAGAAGGCCGACGGCGCGACTGTGACCGCCGAGAAGGCGGAGCTCGCGTTCACCTCGCCGGAGGGACCGGCCGTGCTGAAGCTCGGCCGCGCCAGGGACGAGACCACTGTCAGCCTGATGCAGCGGAATCCGCAGGCCGCAGCCAAGGCTGACATCATGCCGAAGGCGGGACAGGCGAGGCTGATGCTCGGCAATATGGGACCAAAGGAAGCATCGCTGACGATCAACAATCAAACCGTGAAGATCGCGGCCGGCGCCGGCGGTCCGCAATCGCCGAAAGGGCCGATGCTCGATCTACCGCCCGGCAAGTACCAGTACGCGCTGCGTCTGCCGGGACGCCCTGCTCGCACCGAGACCCTCACCGTGGCCGCCGGCGATGCCTGGGGCCTCCTGGTGGGGCCAAGCGGAGACGTGCTGCCGCTTCAGATGTATTGAGCTGCAAGGCCGTTCCGGGGCGTTCCAGGCGCCCCGGAACGCCCCTCCTCCCCGCAAAATCCACGCCTTCCAGAGCCCGAAACGGCGTCTCGAATCGCGCTTTTTCCAAGCCGCCGAATCGGCCTTCGAAGGCCTTGAAAATCGGCCGAAAAATCCCATCTTATCAAAGACTTGCAGGGAGATACTTTGCGCTAGGCGCAATCCGTCTTTCATGGCACAAATAGCCCGCATATCAGCGCCTTTTGCGCGGCTGATTCGGGCGACATCTCGAAGGCCTCTCATGACAGAACCTGCTCGGCAGACGCCTGCCGAAAACGAACCCTCAAATCCGAGCGATTACGGGGCGGAATCGATCCGCGTGCTCAAGGGTCTCGACGCCGTCCGCAAGCGCCCCGGCATGTATATCGGCGACACCGATGACGGCTCGGGCCTGCATCACATGGTCTACGAGGTCGTCGACAACGCGATCGACGAAGCGCTCGCGGGCCATGCCACCCGCGTCGACGTCGTGCTCAATGCCGACAATTCCGTCACCGTGCGCGACGACGGCCGCGGCATTCCGGTCGACATCCATAAGGGCGAAGGTATCTCGGCGGCCGAAGTCATCATGACCCAGCTCCATGCCGGCGGTAAGTTCGACCAGAATTCCTACAAGGTTTCCGGCGGCCTGCACGGCGTCGGCGTCTCCGTCGTCAACGCGCTGTCGAGCAAGCTCGGCTTGCGCATCTGGCGCGACAACAAGGAACACTACATCGAATTCGCCCATGGCGATGCGGTCGCGCCGCTCAAGGTGGTCGGCGATGCGCCCGGCAGGCGCGGCACCGAGGTGACGTTCCAGGCCTCGACGGAAACCTTCAAGAACATCGAGTATGATTTCGCCACGCTGGAGCACCGGCTGCGCGAGCTCGCCTTCCTCAATTCCGGCGTCAACATCGCCCTCTCCGACATGCGTCACGCGGTCGAGAAGCGCGAGGAGATGCATTATTCCGGCGGCGTCGAGGAATTCGTCAAATATCTCGACCGCAACAAGAAGGCGATCGTGCCGGCGCCGATCATGGTGCGCGCCGAAGCCAACGGCATCGGCGTCGAGGCCGCGTTGTGGTGGAACGACAGCTACCACGAGAACGTGCTGTGCTTCACCAACAACATCCCGCAGCGCGACGGCGGCACCCATCTCGCCGGTTTCCGCGGCGCGCTGACGCGCCAGGTCAACGGCTATGCCGAGGCCAATGCGAAAAAGGAAAAGATCGCGCTCACCGGTGATGATTGCCGCGAGGGCCTCACCGCCGTTCTCTCGGTGAAGGTACCCGATCCCAAATTCTCGTCGCAGACCAAGGACAAGCTGGTGTCCTCGGAAGTGCGCCCCGTGGTCGAGAACGTGCTCAACGAGGCGCTGCAGGCCTGGTTCGAGGAGCATCCGTCCGAAGCCAAGATGATCGTCGGCAAGGTGATCCAGGCGGCAGCTGCCCGCGAAGCCGCGCGAAAAGCGCGCGAGCTGACGCGCAAGAGCCCGCTCTCGGTCTCCTCGCTGCCCGGCAAGCTCGCCGACTGCCAGGAAAAGGATCCGGCCAAGTCCGAGCTCTTCATCGTCGAGGGTGACTCGGCAGGCGGCAGCGCCAAGCAGGGCCGCAACCGCGAATTCCAGGCCGTGCTGCCGCTGCGCGGCAAGATCCTCAATGTCGAACGCGTACGTCCCGACAAGATGCTGGGCAGCGAGCAGATCGGCACGCTGATCACCGCGCTCGGAACGAGCATCGGCGACGAATTCTCGATCGAGAAGCTGCGCTATCACAAGATCATCGTGATGACGGACGCCGACGTCGACGGCGCTCACATCCGCACGCTGCTGCTGACTTTCTTCTACCGGCAGATGCGCGAGATCATCGACGGCGGCTATCTCTACATCGCCCAGCCGCCGCTCTATAAGGTCAACCGCGGCAAGTCCGAGCAATATCTGAAGGACGAGCGGGCGCTGGAAGATTATCTGATCGATACCGGACTGGACGACTGCGTCTATATCCCCGGCACCGGCGGCGATCGTACCGGCCGCGACCTGCGCTCGCTGGTCGACGACGCCCGCGCCGTCCGCGGCATCCTGCGCAGCCTGCACACCCGCTACAATCGCAAGGTGATCGAGCAGGCCGCCATCACCGGTGTCCTCAATAAGGCGATCTACGGCGATCCGGAGAAGGCCGCCGCGGCCGCGCAATACATCGCCGCCCGCCTCGACACGCTCGCCGACGAGGTCGAGCGCGGCTGGATCGGCCAATACGTGGAAGGCCAGGGTTTCCAGTTCGAGCGCACCGTGCGCGGCGTCAAGGAAGCCGCCCTCATCGATGACGCGTTCCTGGGCTCGGTCGAAGCCCGCAAGCTCGACGAGTACACGGTGAAGCTCCAGGACGTTTATGCCCGCCCCGGCAAGCTGCGGCGCAAGGACACCGAGCACATGGTCTACGGCCCGGTCGATCTGTTCGAAGCCGTCACCGACGCCGGCCGCAAGGGCGTCTCGCTGCAGCGCTACAAAGGGCTGGGCGAGATGAATCCGGAGCAGCTCTGGCAGACGACGCTGGACGTCAATGCACGATCACTGCTCCAGGTGAAGGTCAAGGAGGTCGACGAGGCCGACGACATCTTCACCAAGCTGATGGGCGACGTGGTCGAGCCGCGCCGCGACTTCATCCAGGAACATTCGCTGAGCGCGACGATCGACATCTAAGGGCCGTTGGCTTTGGATCTCGAACTGCTGGCCAAGCGCTCGCTGCAACCTCTCCCGCTTGCGGGGGAGGTCGGCGCGAGGCGCCGGGTGGGGGCTTTCTCCTCGCCGGGATACGTTCCGTAAACTTCGACAATCCCATCGCGGAAGCACCCCCTCCCCAGCCCTCCCCCGCAAGCGGGAGAGGGAGCGCACCTGTATCGGGGCTGCGACGCGAAATCGAGCCGCAACAAGTGCAGAATTGCTCCCACGGTCAATTCTCGGTAGTTTCCGCCTCGAAAACCCGCCCCCCACTCAACACGATAGCGAGAGACCCCGTGACGCCCATCCAGTACATTGTCGAGGGCGGTCACCGGCTCTCGGGCTCGATCGAGCCGTCCGGCAACAAGAATGCGGCCCTGCCGATCATCGCGGCAGCCCTGCTCACCGAGCATCCGGTGACCTTGGAAAACGTGCCGCGGATCCGCGACACCGAGACGCTGGTCGAGCTGATCCGCTCGGTCGGCGCGGCGGCGGAATGGACCGCCCGCAACACGCTTCATATTCACGCCAAGAGCATCCGCGCCGCAGATCTCGATCCGGAGCTATGCGTGCGCATCCGCGCCTCGATCCTGCTCGCGGGCCCCCTGCTCGCCCGCTGCGGCGAAGTGATGCTGCCGCCGCCCGGCGGCGACGTCATCGGCCGCCGAAGGCTCGACACGCATGTGCTCGCGCTCGAGCAATTGGGAGCCAAGGTCACCGCGACCGACCGGCTCGAATTCCGCGCTTCGAAACTGACCGGCGCCGACGTGTTCCTGGACGAGCCCAGCGTGACCGCGACCGAGAACGCGCTGGTCGCAGCCGTCGCCGCCGAAGGCACCACCTATTTGCGCAACGCCGCGTCCGAGCCGCATGTGCAGGACCTCGCCAACTTCCTGGTCGCGCTCGGCGCTGGGATAGAGGGCATCGGCACCAACACCATGATCGTGCACGGTCCGGCGACGCTGGGCGGTACGACCTACCGGATCCAGCCCGACCATATCGAGGTCGGCTCGCTGATCGGGCTTGCGGCCGTGACGCGTTCGCCGCTTCGCATCGCGCGCGCGGGCGTCGAGCATCTGCGCTCGATCCGGATGGGGTTCGAGCGGCTCGGCATCGTCTGCCGCATCGAGGGCGACGATCTCATCGTGCCATCGAACCAGACGCTGAAGATCCAGGACGATTTTGGCGGCCACGTGCCGAAGCTGGAAGACCAGCCCTGGCCGGCCTTCCCCGCCGATCTGATGTCGATCGCGATCGTCACCGCCACGCAATGCGAGGGCGTGATCCTGATGTTCGAAAAAATGTTCGAATCGCGGATGTTCTTCGTCGACAAGCTGATCGCGATGGGCGCGCGCATCGTGCTGTGCGACCCGCATCGCGCCATCATCGCCGGTCCAAGCCGGCTGCACGGCGCGACGATGACCTCACCCGACATTCGCGCCGGAATGGCCATGTTGCTCGCGGCCGTCTGCGCCGAGGGCACCTCCACGATCAACAACGCCGACCAGATCGAGCGCGGCTACGAGCGCATCGACGAACGGCTGAATGCGCTCGGCGCGAAGATCAGGCGCGTGCCTGAACGAAAGGGCTGAGGCGGTCGCTTTCACCTCGCCCCGCCTGCGGGGAGAGGTCGGAATTTGCGCAGCAAATTCCGGGTGAGGGGGAGCCTCCGCGAGTCCGACTGTCACTATTTTTGCGGAAGCAGCCCCTCACCCCGACCCTCTCCCCGTAAGAACGGGGAGAGGGAGAGAACGATCGAGCCATGTTTTCGTCGCTCGGCTGTGCTATTGACCCGCCATGCTCGACACCGTCCAGCCTCGTTCGCAGCCGCAAGCCGGCGTGCCGCCAAATTCTCTCGCCGACGAATTCATCGAGACGCTGCGGCTGGCGGTGCCGATGATGCTGACGCAGCTCGGGCAGATCGCGATGATCACGACCGATCTCGCACTGATCGGGCGGCTCGGCGAGAGCGCGGTGGCAGCAGCAGCGCTGGCGCATACGGTCTATTTCGTCAGCTTCACGTTCGGGCTCGGATTGATGGCGGCGGTGTCGCCGCTGGTCGCGCAAGCCTTCGGCGCCGGCGATGTCAGGCGCATCCGCCGCTCCTTGCGCGTCGGCTTGTGGGTCGCGCTGCTGATCTCGCTGCCGATGATGGCCTCGCCGCTCTATGGCGAGCACATCCTGGTTGCACTCGGTCAGGCGCCGCGCTCGGCCGCGCTCGCCCAGCGCTATCTGAATGGGCTGGCCTGGGGCATCGCGCCGGCGCTCGGCTTCATCGCGCTACGCAGCATGATGAGCGCGGTGAACCGGCCGCAGGCGCCGCTGTGGATCACGCTCGCGGCGATCCCCGTCAATGCCGCGCTGGTCTACGTCCTGATCCACGGCCTGTTCGGCCTGCCGGAGCTCGGCCTGTTCGGCGCAGGGCTTGCGACCACGCTGGTCAATCTCGGCACTTTTGCCGCCACGCTCGCCATTGCGGGGCTGCGCAAGCCGTTCGCGGACTATCGTCCGCTTGCCCATCTCTGGCGGATCGACTGGCCCCTGATGGGCAAGCTCATCGCGATCGGCGCCCCGATCTCGTTCTCGCTGCTGCTGGAATATGGCCTGTTCTCTTCGGCGGCGCTGCTGATGGGGTTGATCTCGACCACGGCGCTCGCGGCGCATCAGATCGCGCTCCAGGTCACCGCGGTGCTGTTCATGGTCCCGCTCGGCATCGGCATGGCGGCCACCGTGCGGGTCGGTCACGCCTTCGGCCGCGGCGAGCCGCTTGCGGTGAAGCGCGCAGGTCTCGTTGCAGCCGTGATCGGGATCGCGTTCGTCTCGGGTCTGACTGTCGCGATCATCTTCGGCCGCTATCAGCTCGGCCGACTGTTCTTCGGCAGCGGCGAGGCGAGCATGGCGACCGTCGAGCTGACCGCAACGCTGCTGCTGGTCGGCGCGACCTTCTTCATCGCCGATGCGATCCAGACCATCATGGGCGGCGCGCTGCGCGGCATCAATGACACCAGAATGACGCTGGCATTCGCCGCGATCGGCTATTGGTGCGTGGGCTTTCCCATTGCTTGGTGGCTCGCTTTTCACGCCGATCTCGGCGCGGTCGGTGTCTGGATCGGACTGTCGATCGGATCGTTCGTCTATGCCGGACTTCTGATCTTGCGCTTCCGGATGCTGACGCGCAAACTGGCGGGATGACGCTCTCCGTCGACCTCTTCTACTCTTTTCGCAGCCCGTTCAGCTATCTGGCGCTGCCTAAGACGCTGAAGCTCGTCGAAGCCTACGATCTGGCGGTGAATTTGCGGCCGGTCTATCCGCTCGCCGTCCGTGTGCCCGGGTTTTTCAAGAAGGCCAGCCCGAACTTCATTCGCTATGTGGTGCTCGACAGCACGCGCGTGGCGCAGCACGAGGGCATTCCGTTCCGCTTTCCGAGGCCCGATCCGATCGTACAGGACAAGGTCACGTTCGACGTCGCGGCGGAGCAGCCCTACATCCACCGCCTGACCCGGCTTGGTGCCATGGCGCAGCTCGAGGGACGCTCGCTCGCATTCACCGATGCGATCGCCCGGGTGCTGTGGGACGGCTCGGTGGCGGGCTGGAACGAAGGCGATCATCTCGCGCGCGCCGCAGACAAGGCCGGCTTCGATCTCGCGGCGATGGATGCCGCGATCACCGCGGACCCGGATCGCTACGAGCAGGTGATCACGGAGAACGCGAAGGACCATGCGGCCTCCGGCCATTGGGGCGTGCCGACCTTCGTGTTCGACAACGAGCCGTTCTTCGGCCAGGACCGCATCGATTTGCTGGTCTGGCGCATGGAGAGCAAGGGCCTGATGCGGCGCTAGCTCACTCCGCCATGCGCGCGGGCTTGTCGGTCGCGGCCTCGGACCATTCGCCGACGACGCGATCGAGGTCGCAGAGATTCTGGTGCATCTGCTCCAGCGAAAAGCCGAGCGCGAAGAAGCGCTCCGCGGTGTCGCTGGGCTGCCCCCGGATCAGGCCGTCCTGGCGCACAGCGGCGACCGCTTCGGCATAATGCTGGAGCGCGACATGCACGGGATGGATCGGCGGCGCGCCGGCGCCTTCACGCAACGCCGCGGCGGCCGAACGCAGGAAGCGTGCGATCACCGTCGAGACTTCCGTCAGCGGTGCGGCAAGCCGTGTCTGCACCTCGGCCGGCAACGGCACCACGGTCGAGCGGCCGATCATCACGACGTCATGGCGCAGCCGCAAGATCGTGCGCAACAACGGGCCGGTGTCCGGACCGCTCGACAATCGCGCAGAGCGCTCGCGCTCGGCTTCGGCGCCAATGGTATTCATGCCGACCATGGCGGTGCCGATACCGTCCTGAATCCGATGCAGCGCGTCATTGTCCCGGCCGCGCGTCAGGCCCGCGAGCAATTCGGTGAAGGCCTCCGCGATCAATTCGAGCAGCTTCGCCGCGCTGGCGCGGATTTGCCGCACAGCGCGCGATGGCAGCACCAGGAACGAGACGAGCAGCCCGGTCACCGCGCCGACCGAAACTTCGCTGACGCGATCGATCGCCGAGGCCATGGGATCGGCATGATGCATCGACGGAAGCACGAGCACGATCACGGCCGTCACCGTTGCAGAGCTCAGATTCGGATAGATCGATGCGACAAAGGCAAGCGGCGCCACGGCCAGCACCAGCAGACCCAGCAGGCCCAGTTCGCCGGAATAAGGGATCAGGATCGCGATGGCGCCGCCATAGATCGCGCCGCCGATGGTGCCGAGCATGTAGTCGCGTGTCGCCTTCAGCGAGCGCCCGACGCTCATCTGGGTGACGATGATGGAGGTGAGGACGGCCCAGAGCGGTAACAAGAGATGCAGCGCGGTGGCGAGCGCGTAGGCGCCGGTGGCCGCCACCGTGACCCGGATCGCCAATCCCAATTGGGTCTTTCGCGACCACACCCGGTCGAACAGCTCGCCTGCGAATGCCATGGTCGCGTATCCCGGTCCGATCCTCGCAAAGCCAGCCAAAAGCATAGCTGATCCCCGCGGCCCCGAGGCCGCTTGAAAGGCCAAATCAGCCCGCCTAACTTGCGCGCCAAAACGAGGAAACACGATGGCTCACGAAACCGCAACGCTCGCCGCCTATGTCGCCAACCTGAAATTCCAGGATATTCCGGCGGAGGTGCTGGATCGCGCCAAAGTGCTGACGCTGGACTTCCTCGGCAGCGCCATCCGGGCCCGCAGCGAAGCGGAATCGACCCCCTCGATCCTGAAGATGCTGGAGGCGCTCGCGCTCGACACCAGGGGCGAATCCACCGTGTTCGGTGACAGCAAGACCTGGACGCCGGCGGTCGCGGCGCTGCTCAACGGCGCCCTCGGCCATTCGCTCGACTTCGACGACACGCATGCGGACTCCTCGCTGCATCCGAGCGCGCCGGTGGTCCCGGCCGCCTTCGCCATCGGCGAGATGGTCGGCGCTTCGGGCCGCGACGTGCTGACCGCGATCGTTGCGGGCTATGAGGTCTGCTGCCGGCTCGGCAACGCGCTCGACCCGACCTCGCATTATGCCCGCGGCTTTCACCCCACCGCCACCGCCGGCACCTACGGCGCAGCCGCGGCCGCCGGCAAGCTGTTCGGCCTCTCCGAGCAACAGCTCATCGCCGCCTTCGGCGTCGCCGGCAGCCAGGCCGCGGGCTCGCTGCAATTCCTGGTCAATGGCGCCTGGAACAAGCGTTACCAGGTCGGCGCCGCCGCGATGAACGGCGTGATCGCCGCGACGCTGGCGCGCAACGACTTCGTCGGCGCCACGGAATCGGTCGAGGGTAAGCACGGCCTGCTCGCCGGCTACACCGACGATGCGCATCCGGACAAAGCGGTCGCCGAGCTCGGCAAGACCTACGAGACCATGAAGATCGGCGTCAAACCGTATCCGAGCTGCCGCTATACCCACGCCGCAATCGACGCACTGATCGCGATGCGGCGCGAGCACAATCTGACGCCCGACCAGGTCAAGCGTGTCGAAATCGGCCTGCATCGCAACGGCATCACGCTCACCGGCGACGCCGCGACCAAGCGCCACCCGACCTCGATCGTCGGCGGCCAGTTCTCGATGTTCTTCACCGGCGCGCTCGCGCTCGACCAGGGCTCATTTGGCTGGGACGACTACACCCGCCTCGGGGACACAGCCATCGACGCGCTCGCCGACAAGTTCGACGTGGTGCAGGACGACCGCCTCGAAATCGGCCGCACCCATCCGTTCGGCGCGCGCGTGAGTATCACGACGGACGACGGCGTGCATGAGCGGCTCTATGCCGATCCCTCGGGAGAGCCGACCTCGTTCCCGGATGCACAAGCGATGCAGCAGAAGTTCTTGACGTTGGCCCGCCCGGTGCTGAACGCGCGCGCGGAGAAATTCGCGGACGCGATCATGACGCTGGAGCGGTTCGACCGCGTGGCGAAGGCGACGGAGCTGGGAAGGTAGGAGGTCTCTTCACCTCTCCCCGCTTGCGGGGAGAGGTCGGAATCCAAGCCCAGCTTGGATTCCGGGTGAGGGGGACTCTCCGCGAATCCAACTCTCACCTCCCTTGCGGAGGCTCCCCCTCACCCCAACCCTCTCCCCGCAAGCGGGGCGAGGGAGAAGAGGCCAGGCGCGTTGCCGCGACCACGTCGCGCACCAGATCGAACACGCCATCCGCTTCCGGCGGTGCGTTCGGCGAACGGCCTAACCGCACGATCACCAGACGCTCCGACGGAATCACGATCGTGTATTGCCCGATCGTACCCTTGGCGAAGAAGGCATCGCGCGGCCAGCCGTGCTTGACGCGGAAGGTCGCGCCAAAGCTGTCGCCCTGGTTGGTCCAGAAGCCGGCGCCGATGCCGACCCATGCATTGGGCGTCGCCGACACCGAGTAATTCACCCAGCCCTCGGGCAGGATGCGCCTGCCGCCGGCGACGCCGTCATTGAGATAGAGCTGACCGAAGCGCGCCCAGTCGCGCGCGGATGCGAGCATCTCGCTCGACCCCTTGATCGTGCCGGCGCCGTCGAGCTGGAGCGTGACGTGGCGCATGCCGAGCGGCGCGAACAATTCGCGGCGTGCGAAGGCAAGCGCATCCGCAGGATTGCCGCCGGCAGCGTTGCGGATCAGATGCGCCAGCATGATGGTGTTGCCATCGTGATAATTCCACACGGTGCCCGGCGCGGTCGCAAGCGGCATGCTCGCGGCATAGGCGGCCATGTCGGCCTCCACGAATTTCATGCGATTGACCGGCTCGAACGCGGAGCCGAGCGAGGCCTGAAGCGAGCTGCCGAGCGCCAGGCCCGCGGTGTGGCGCAGCAATTGATCGACGGTGATGGCGTGACGGGGATCGTCCGGATTTGTCCAGGCGGCGACCGATGCGGGCCCCTCGAGTTTCAGTCGGCCCTGACGCACGAGAATCCCGATGAGAGCCGAGATCACGGACTTCGTCATGGAGAAGCCGAGCAGCGGCGTCTCCGGTCCGATGCCGTCGGCGTAGCGCTCCGCGATGATGCGGCCCGACTTCATGACGACGATCGCGCGGGTGCGGCGGTATGGCGCCGATGTCGGCTCGGCGAAGGCGCGATCAAGCGCGGCTGACAGCTCCGGGCTCTGTGGCGACACGAGCGCGGGGCCGGCAATCTCGGGCAGCAACGCCGGTTGCCTGTCGTCAGGCGGGAGCCTGACCTCGGCGATATCAGTGCCGTGCTCGAGCGTGCAGCCGAGGCCCTCGCGATAGACGGCATGGCTGCGGCCGATGCCGAACAGCGTCACCGTGACGTCCTTGCGCGCGCGATCGACCTGATAGTCCATCGCCCAGGTCAGCAGACCGGCGCCCGGCATCGCATCAATGGTCTCGATCAAATTACGCCTGACATCGAGGCCCGAGACAAACGTCTCCGCGCAGAGCAAATCGGCGATGAAGCCGGTGGCGACCTTGGGCACGTCATGGGCGCGAACCGCGCCGAGCGCGAGGCCGGCAAAGGCGACCGTGGTGGTGAGAAGGACGATCTGGCGGCGGCGGGTCACGGGCTTGCTCCGGCTTGAGGCGCGTGCCGGAGACGAAGCGGCATTCACGCCCTACCCGCTCGCCGGATTTGGAAAACGGCGTAGCTGAATCCCGCGAGACGCTCGCCGATTCCAAAATAGCCTAGATAATACAGTACCCTAAAGATCAGACGGCATTCACCTTGAGCCGCCGGTATTCCGTCGGCGTCACGCCGGTCACGGCCTTGAAGGCGCGGTTGAACGGGCCGAGCGACTGGAAGCCGGAATCCATCGCGATGGTGATGACGGGGACCTCGGCCTGGGCGGGATCGGCCAGCGCGGCCTTGGCCTCCTCGATCCGGTGGTTGTTCAGGAACACATTAAAATTGCGGTAGCCGAGCCCCTGGTTGATCAGCCGGCGCAGCCGGTATTCGGGAGTTTTCAGCCGGCCCGCCAGCACGCCGATGCTGATGTTCTCCTGGCGGTAGATCCGTTCGTCCGCCATCAGCCGCATCAGGGCGTCGATGAGCTTTTGGTCGGCGGCGTCCTCGCCCACAGGCTGGCTCGCCGCGATCGCCGGCGCAGGCTCCGCGGCGGCCGGAAACAGGTCGGCGCCATCGACGCGCATCATCGCATAGGCGATGGCCGCGACGATGCTGGCGAGCACGCCTGTATTGACGGTGTTGGCGACATCGCCGACCTCGTTGCCGACGACAAGGATCTGGAGCAGCGCGTTCAATCCGCCATAGAGCGCGGCCGCACAGATGATGAAGACACGAACGCGGCGGCGGCGCTCGACCAGATCGGCCGACCATGAGCCGATCGTCTGCATGATCGCGAGCGCAATGAAGCCGAGCACGATCAGGTTCACCGCGGTGACGGCGAACCGGACATGTCCGCCGGGTGCGATCCAGAGACAGCTGACGAAGCTGAAGGCTGTCACCACCCCCCAGGTCAATCCGTGCCACCGGCGCAGGCGAAACTCGTCGTCGAACAGCGCGCGCGTGAACAGCCAGAACACCACGATATTGCCAGTCGAGAGCGCGATCAGCGGCGCATGCCATGCCGGGACCAGCGACGATATTCCGACGGAATAGCTCGCGGCATGAGCGGCCGAGCCGAGCGCAAAGGCCGCGCCGAGCCGGGCTGCCAGCACATTGCGGAAATCGCTGACAAGCGATGCCGCCAGCACTGATAGCAACGCCACAGAAGCGGCGCGGAATGCGAGTTCAAGGGCGGCTGACGTCATCAGATGCTGTGGCCATCGGTATGGGCGAGCCGAACATCGTCCGTCGGGTTTAGTTTTTCAAGCACCATCCGCACCGCAGCTGTCATCGTCCGGCTTGACCGGGCGATCCTGTACTCCGAGACGGCCGTGATTGAACCGATAGGCCGCGGCGTACTGGATGCCCCGCCTTCGCGGGGCATGACGGCGGGCTTAGCCGCGACGCTGGCGCGGAATCCTGCTAGGATCGAGCCCAAGCAATTCAGACGGAGTTTTCCCATGAGCTGGCAACCCTCGAACGATCCCGTGCTCGGCGATCCCATGTCCTGCGATGCGCTCGATCTCGTCATCGTGCCGCGCACGCGCGATCTCGGCGACGGCTTCGCGGTACGCCGCGCGTTGCCGCACGGCAAGCGGCAGATGGTCGGACCCTTCATCTTCTTCGACCATTTCGGGCCAGTGCAATTCGTCTCAGGCAAGGGCATGGACGTGCGGCCGCATCCACATATCGGGCTTGCTACCGTCACCTATCTGTTTGACGGCGCGATCATGCATCGCGACAGCGAGGGCAACATCCAGGAGATCCAGCCCGGCGCGATGAATTTGATGACAGCCGGCCGCGGCATCGCGCATTCCGAGCGCACGCCGGACGTACAACGCGCCTCGGGGCAGAAGATGCTGGGCCTGCAAAGCTGGATTGCGCTGCCGGCGGGATCGGAAGAGATCGCCCCGTCATTCCAGCACTACGGCGCGGGTGACCTGCCGATGGTCACCGAGCGCGACTTCACCGCGAAAGTGATCGCGGGCTCGGCCTTCGGCGTCACCTCGCCTGTTTCGATGGTGTCGCCCTGGTTCTACACCGAGGTCACGGCGGTGGCAGGCGCGACCGTGCCGCTCGATCCCGATCATGAGGAGCGCGCCATCTACGTCGTCGACGGCGAGGTCGAGATCGCGAACGAGCGCTACGAAGGGCCGCGACTGCTGATCTTCCGCCCGGGCGACCGCATCACGGTGAAGGCGCTCAAGGCCACGCGGATGATGTTTCTGGGCGGCGACGCCCTGGAAGGCCCGCGCCACATCTGGTGGAATTTCGTCTCCTCCAGCAAGGAGCGGATCGAGCAGGCCAAGCAGGACTGGAAAACCGGCCGCTTCGCCGCAGTTCCGCAGGAACATGAGTTCATTCCGCTGCCGGAATAGGCTATCCCGGTCTCCGGTCGCGCGATCAGGCGCGGCCGGATGTCTTGTCGCAAGGCCTTGCTCCGAAAGTTCTGCCGATGACCGCCATGCTCTCCAGCGACCTGCCCCTGCCCAAGATCGGGCGCGGCAAGGTGCGCGATATCTACGCCGTCGACGACGACCGCCTGCTGCTCGTCACCACCGACCGCATCAGCGCCTTCGACGTCGTAATGGGCGAGACCATTCCGATGAAGGGCGCGGTGCTGACGCAAATCAGCGCGTTCTGGTTCAACGAGCTCGAAGGCGTGGTGCCGCATCACATGATCAGCGCCGACACCGACGAGATCATTGCCGCCGTGCCGGCCTTGAAGCCGCATCGCGCCGAAATTCTCGGCCGCGCCATGCTGTGCCGCCGCACCACGGTGTTTCCGATCGAATGCGTGATCCGCGGTTATCTCTCGGGCTCGGCCTGGAAGGAATATGCAGCCAGCGGCACGCTGGCCGGCGAGAAGCTGAAAGCAGGTCTGGTCGAGAGCGAGAAGCTGGAGCCTTCGATCTTCAGCCCGGCCACCAAGGCCGAGACCGGCCATGACGAGAACATCACGATCGCGAAGATGCGCAAGGTCGTCGGCGACGAGACGGCCTACACGCTCGAGAGCATGACGCGCGCGATCTACACGCTCGGCGAGGAGCTCGCCCGCGAGCAGGGCATCATCATCGCCGACACCAAGTTCGAATTTGGCCGCGACAACGACGGCCGCATCATCCTGATCGACGAAGTCATGACGCCGGATAGTTCGCGGTTCTGGGCCGTCGACGCCTACAAGCCCGGCCAGCCGCAGGCGAGCTTCGACAAGCAGCCCTTGCGTGACTATCTCGACGTCGAACGCCGCGCCGGTCGCTGGAACGGCGACGCCCCGCCGCCGCCTTTGCCGGCAAGCGTGGTGGACGCGACCAGCAAGCGGTATCTGGAAGCATATCGCCGCGTGACGGGGCAGGATTTGAAGATCTAGCCCCACTCGGCGCCTCTCGCTCCGTCATTGCCGGCCGGCTCGATGCCTCCCCGGCGTCGTCCTGGCGAAAGCCAGGACCCATACCGCGAGGTCTATCGAGTACGTTCGGTGCAAATCCCGAATGCACAGACTTCGCCAAACTGCTCCCTGGGGTAATGGGTCCTGGCTTTCGCCAGGACGACGACGAATGGCGGCGCTTCGGTTCTTCCATCCGGCTTGCAAGAATCCTGTTGCGCTAGGCTCGCAGTCGTCTACCTCTCGGAAGCGGAATATTCACGAGCGAGTGTCACGGCGTGACAGATCCAGCAATTGGCTTCACTCCGTCGGCCGGGCTCACTCCGGCCCTCAAGCGTGCGCTGACTGATATATTGGGCGGGAGCGCCGCCAGCGTCCTGACCGTCACATTCGGACTGTCCTACTCGCTGCTGATCTTCGCGGGGCCGTTGTCGCCCTATCTGTCCTACGGCATCACGGCCACTTTCGTCAGCTCCGCGGTGCTTGCGGCCGTCGTCGGGCTCGGCAGCTCCCTGCCCTTCGCGATTGCAGCCCCTGACAGCTCGACCGCCGCGGTGACGGGTATCCTGGCGGCCTCGGTGGTCGAACGCATCGAGACGGCGCACCTGTCGGCGCCGTTGCTGTCACCAGTCCTGATCACGCTCGGCCTGTCGACGATGCTGACAGGCTTGGTGCTGTGTGGGCTGGGCCTGACGCGGCTTGGCCGCGCCATCCGCTACGTGCCTTATCCGGTGGTCGGCGGCTTCCTGGGCGCAACCGGACTTCTCATCGTCATGGGTGCGGTCCGGGTGATCACCGACCACCCGCTGCAACTGGCGACACTGTCGCACTTCGCCAACCGCACCATCCTGCTGGAGCTAGGTGCCGCCTGCGCGATGGCGCTGGTGCTGTATCTCACCTGGCACCGCTCGCGCAGCCCGTTCGGACTGCCGATCATCCTGGTCGGCGGCGTGCTCACCGCGCATCTGGCGTTCTGGATCACCGGCGTCTCCTCCGATGAGGCGCGCACATTGGGCTGGACCTTTCAGTCCCCACCGCAAGCGGTCTTCGTGCTGCCCTGGCACACCGACGATCTCGCCCGCTATCCCTGGTTTGCCATACCGGACCTGCTCGGCAACGTCGTCGCGGTCATCTTCGTCACGGCCTCCAGCACGCTGTTCAACACCACCGGCATCGAGGTGGCCACGCATCGCGAAGCCAATCTGGAGTGTGAGCTGAACGTTACGGGCGCCGCCAATATTCTGACCGGCATGCTGGGCGGCTACCCCGGCTGCAGCTCGACCAGCCGCTCGATGCTTAATTTCTCCAGCGGCGGCCGCGGGCGCCTGTCCGGCCTCACTGCCGCAGCGCTGTCGCTGCTGGTGCTCGCCGTCGCACCCGAGCTGCTCGGCTTCATCCCCAAATTCGTGCTCGGCGGCCTGTTGCTCTATCTCGGCGCCGACCAGCTGCACAAATGGATCATCGAGTCGCGCAAGCGGCTGTCGAAGCTCGAATATCTGTCGCTGATCGCCATCATCGCGATCATCGTCGCCTGGGGCTTTGTGCCGGGCATCCTGATCGGCGTCATCATCGGCTGCGCGACGTTTGCGTTCAGCGCCGCACGGGTGGAGTCGATCAAGTACAGTTTTGACGGCTCGGAGTACCGCTCCTCGCTCGACCGCTCGCGCGACGATCAGGACGTGCTGCTGGCCCATGGCGGCAAGATCCAGGGCCTCAATCTCCAGAGCTATCTGTTCTTCGGCTCCGCCAACCGGCTCTACCAGCACGTCAAGCAGCTGCTGCAGGAACGCCCCGAATGCCGCTATCTGCTGTTCGACTTCAAGCTCGTCACTGGCGTCGATTCATCGGCCGCCTATAGCTTCGCCCAGATCAAGCGTAGCGCCGGCGATCTCGGCGTCGAGCTGATCCTGGTGCATCTGTCGGCCACGGCCGAGAAGGTGCTGCGCTCCAGCGACTTCGTCGGCGAGGGCGTCACCATCATCCCCGAACTCGATCGCGCGCTGGAATGGTGCGAGAACGAGCTCATCGCGCAGCATCAGGAGCTGGCGCAGGAAGAAGCCAGCCTGCGCGACTGGTTCACGCGCATGCTCGGCAGCGAGGACGGCGCCGACGAGCTGATCCGCCGCTGCCAGCGCATCGAGGTCGAAGCCGGCGAGGTCATCGTGCAAGCCGGCGACCCCGCCGATTCCATGCATTTCATCCTCGAGGGCCGCGTCGGCATCATGATTCCGGCCGACGACGACCGCAGCACGCGCGTGCGCAGCCTCGGCCGTTACACCACGATCGGCGAGATGGGGTTGGTGTCACAGACACCGCGCAGCGCCACCATCCAGGCCGAGGTCGAGAGCGTGCTCTACGTGCTGAACACGCACCAGTTCGAAGCCATCAAGACCGAGGATCCTGCGCTCAGCCACAAGCTGCTGACCTATTTCATATCGGTGATGGCGGAGCGGCTGACCTTTGCGAACCGGACGATCGCGGTGCTGAGGCGGTAAGCTGCCATCACGGCACTGACCTGCCACATACTCCGATGTCGTCCTGGCGAAGGCCAGGACCCATAACCACCGGCCATAGTTCTCGCGAAGACTCGTGGTTACCAGCTTCGCGCCATAACCCCTCCCTGGGGTAATGGGTCCTGGCCTTCGCCAGGACGACCAGGAAATGGCGAGCCCTACACCCCCGCCATCATCACGTATTTGATCTCGACATATTCTTCCATGCCGTGATGCGAGCCTTCGCGGCCGAGGCCGCTCTCCTTGACGCCGCCGAAGGGTGCGACTTCGGTCGTGATCAGGCCGGTGTTGACGCCGACCATGCCGGATTCCAGCGCCTCGGCGACTCGCCATACGCGGCCGAGATCGCGGGAGTAGAAGTAGGAGGCGAGACCGAACGGCGAGGCGTTGCACATCGCGATCACGTCGGCCTCGTCCTTGAAGCGGATCACCGGTGCGAGCGGGCCGAAGGTTTCCTCCTGCGCCACCAGCGAGTCCGGCTTGACGTCGGAGAGCACCGTCGGCTCGAAGAACGAGCGTCCGAGCTCGCTGCGCTTGCCGCCGGTGACAACCTTGGCGCCGCGCTTCACGGCGTCCGCAATGTGGCGCTCGACCTTGTCGACCGCTTTCAAATTGATCAGCGGGCCCTGCGTGACGCCGGTTTCCGTGCCGTCGCCGATCTTCATCGCCGCGACCTTCTTCGACAGCTTCTGCACGAACTCGTCGTAGATCTTGTCCTGGGCGTAGAGGCGGTTGGCGCAGACGCAGGTCTGGCCCATGTTGCGGTATTTCGAGACGATCGCGCCTTCGACAGCCGCATCGATATCGGCGTCGTCGAACACCACGAACGGCGCGTTGCCGCCGAGCTCGAGGCCGAGCCGCTTCACGCCGACGGAGGCCTGCCGGTAGAGAATCTTGCCGACCGCCGTCGAGCCGGTGAAGCCGACGAAACGCACGGCCGGATGCTCGCACAGCACCTTGCCGATCGGCGCTGCATCGCCGGTGACGATGTTGAACACCCCCTTCGGCACGCCGGCTTTCTCCGCGAGCGCGGCCAGCGCCAGGGCCGAGAGCGGCGTTTCATTGGCGGGCTTCAGCACCACGGTGCAGCCGGCCGCAAGCGCCGGCGAAACCTTTCGCGTGATCATCGAGTTCGGGAAATTCCACGGCGTGATCGCGCCACAGACGCCGATCGGCTGCTTGATCGCGAGCAAGCGCGCATCCGGCCGCTGCGTCGGGATGGTCTCGCCATAGACGCGGCGGGCCTCCTCGGCGAAAAATTCGACATAGGCGCCGCCGATGTCGACTTCGCCGAGGGCTTCGGCAAGCGGCTTGCCCTGCTCGGAGGTGAGGATCAGCGCGAGGTCCTCGCGGTTGGCGATGATCAGCTCGAACCATTTGCGCAAGATATTGGAGCGCTGCTTCGCGGTGTGCTTGGCCCAGGCCGGAAAGGCGCGCTCGGCCGCTTCCACCGCCCTGGTGGCGTCATCGGCCGAAAGCTGCGGAACCTTTGCGAGCTCGACGCCGGTCGCTGGATTGTTGACGGCGAAGACCGGCGAGCCGACCCAGGCGCCGTCGATGTAGCAGGCCTCCTTCAGAAGCGACGGGTCCTTCAACCGGTCGCGCAGATTGGACGTGGCGTGCTGAGCACGTGCGGCGGCGGTCGGGGTCATGGCGTTGCTCCTGCGGGGCTTTTGCGGGCTGTTCCGGTTCGGCCGGAATATAGGGAGAAGCGGCGCGCAATGCACCGTCCCGCAACGCACATCTGCTGGGAGCTAGGCTCGGAGCGGCGGAGTTAGGCCGCGCCGCTCAGATAGGTCTCGCGCCGCCCGATCATGCGCTCGGCGGCGGCTTTGGCGTCGGCCTTCGAGGAGGTCGCGCAGGTCCGGTATTCGAGATCAGGGACGTCGGACGCGTTGCGGCGGCCGAACCAGGACTTTGAACCGACCGGCAGCAGCGCCAGCGCCTGCGCCAGATTGTCGACCGCGCCGAACGAATAGAGCGCACCGGTGCCGGCGATGCGGACCTCGTAGATGCCGGGCGCGATCGGCGCTTCGAGATTTTCGCCCCGTCCGGGACGGGGATAGCGCTTCCATTCGCTCCAGGTCGAAATCATCTGAGGTCCCCCTCGCGGCCGGTGGGCGGCCGCCAATTTGCATCAAGTCTTAGCGTTGGCCGTCGATCGGCCGAGAGCTGAACGCCGCAGCTCACAAAATGTTTCAAGTGCTTCAAACAGTCGAAACATATGGCCAGCACCCATCCACGGTGACCACTGGCTGCGGCCATCCACCGCAGATTGTGACGGAGTGTTGTCGTTCAGCCGCCTTGTCGTCGTGCGCGGGGAGCCGACCGTCAAGTCACGACATCGCGACCACGGCAGGTACGCGGATGTGCTTGCCGTGCGGCGGACGCGGGAGGACAATCGATCGCTTCCAACAATAATCAAACCGGAGGAAACGCGGATGCAAGGCAAAGCTGAGATCGAGCAGATTCTGCGCCAGAAGAGCGAAGCCGGGGAGATACCCGGCGTCGTCGCCATCGCCGCCAGCGGTACCGACGTGCTGTATCAGGGCGCGTTCGGCAAACGCGACCTGTCCAAGCCGGATGCGATGACCGCCGACAGCGTGTTCTGGATCGCATCGATGACGAAGGCGGTGACATCGGCGGGCGCGATGCAGCTCGTCGAGCAAGGCAAGCTGTCGCTGGATGCGCCGATCGGCGAGGTGTTGCCCGATCTCGCCAAGCCGCAGGTGCTCGAAGGTTTCGATGCCAAGGGCGAAGCCAAGCTGCGGCCGGCCAAGGGACCGATCACACTGCGCCAGCTCATGACCCACACGGCCGGCTTTGCCTACAACATGTGGAACGGCGATCTCGCGGTCTATCTGGACAAGAACGGCGTCCCCGCCATCACCACCTGCCAGAACGCGGCGTTGAAGACGCCCATCATGACCGACCCCGGCACGCGCTGGGAATACGGCACCAACATCGATTTCGTCGGCAAGGCCGTGGAAGCCGTCAGCGGCAAACGCCTCGATGCCTATCTGCGCGACAATCTGTTCGCACCGCTCGGCATGAGCGATACCGCTTTCAAGATCACCGCCGACATGCGCAAGCGCCTGGTCGGCATGCATGCGCGCGGCGAGGATGGCCAGCTCGCTGCGATTCCGTTCGAGCTTGAGCAGGAGCCGGAATTCCACATGGGTGGCGGCGGCCTTTATTCGACCGCGGCCGACTACATCAAATTCACTCAGATGATCCTGAACAAGGGTCGCGGCAACGGCAATCAGGTTCTGAAGGCCGAGACCATCGCGACGATGGGGCAGAACCACATCGGCGATCTCGCCATGGGCAAGATGACCACGGCGGCGCCGATGTACACCAATGACGTCGATCTCTATCCGGAGCAGGTGAAGAAGTGGGGCCTCAGCTTCATGATCAACACCGCCAAGACCGCCGAGGGCCGCAGCGCGGGCAGCCTCGCCTGGGCGGGCCTCGCCAACACCTACTACTGGATCGACCCGGCGCGCGACGTCACCGGCGTGATCCTGATGCAGCTGCTGCCGTTCGCCGACGCAAAATGTCTCGAGGCTTTTGCTGGCTTCGAGCGCGGCGTCTATGCTGGGCTCGATGCCGGCAGCGGGCAGAAAGCGGCCTGAGGCGCGCCTAGCTCTCACAACGCGTGACGGCCGGGCTTGTTGTCCCGGCCGTCCACGCACCTGACTGGAGGACACGATCTTGGCAGACAAAGCCGACAGTTACGTTTGCGGCATCTCCGACACGCCGCTGCTCGGCAACACCATCGGGCGCAGCCTCGATCAGGCCGCGCGCCGCTGGGGCGATCGCGAGGCGCTGGTTTCGCCCAGCCACGGCGTGAGATGGACATGGACGGAGTTTGCCGCGCGGGTCGACGCGCTCGCCGCCGGCTTTGTTGCGCTCGGTCTCGAACGCGGCGCACGGATCGGCATCTGGTCGCTGAACCGGCCGGAATGGACGCTGACCCAGTTCGCTGCCGCCAAGGCCGGTCTCATCCTGGTGACGATCAATCCGGCCTACCGGCTGAGCGAGCTGGAATTCGCGCTCCACAAGGTCGGATGCCGCGCCATCGTCACCGCGACGGCGTTCAAGACCAGCAACTACATGGACATGCTCAACACGCTGTTGCCGGAGCTCGCGAGCGCCAAGCCCGGGCAATTGCACGCCGCGCGGCTACCGGCCTTGCGCATCGTGATCCAGATCGGCGGCCCCGCCTGTCCGGGCACGATCCCATTCGACGAAGTCGCCGGCATGGCCGGACCCCTGCACCGCGAGCAGCTCGCCGCGCTCGGTGCCTCCCTGCAATTCGACGATGCCGTCAACATCCAGTTCACCAGCGGAACGACGGGATCGCCCAAGGGCGTGACGCTGACCCATCACAACATTCTCAACAACGGCTATTTCGTCGGCCGCGCCATGCGCCTGACCGAAGCGGACCGCATCTGCATTCCGGTGCCGCTCTATCATTGCTTCGGCATGGTCATGGGCAACCTCGCCTCCGTCACGCTCGGCGCGACGATGGTCTATCCCGGCGAGGGGTTCGATCCGCTCGCGACGCTGCGGACGATCGAGCAGGAAAAATGCACCGCGCTGTACGGTGTGCCGACGATGTTCATCGCCCAACTCGACCACGGCGAATTCTCAAACTTCGATCTGACATCGCTGCGCACCGGCATCATGGCCGGCGCACCCTGCCCGATCGAAGTGATGAAGCGCGTCAATAGCGAGATGAACATGGGCGAGGTCACGATCGCCTATGGCATGACCGAGACGAGCCCGGTCAGCTTCCAGAGCGCCGTCGACGATCCGCTCGATCGCCGCGTCTCCACAGTCGGGCGAATCCATCCGCATGTCGAGGTCAAGGTCGTCGATCTCGACGGCAAGATCGTCAAGCGCGGCGAACGGGGCGAGCTCTGCACCCGCGGCTACAGCGTGATGCTGGGCTATTGGGAGGAGGCGGAGAAGACCGCGGACGTACTCGACGCCAATGGCTGGATGCATACCGGCGACATCGCCATCATCGACGACCAGGGTTATTGCAACATCGTCGGCCGCATCAAGGACATGGTGATCCGCGGCGGCGAGAACCTCTATCCCCGCGAGATCGAGGAATTTCTCTATCGCCACCCCAAGATCCAGGACGTGCAGATCTTCGGCGTTGCGGATACCCGCTACGGCGAGGAGCTCTGCGCCTGGATCCGCGTCAGGTCCGGCGAGAAGCTGACGATGGAAGAGGTGCGCGCCTTCTGCGATGGCCAGATCGCCCACAACAAGATTCCGCGTTACGTGGAATTCGTCGACGAGTTTCCGATGACCGTGACCGGAAAGATCCAGAAATTCCTGATGCGCGACGACGTGGAGCAACGGCTCGGGCTGAAAGCCGCGAAGACTGCGTGAGCCGCCTGTCATTCCCCGCGAAGGCGGGGAATCCAGTACGCCGGAGCCTCTCGATTGATCACAACCGTCTCGGAGTACTGGATCGCCCGGCCAAGCCGGGCGATGACAGCGAGGATGAGGCTATTCCCCTTAAACCGTCAACCCGCGCTGCCCTGCGAGTTCCTTCAGCGACACCTGCGGACGCGCGCCGATGTGCTGGATTACTTCGGCGGCCGCGAGCGCACCGAGCTCGCCACACTGCTTGTAAGGCAGGTTGCGCGCCAGACCGTACAGGAAACCTGCGGCGAAGAGGTCGCCGGCGCCGGTGGTGTCGACCAGCCGGGCGATGGGGAATGCAGGCGCGGCGACGGCGTCTTCCACTGACACCACCATGCAGCCCTTTTCGCTGCGGGTGACCACGCCGAGGTTGACGTCATTGCGCAGCTGCTTGAGCGCGGTGTCGAAATCCGAGGTCTGGTAGAGCGAATGCAGCTCGGACTCGTTGGCGAAGACGATATCGACGGTGCCGTTGCGCATCAGCCCCAGGAACTCGTCGCGATAACGATCGACGCAGAAGGAATCCGACAACGTCAGCGCCACCTTGCGCTTGGCATCATGGGCGATCTTGGCCGCCTTGACGAAGGCGTCCTTGGCGTTCTTGGGGTCCCAGAGATAGCCCTCGAGGTAGACGATGCCGGCCGCTGCGATCTCGGCCGGGTCGATGTCGGCGGGCGACAAATCCTGCGCGGCACCGAGATAGGTGTTCATGGTGCGCTCGCCGTCATCGGTCACCAGGATGTAGGAGCAGCCGGTGGCAGGGCCGTCCTTCGCTGCGGGCGTGTTGAAGGCGACGCCGGCCGCGCGGATGTCGTGGACGTAGAGCTTCCCGATCTGGTCGTCCTTGACCTTGCCGACATAGGCGGCGCGCGCCCCGAGGCTGCCGATGCCGACGATGGTGTTGGCAGCCGAACCGCCGGAAACTTCCGTCGCCGGGCCCATGTCCTTGTAGATGGCGGCGGCCCGCGCCTCGTCGATCAGGGACATGCTGCCCTTGGTCATGCCGTGCTTGCCCAGAAAGGCTTCGTCGGTCTTGACCAGCACGTCGAACAGCGCGTTGCCGATGCCGAGAACGTCATATTTCACGTCAGCCATTCACCTTGATCCTGTTTGGCGGATTGCGATACCCGCGGAAATCCGCTTCCTGTCGGTCTGAAATCTGGCTCGCGGCCTATCACGACCGGCCCTTCACGGGCAAGCAACGGTATTATGCAGTTCCGATGATCCGCTCCTTCCTGACCGTCTCGACGGGGACACTGGCTTCACGGCTGCTGGGCTTTGCACGCGATTCCCTGATCGCGGCGCTGCTCGGCACCGGCGCCGTGGCGGACGCGTTTCTGGCGGCATTTCAGCTCGTCAATGTGGTGCGGCGCCTGCTCAGCGAGGGCGCCTTGAATGCGGCGCTGATCCCGGCCTGGCTGCGCGTTCGTGACCACGAAGGCGAGGCGGCTGCGGCGGCGTTCGCGGGACGCGTGCTCGGCACCGTGAGCGTGGGCCTGATCGCAATCTCGGTCGTGATTGCACTTTTGATGCCGCTGATCATCATGATCATCGCGCCGGGCTTCGTCGGCAGCGCATCGCTCGATCTCGCCGTCCAAAATGCGCGGCTGATGCTGCCTTATCTCGCCTTCGCGGGACCCGTCACGGTGCTGATGGGCCTGCTCAACGCGCAGGGTCGCTTCGCACTTACCGCGTTCTCGCCGCTGCTGTTCAATATCGCGCTGATCGCCGCGATCGCAGCACTCCTGCTGTGGCACGCCGATGCGACCTTCGCCGCGTGGATGCTGGCGGCCACCGTCGGCATCGCCGGCCTGTTGCAGCTCCTGATGCTGCTGTCGCAGAGAAGTGCGCGTCTGGCGACACCGTTGCGCGTGAGCTTCGACAAGGAGATGCGCAGCTTCTTCGCCAAGGCGATCCCGGGCATGATCGCAAGCTCCGGCCCGCAATGGCTGATGGTGGCCGGCGCGATCATCGCCTCCGCCACGCCTGCCGCGGTCTCCTGGCTCTATTTCGCCAACCGCCTGATCGAGCTGCCGCTTGGTATTGTCGGCGTCGCCATGGGTACCGTGCTGGTGCCGGAGCTGACGCGCGCGGTGAGGAGCGGCGATCGTGATGCGGTTGCGCATGCGGAATCGCGCGCGCTGGAACTCGCGACCGGACTGGCATTGCCGGCGACGCTCGGCCTGATCGTGCTGGCGGAGCCGATCGTGCGGCTGCTGTTCGAGCACGGCGCCTTTGGCGCGGAGGACAGCGCGGCCACGGCGCGCGCCCTGATGTGGCTGGCGCTGGGGCTGCCGGCTCATGTGCTGATCAAGGCGCTGTCCCCGGCCTATTTTGCCCGCGGCGACACGATGACGCCGCTGCTTGCGACTGCCAAAGGGTTCGTGGTCGCGGTCGCGCTCGCGATCCTGCTCGGTCATTTCTTCGGCGCGAGCGGGATCGCCGCCAGCATCGCCGCCGGCGCCTGGAGCAGTGCGATCTCGCTGCTCCGGAAAGGCACGCGTGAATTCGGCTTCTCGGTCGATGCCGCCGCCCGCAAGCGGCTGCCGCGGATCGTGCTCGCCGCGCTCGCCATGGGCGGCCTGCTGTGGCTGACCGCGGGCCTCTTGCCTTCACAGGCCCATGGCCTCATCCGCTTCATTGCGCTGGGATCACAGATCGCCGCCGGAATCATCGTCTATGGCTTGCTCCTGCAAATCCTCCGCGTCGCGTCCTGGCGCGAGGCGGCCGGTGCCTTGAAGCGCCCTACCCAGCCCGATCCCGGCGCCTGAGGTCAGCGAAATTCCCTTGACGGGGCAGCGCCGCTGTTGGAAACGACGCCCCGTATCTTGCAGGGAAGCTGCCATGCCATTCGTTGAACGGGTTTTTTCGGGCGTCCAGCCGACGGGCAATCTGCACCTCGGCAATTATCTCGGCGCGATCGTCAACTTCGTGAAGATGCAGGAAACCCACAACTGCATCTATTGCGTCGTCGACATGCACGCGATCACGCAGGGCGTGGACGTCTGGGGTGGACCGGTCGAGCTCGCGCGCAATACCCGCGAGGTGACCGCGGCGTTCATCGCCAGCGGCATCGACCCGAGCAAGCACATCGTGTTCAACCAGAGCCAGGTCTCGGGCCACGCCGAGCTCGCCTGGATCTTCAACTGCGTCGCGCGCATGGGCTGGCTGGGCCGCATGACCCAGTTCAAGGAGAAGGCCGGCAAGGACCGCGAGAACGCGTCCGTCGGGCTGTTCGACTATCCCGTGCTGATGGCGGCCGACATTCTGCTCTACCGCGCCACCCACGTGCCGGTGGGCGAGGACCAGAAGCAGCATCTCGAGCTGTCGCGCGACATCGCGCAGAAGTTCAACAACGACTTCGCCGACTCGATCCGCAGCCAGGGCGCCAATGACGGCCTGTTCTTCCCGTTGCCGGAACCCTTGATCACGGGCCCGGCGACGCGCGTGATGAGCTTGCGCGACGGCACCAAGAAGATGTCGAAGTCGGACGCGTCGGACAATTCGCGCATCAATCTGACCGACGACGCCGACACCATCGCGCAGAAGGTGCGCAAGGCCAAGACCGACCCGGAGCCGCTGCCGACCGAAGAGAAGGGTCTGGAAGCGCGCCCCGAGGCCGACAATCTCGTCGGCATCTTCGCCGCGCTCTCCGGCCGCTCGAAGGCGGACGTGCTCAGGGATTTCGGCGGCGGCCAGTTCTCCAGCTTCAAGAATGCGCTGGTGGATTTGTGCGTCACCAAACTCGCGCCGATCGCCGGCGAGATGAAGCGCCTCGTCGCCGACCCCGGCCATATCGACGCGATCCTGAACGACGGCGCCGACCGCGCGCGTGTGATCGCCGACGAGACCATGAAGCTCTCGAAGGACATCGTCGGCTTCATTCGCCGGCGCTGAGGCGCGCTCGCGAAACCGCGGCCGACGCCACGCGCCGGCCGCTTCTGCTCTCCCCAAGCACGACGGAGTGTGGCAGCATGTCAGCCGTGCACATTCCGGGATATGCATGACCAGCAAGCGACTTTGCTTCGAGCCGGGTCACAAGCCCAAATGCCTCGTCATCGTCGACGACACCGCCGAATGGGATCGCGCGGTCTATTACGCCAGCCGCTGGGCGATCCGCGCCGGCGGCGGCGTGGTGATGCTCCGCATCATCGAGCCCGAGCAGCAGAGCCAGGAATGGCTGGGGGTCGCCGACATCATGCGCGCCGAAGCGCAGGAGGCGGCGGAAGCCGCGCTCGACCGTGCCGCCGGCCGCGCCAACGGCATCGCCGCGATCACGCCGGAACGGGTGATCCGCGAGGGCGCCGCCATGGAACAGCTGCTGGCGGTGATCGACGAGGACCCCGACATCGCCATGCTGGTGCTCGCCGCGAACCCGGGCGCGGAAGGCCCGGGGCCGCTGGTCTCGCTGCTCGCGCACGCGCTGGGCACGTTCCCCGTGCCGGTGACGGTCATTTCCGGCGCGCTGAGCGACCAGAGCGTGGATTCGCTGTCCTAGACCGCTGCTCTTCACCTCGCCTCGTTGGCCGGGAGAGGGATAAGCGGACACCCTAACCCGCTGATTTGACAGGTGAACAGCCAACTTACCCCTTGACCGTGCGTTCGCCGTCGCCATCTGCTAGTGGATAGAGCACGCGCCGGCCTTGAACCGGCGACGTCTGGAGAAAACCATGTTCATTCAAACCGAAGCCACTCCCAATCCCGCCACGCTGAAGTTCATTCCCGGCCGCGTCGTGGTCGACGGCGGACCGATGGAATTTGCGAGCCGCGAATCGGCTGCACGCTCGCCGCTTGCCGAAAAGCTGTTCGAGGTCCCCGGTGTCACCGGCGTGTTCTACGGATCGGACTTCATCACCGTGACCAAGGCGAACGGTGAATGGCAACAGCTCAAGCCCGCGATCCTCGGCGCCATCATGGAGCACTACATGTCCGGCGCGCCGCTGCTCGCCGACGGTGCTGCCGCGAGCGATGTCGATCTCAACGACGAAGACGAATTCTTCGACGAGGCCGATGCCGAGACGGTCGACATGATCAAGGATCTGATCGAGACCCGTGTGCGCCCGGCGGTCGCCAGTGACGGCGGCGACATCACTTTCCGCGGCTTCAAGGACGGTATCGTCTATCTCAACATGAAGGGCTCCTGCGCCGGCTGCCCGTCATCGACCGCGACGCTCCAGCACGGCATCCAGAACCTGCTCAAGCACTTCGTCCCCGACGTGGTCGAAGTCCGGCCGATGTAGGCTGGGGCCGCAAAGGCGTGGATGGCCGGGACAAGCCCGGCCATGATGGCGAGCATTCCATGACGGATGGTGCTACGATCGCTCCATGCTGATCCTTGCCATCGATACCGCGCTGGAAGCGTGCGCGGTTGCCGTTCTCGACACCGATTCAGGCCAGCTCCTCGCACAGGAGCAGCTTCTGATGAAGCGCGGCCACGCCGAAGCGCTGATGCCGATGATCGCGCGCGTGATGCAGTCAGCCGATCTCGCCTTCACCGTGCTCGACCGCATCGCGGTCACCATGGGCCCCGGAAGTTTCACCGGCCTGCGTGTCGGCATTTCGGCGGCCCGCGGCCTTGCACTTGCTGCGAAGCGGCCCGCCGTCGGCCTGACCACCTTGTCGGCCTATGCCGCCGCCGTCGTCGGCCAGAGCGGAGCGGCACCGGTGATCTCGGCGATCGACGCGCGGCATGACCACGTCTATTTCCAGATCGTGGCCGGTGACGGCAGTCAGCTGGTGCGGCCGGGGGTCGCTCCCATCGACGAAGCGATCGCGGCTTCGCAATTCGGCGCGCCGCATCTGGTCGGAAATGCCGCAAAGATCCTCGCCGAGCGCTGGCCGAAAGATATGCCGCAGCCGGTCGCGGTGGACGCGCAGCCCGCGCCCGACATCGGCTGGGTCGCATGGCTTGGCGCCGCGGCCGATCCCGCGACAAATCCGGCGCGGCCGTTCTACCTGCGAGCGCCCGACGCAAAGCCGCCCGCACAACTGCCGCTTGCAGCACAAGTCGCAAGCTCATGATGCAATGGTTCTCGGAATGGTGGCGCGGCGGGACGCCCGTCGTCGAGCCGGCTGTCGCGCGCGACGTCGCACGGCTCGCGCAGCTCCACGGCGCCTCTTTCGCGCGCGGTTGGGGCGAAGGCGAGTTCGAAAGCATGCTCAGCGAGCGCAACACGCTGGTGCACCGGTTGCGCCTCGGCCGCAAGATCGTCGGCTTCGCGGTGTCGCGGATCGGTGCGGACGAAGCGGAGATCCTCTCGATCGCGGTCGACCAGGACCATCGCGGCCGCGGCCTCTCTCGCACGCTGCTGATGACCCATCTCGGCCACCTGGCCGGCCGCGGCGTGCGCACAATATTTCTCGAAGTCGAGGAAAATAACCAGCCGGCGCGGCGGCTCTACGACCGAACCGGATTCATGGTGGTCGGACGCCGCGAACGCTACTATAAGCAGCCGAACGGGGAACAATTGAACGCACTTCTGATGCGACGTGACTTGTCGTAACATTGATGGCAGAAAGCGCCCCGTCAGGCGGACATCACATGACTGGTCTTAAACCTTCCCCCGCTTCCAAGGCATCCGGCATCGAGGCGCGCTGTGCCGCCACCGGCATGCGCATGACCGAGCAGCGCCGCGTCATCGCCCGCGTGCTCGCGGAGGCGGTCGATCATCCCGATGTCGAGGAACTGTACCGCCGCTGTGTCGCCGTCGACGACAAGATCTCGATCTCGACCGTGTATCGCACCGTCAAACTGTTCGAGGATGCGGGCATCATCGAGCGCCATGACTTCCGCGAAGGCCGCGCGCGCTACGAGCAGATGCGCGACAGCCATCACGACCACCTCATCAACCTGCGCGACGGCAAGGTGATCGAGTTCACCTCCGAGGAGATCGAGAAGCTGCAGGCGGAGATCGCGCGCAAGCTAGGTTACAAGCTGGTCGATCATCGGCTCGAACTCTATTGCGTCCCGCTCGACGACGACAAACCCACAAGTTAAGTGGCGATCGATCTCGTCATCTTCGATTGCGACGGCGTGCTCGTGGACAGCGAGGTGATCTCCTGTCGCGCGCATGCTGATGTGCTGTCCAGACACGGCTATCCGATCACGTCGGAGCAGGTGCTGGTCCGCTTTCTCGGCGTATCCGAGAAAGACGCACGGCGAATGGTCGAACAGGAGATCGGCCGCAATCTTCCCGACGATCTCGAGAGCCAAGTGAATGCGGCGACGCTGCAATTCTATGCCAGCGATTTGCAGCCGATCACCCATGTGGCCGCAGCGATTGGCGCAATCGATTTGCCCAAATGCGTTGCGTCGAGCGGCACGCCGGAGAAGATCCACCACGGCCTGACCTGCGCCGGTCTCTACGAGCTGCTCGCTCCGAACATCTTTTCCGCGAGCCAGGTTGCACGCGGCAAGCCCGCGCCCGATCTTTTTCTGTTCGCCGCCGTGCAGATGAAAGTCGCGCCGGAGCGGTGCCTCGTGATCGAGGACAGCGTCCCCGGGGTGACCGGCGCGCATGCCGCCGGGATGACCGTGCTGGGCTTTCACGGTGGCAGCCATTGCCCGCCAGGCCACGCGGAAAGACTACGGGCCGCCGGGGCCGGATTGACATTCGACGATATGCGGCAATTGCCGGAGCTGGTCCGGCGCGTCGCGGCGGAGACCCTGGCGGGCTGAATCCCTCCTCTCGGCGTCATTCCGGGGCGATGCGCCAGCATGGACCCGGGATCTCGGGCCAAAACCTCTGGATTCCGGGTTCGCGACTGCGTCGCGCCCCGGAATGACGACCGAAAAGACCCCCAATCGCTGGATTTCCGCGGCCCCAGCCTATATCTGAGGGCGGTCCTCCCACCTCATTCCCGGGTTCCATGACGCCGCCGCGCAAGCTGCACATCAAATCATATGGCTGCCAGATGAACGTCTACGATGCCCAGCGCATGGTGGACACGCTGGCCCCGGAAGGATTCGTGGAGACGGCCAGCGCTGACGACGCCGATCTCGTCGTCCTCAATACCTGTCATATCCGCGAGAAGGCCTCGGAAAAGGTCTATTCGGAGCTCGGCCGCCTGCGCGTCGCCAAGGACGCCGCCGCGCGCGACGGGCGCACCATGCAGATCGCGGTCGCGGGGTGCGTGGCACAGGCGGAAGGCGAGGAGATCGTGCGCCGTGCGCCCGCGGTCGACGTCGTGGTGGGACCGCAGAGCTATCATCATTTGCCGCAGCTGTTGAAGCGCGCCGGCCATGAAGGCCGCGCCATCGAGACCGAATTCCCTGCGGAGGACAAGTTCGGCTTCCTCGCCCAGCCCAAGCCCAACGCGATCCGCGCCCGCGGCATTTCCGCTTTCGTCACGGTGCAGGAAGGCTGCGACAAGTTCTGCACCTTCTGCGTCGTGCCTTACACGCGTGGCTCGGAAGTCTCGCGGCCGGTTGCAAAGATCGTCGACGACGTGAAGCGGCTCACCGAGAACGGCGTGCGCGAGCTCACGCTGATCGGACAGAACGTCAACGCCTATCACGGCGAGGGACCGGACGGAAAAAGCTGGCCGCTCGGCAGGCTGCTGGAGCACCTCGCGGCGCTCCCGGGGATCGCGCGGCTGCGCTATTCGACCAGTCATCCCCGCGACGTCGATGACAGCTTGATTGCAGCCCATCGCGATCTCGGCGCGCTGATGCCCTTCGTGCACCTGCCGGTGCAGTCGGGCTCGGACCGGATTCTGGCCGCCATGAACCGGAAACATACCGCCGATGATTATCGGCGTGTCGTCGACCGTTTCCGGTCCGCACGCCAAGACATTGCTTTTTCATCAGATTTTATCGTCGGCTTCCCGGGCGAGAGCGAGCAAGATTTTCTCGCCACCCTCGCGCTTGTCACGCAAATCGGCTACGCTGCGGCGTATTCGTTCAAATACTCCGCCCGGCCGGGAACGCCGGCCGCGGACATGCAGGAGACGGTGTCCCCTTCCGAGATGGACCAGCGATTGGAGCGGCTCCAGGAACTGATCGACAGCCAGCAATCGGCCTTCAACAAGGCTGCGATTGGCTCAACGGTCGATGTGCTGTTCGAGCGTCCGGCCCGCAAGGACGGCCAGATCGTCGGCCGCACCGCATTCCTCCAGCCCGCGCATGTGATGGCCTCGCCCGACATCATCGGACAAATCCTGCCGGTCCGGATCGACAGCCTTGAACGCTACAGCTTCCTCGGTGAGCTCGCCATGGCGCACGAGCCCGCTTTATCGCCCATCGCCACTGGAGCCTGAACCCTTGCCCAAAAGCGCATCGGATTCGTCTTCTTCCATCGCTCCCAGCCGCAAATTTGACCGCGACATGCAGGTTCCGCCCGAGACCCAGGTCGTCATCGACTTCGACGACAACCGCGCCGCGTCGGCGCTGGTCGGCCCTTACGGCCAGCATCTGGCGCAGATCGAACGGCGGCTCGGCGTCGTCGTCGATTCCAAGGGCAACCACATCACCATCGGCGGCTCGCGTGACGGCTGCGATGCCGCGCGCCGGGTGCTGGAGACGCTCTACGCCCAGGCCGTGAAGGGACAGGATCTCGACCAGGGCGAGGTCGAGGGCGCGATCCGTGCCGTGATCGCGCAGGGCTCGCTGTTCGAGTTCGACGCCAAATCGGCCAAATCCACCTTCGACAGCATCAATTTGCGCAAGCGCCCGGTGCGTGCGCGCACGGCGGCGCAGGATTCCTACATCCGCGCGCTGAAGCGCCACGAACTGGTGTTCGGCATCGGCCCCGCCGGCACCGGCAAGACCTGGCTCGCGGTCGCGCATGCCGCGCAGCTATTCGAGCGCAAGGAAGTCGACAAGATCATCCTGTCGCGCCCGGCGGTGGAAGCCGGCGAGCGGCTCGGCTTTTTGCCCGGCGATCTCCGCGAGAAGGTCGATCCTTATCTTCGCCCGATCTACGACGCACTCTATGACCTGATGGACGCGCGCATTGTCGAGCGCGCGCTGCAGACCGGCGAGATCGAGATCGCGCCACTCGCCTTCATGCGCGGTCGCACGCTCACCAACGCGGCCATCATCCTGGACGAGGCGCAAAACACCACGTCGATGCAGATGAAGATGTTTTTGACCCGCCTTGGCGAAAACAGCCGCATGATCGTCACCGGCGATCCCTCGCAGATCGACTTGCCGAACGGCCAGACCTCGGGACTCGCCGAGGCGACGCGCCTGCTGAGCGGCGTCGAAGGCATTGCGCAAGTTCATTTCAAGGCCGAAGACGTGATCCGCCACGAGCTCGTGGCGCGGATCGTCTCCGCCTACGAAGGGTCGCCGCAGCGGCCGGCCGCCGGTAAATCCTGACGAGGCAGCAACCGGACCATATGGGCACGGACACGGCGCCCCTTCGTTCGGAACAAGGACAATGTCACACCCCAACCTTCCCATTACCGAGGTCCTCGTTGTCGCCGATTGCTGGCAGCGAGAGCCCGAATCCGAAGCCGTGATCCAGCGCGCCGTGGCGGCCGCCGCCGAGAATGTCGACGAAGACGTTGCGGAGGCGGAAGTGGCGGTAATGCTGACCGATGATGCCGGCATCCGCACGCTGAACAGCAACTGGCGCGGCATCGACAAGCCGACAAACGTGCTGTCGTTTCCCGCGCTGCAGCCGGAAGGCGACTGGAAGCCAGGCGATGCGCCGCGCATGCTCGGCGACATTGCGATCGCCTACGAGACCATGCGGCGTGAGGCGGACGAGGAACAAAAACCGTTCGATCATCATTTGAGCCATCTCGCCGTGCACGGTTTCCTGCATCTGGTCGGCTACGACCACGAAAACGAAGACGACGCCGAGGAAATGGAAGCGCTCGAACGAGAGATCCTGGCTCATCTCGGCATTCCCGACCCCTATGCCGACCGCCCAGGGACGCATTGAGATGCCGGATTCGGACCCGATTCAGGACAATCCGCGCAACACGGCCAACTTACCGGTCGTGGTGACCTCAGGCGAGGTGATGCGCCCGACCGCCGATGGCTGGCTGCTGCGCGCCATCCGGACGTTGTTCGGCTGGAAGGCGGGTTCGGTGCGCGACGACCTCCAGGTCGTGCTCGACGCCACGACGCCCGACGACACCGGCTTCTCGACGGTCGAGCGCACCATGCTGCGCAACATCCTCGGCCTGCACGAGCGTCGCATCGCCGACGTCATGGTGCATCGCGCCGACATCGTCGCGGTGAAGCGCGACATCCCGCTCGGCGAGTTGATGGACCGCTTCGAGAGCGCCGGCCATTCGCGCCTCGTGGTCTACAACGAGACGCTCGACGATCCCGTCGGCATCGTCCATATCCGCGATCTGCTCGCCTTCATGACCGCGCGTGCGCGCGTGTCGGGGGTCACGAAAACCAAGCGCAAGAAACCGCTGCCGGCCGGGCTCGATCTGCGTACGGTCGATCTCGCGCTGCCGCTCGAGGAAGCGCGCATCATCCGCAAGCTGCTCTACGTGCCGCCGTCGATGCGGGCGATCGACCTGCTCGCGCAGATGCAGGCCACCCGCATCCATCTGGCGCTGGTGGTCGACGAATATGGCGGCAGCGACGGCCTGGTCTCGCTCGAGGACATCGTCGAGCAGATCGTCGGCGAGATCGACGACGAGCATGACAGCGACGAGCCGCCCTCGATCGTGCGGCTGCCCGACAACGCCTTCATCGCCGACGCCCGCGCCAGCCTCGACGACGTCCGCACCGTGATCGGCGAGGACTTCGTCACCGGGGAGGCCGGCGAGGAAGTGGAGACGCTGGGCGGCTATCTCGTCAGCTTCGTCGGGCGCCTGCCGGTGCGCGGAGAGGTGATCTCGGGCCCCGGCCATTACGAGATCGAGGTGCTCGATGCCGATCCGCGCCGGGTCAAGCGACTGCGGATCTCGACACGGAAGGAGCGTCCCGCGCCGCGCACCCAGCGCGAGAGCCGGCGCCGCGAGGCTGCGCCGGATGGCAGCCAGCCGACGGCCAGCGACACGCCCACCCCGCCGCCAAGCGACGGGACCGGTCCGCAGTGAGCCCTTTCCAGCGATTTCGCCAGATCGCACTTGCCATCATCCTGACCTGGGGATGGAAGCGCGCGCTCGTCGCCATGGCTGCCGGCGCGCTCTCGGTGCTGGCACTGGCGCCGTTCAACGCCTTCCCGGTGCTGTTCATTACTTTCCCGGTGCTGGTCTGGCTGATCGACGGCGCCGGCGCCGGACGATATCGCGGCGTCCCCGCCGCAGCGCTGACCGGCTACTGGTTCGGGCTCGGCTATTTCGTGCCCGGCCTCTACTGGATCGGCTACGCCTTCTTCGTCGACGCCGATGTATTCGCCTGGCTGACGCCGTTCGCCGTGCTGGGCCTGCCGGCCTATCTTTCCATATTCACGGCAATGGGCTTTGCGCTCGCCCGCCTGCTCTGGACCAAGAACGCGACGCGCGTGCTTGCGCTCGCGGCAAGCCTCACCATCACCGAATGGCTGCGCGGTCATGCGCTGACCGGCTTTCCCTGGAATGCGTTCGGTTATGCGCTGTCCGAGCCGCTGCCGCTGGCACAAACGGCGTCGCTGATCGGCCTGTGGGGCATGACGTTCCTGGCGGTTGCGATCTTCGCGAGCCCGGCGGCGCTGATCGACCGCACGCCCGATCGCCGCCTGGCGTGGCGCGCACCGGCCGCCGCCCTGGCGCTCCTGCTGGTCATGAGCATCTTCGGCGCGATCCGCCTGTCGCTGCATCCGACCACGATGGTCGCGGGCACCAAATTGCGCCTGATGCAGCCGAATCTCCAGCAGGACGCGAAATTCAATTACGCCGCCAAGGCGGAGGTGATGAAGAAATATCTGGCCTTGTCGGACCGCGCCTCCGGACCGCAATCGACCGGCGTGCGCGATGCCACCATCCTGATCTGGCCGGAATCCGCCTTTCCGTTCTTCCTCACTCGCGAAGCCGATGCGATGGCGCAAATCGCGGAGCTTCTGCCCAAGGGGACGGTGCTGATCACGGGCTCGGTCCGCGCGCCCGACCTGCCGCGGGGCACGCCGATCACCCGCGCCTATAATTCGATCTACGTGATCGACCACGACGCCAGCGTGCTCGCGGTCTACGACAAGCTGCATCTGGTGCCGTTCGGCGAATTTCTTCCCTACCAGGGGTTGATGGAGAAGCTCGGGTTCGAGCAACTCACGCGTGTGCGCGGCGGCTTCATTGCCGGCACCGTGCGGCATGCGCTGCCGGTCCCCGGCGCGCCGTCCGCGCTGCCGCTGATCTGCTACGAAGCAATCTTTCCCGGCGAGGTGGCTGGACGCAATGAACGTCCGGGCTGGATCGTGAATCTCACCAATGACGGCTGGTTCGGAATCTCGACCGGCCCCTACCAACACCTCGAACAGGCGCGTATGCGCGCGATCGAGCTCGGATTGCCGCTGGTTCGCTCCGCCAACACCGGCGTTTCCGCAGTGGTCGATCCGGTGGGACGTATCGTCGCCAGCCTCGGTCTCGGGGTCGAAGGCATTTTGGATGCAAATCTGCCCGCCGCGATCCCGCCGACCATCTATGCGCGCGTGGGCGATGTACCCGCGGCCATGCTTGTCGCGCTCGCCGTGTTTCTGGCGATCCGCCGACGTGTTGCCAAACGGCATCCCTGATCACGCAGCCGCGGCCGATAACTTTTGACAACCGTAGTCCCACGGTTGACAGACTGCACGCGGCCTCCTCATTCTGCACCGGCTGCAAAAGACAGTGGGCATTGCTAAATTTCTCCGCAATGTTTTCCAATAACAGGGTCTGATTTTGACGTTGCTTACACCTGAGGCATTCCTGATTGCGCCGAAGGTGATGTTTGGAGGGCTGAGGAAATGTCGAAAGCGCCCAACCCTGTTGACAAATACGTCGGCAGTCGCGTGCGGATGCGCCGCATCATGTTGGGCATGAGCCAGGAAAAGCTCGGTGAAGCTTTGGGCCTGACTTTCCAACAAGTTCAGAAATACGAGAAGGGCACAAATCGGGTCGGCGCGAGCCGCATCCAGCAAATTGCCGAAATTCTCCAGGTGCCGGTGTCCTTCCTGTTCGAGGGCGGTCCGAGCGGCGTGGCGGGGCCGGACGGCTTCGCAGAAGGCGCATCGCCGTCTTACGTCTCGGATTTCCTCGCGACTTCCGAAGGACTCGCCTTGACCAAGGCGTTCACCCGAATCACCGATTCGAAGATGCGCCGCTCGATCGTCGATCTCGTCGAGCAGATCGCGGCCCGCGAAGGCCCCGACAAGCGCTGAGGTGCCGTCTCAATCCGATTTGAGACTGCGTCAAATCTGGCCTATGTCGTCATTTGCGGCCGCGCTTTGATGCGCGTCTTCCTCGATGATGCGATTCAAAGGCACAGATGCGCTCATGACCGGCTCCAATTGGTTCGATTCTCAAACTATTCTCGATGACATCCGCCGCTGGGTGGAGGTCGAGACGCCAACGGACGCACCTGAACAGGTCAACAAGCTGGTCTCAATGGTCGCGGAGCAATACCGCGATCTCCCTGTCACGCTGGAGCGCATCGCCGGCGTCGATGGTTGCGGCGATCATCTCGTGGCGCGCTCGACGTGGGGCCAGGACCGGCCCGGCATCCTGGTGCTGAGCCACCTCGATACCGTTCATCCCATGGGATTTATCGAGCGCCTGCCGTTCAAGGTCGAAGGCGACAGCGCGTTCGGTCCCGGCATCTACGACATGAAGGGCGGCGCCTACATCGCCCACCACGCCTTTCGCGCGCTTTGCGCCACGGCCGATCGCTCGCCGCTCGGCATCACCCATCTGTTCACCTCCGACGAGGAGATCGGCAGCCCCACCTCTCGCGCACTCATCGAGACCGAAGGGCGCAAGGCGAAGTACGTGCTGGTGACGGAGCCGGCCCGCGATGGCGGCAAGATCGTCACCGGCCGCAAGGGCGTCGGGCGATTCGAAGTGTTCATCAAAGGCGTGCCCGCGCATGCCGGCACGCGGCCCCAGGATGGCCGCAGCGCGATCCGCGAGCTCGCCAACGTCATCCTGGCGCTGGAAGCGATGAACGATCTGGCGCGCGGCGTCACCGTCAATGTCGGCGTGGTGCGCGGCGGCACGCGGCCCAATGTGACGCCGGAAGAAGCCCATGCCGAAATCGATCTGCGCGTGCTGAGCCTCAAGGACGCGGATGAATTCGTCGGCAAGATCCTCGCCCTGACATCAAGGACGGATGGCGTCACGGTCAAGGTCACGGGCGGGCTCAATCGTCCGCCTTACGAGAAGAGCAATGCAGGCGCCTCGCTGTACGAACATGCAAAGACGGTTGCTACCGAGATGGGTTTCGAGCTGCTCGACGTTCACACCGGCGGCGGCTCGGACGGTAATTTCACCGCCGCCCACACCGCGACGCTCGACGGGCTCGGCGTCGACGGCAAGGGCGCGCACACTCATTATGAGCAGCTCTATGTCTCGTCGCTCGAACCGCGCGCGCGGCTGCTCCATCGACTGTACCAGACGCTACGATGAATGAGCGCAAAACAGATCCCGATCGCGAGGACAGCGAGCGCGCTTTCTTCGGACGCCGCAAGGGCCACAAGCTCAGGCAGCACCAGGCCGAGCTGATCGATCATCTGCTGCCGCGTCTTGCGCTCGCGATCGACCGCGAAGCACCGGCGGATGCCCGCGAGATCTTCGGCCCCGCAGCCGGCGATTTGCGGCTCGAGATCGGCTTCGGCGGCGGCGAGCATCTCGCGGCCGAAGCGCAAAGCTTCGCCACAACAGGCTTCATCGGCTGCGAGCCTTACGTCAACGGCATGGCGAAGATCCTCGCGCAGATCGAGGCCGCCGACATCGGCAACATCCGCCTGTTCGCAGGCGATGCCGCCGAGCTCCTCGCCTGGCTGCCGAGGGCTTCGCTGTCGCGGATCGACCTGATCCATCCCGACCCCTGGCCGAAACGGCGACACTGGAAGCGGCGCTTCGTCCAGGACCGGACCATCGCCGCGATGGCGCGCGTGTTGAAAGCCGGCGGCGAATTTCGTTTCGTCTGCGACATCGACGATTACTGCGCCTGGACGCTCTCGCATCTGTCGCGCTCGACGGATTTTGTCTGGCTCGCGGAGCGCGCCGATGATTTTCGCCTGCCGTGGGACGGATACACGATGACGCGCTACGGCCGGAAGGCAACGCGCGAAGGCCGCAAGGCGGCGTATCTGCGGTTTCGACGGGTCTAGATCGTCTGCCGGTTGCGCCAGAAATTCACGACGCGCTCCGCGGTCGTCGGCATCAGCCGCGTGAAGTTCGCGCGCGCCTGCTCAAGATCGGCGTCGGCTGGCGTGCGATTCGGGCCGTACCACATCAGGATCAGCGCCCGCACCGTCGGCCAGCTGACATTCAGCACACGCCCCAGAACCAGAATTGGATCGTAGCGGTCACCCGTGATCAGGCGGTCGAGGACCGAGAGGCGGACTCCGGACATCGCCGAAAGCGAAGCGATCGCCTCCTCGTATTTGTAGGCCTTCGCGAAGCCAAACAGCGCGCTCTCGCCAAGATGACCCCCACGATGCAAGGCCAGCACCGTACGTTGGGCTCCCGAGAAATCGCGACGCGGGCCCGGCGGGAGCGTAGCTTCCTCGATGGCCTCCATGGCGCGCTTGATCTCGACCTGGCGCACGGGATTGACCACGCTCGAGAGGCGACGGCGGATGACGTCGAGCGTACCGTCGAGAAGCTGTTTCAGGTTCTCACCCGAAAGATCGCTACGCTGGCCGATCCTGAGCGTCAGCACGCCATCCTGCGCGGCACGCTTGATCAGCTCGGAATAGCTGCCAGGCGAGAACTCCGCGCCGGAATTGCCCGCGGCGCGGCGCACCACGTCGCGATCGCCGCGCTCGACCAGCACGTCGGTGATGACAGCCGACAGCGTGGGTCGCTCGCTCATCGCCAGCAGATGGCCCTGGCCCTTCAGTCGCGCGATCTCGACGAGAGCGTCGTCGTCGAGCACGGGGGAATGGCGCAGCACGGGGCCCGCCACCGCGATTTCGTTTTCGCGCGCGAGCTGACTCACGAGATGCCGCGGCGCGTTGTTCAGGCGCGAGAAGCGTTCGGCGAGATCGACGCGCGAGGCAAGCTCGGCATGCGGGACGAGATCGATCAGCAGGTTGTCGAAGAGATCGACGACATCGGGCCGGAGGTTCTCGGCGTCCTGAAAGAACAATTGGGAGATGGCGTGCGCGATCTCGCCGCGACGCCGCGGGTCGCCGCGTTTGACGATATCGTCCAGTCCGGGAATGAGCGACGTGGCAACGGTCATGAAAACGCAAACTCGTAGGGGGCACGCCGCGGGTACGCCCTGGTCCAAGCCGCCCCACAATCAGGGAATCTATGCCTTGGAGGTGAAGGAAGCGTTGCGGGGGCGGGCCGCCCAGCGGGCGCAAAAAGCCTCGCGCGCCCTGCAATGGGCCTTGTCCGAGAGGGCGGAAAGCGCTATATCACCGCCAATTCATCTTCTCATACGATCCGCGTAGTGAGAGTGGGCCCGAAAGGACCCGCTCTTTTTTATTACCTGAACGCGGCTTGGTGGAAGATGTGCGGCCCGCCGATCTGTCGGGAGAGTTCCGAAGCGGGCTTGAAAGCTTAACCAAGCCTTAACCATACCGAGCGCCTTGACCCCTGATATGACCGAACCGAACCCTGGTTCCACGGATGCCGAATTGCTGGCCGAGCCGAGGCTTGTGGTCGAGCCGGGCGTGGCGGCACGGGTGTCCGCGGTCGCGGGGCCGGTGCTCGAAGGCATGGGCTACCGCTTGGTGCGGATCCGCATTTCCGGCGAATCCGGCTGCACCGTGCAGGTTATGGCCGAGCGGCCGGACGGCTCGATGCAGATCGAGGATTGCGAGGCGATCTCGCGGGCGCTGTCGCCCGTGCTCGATGTCGCCGATCCCGTCGATCGCGCCTATCGGCTGGAAATCTCCTCACCGGGGATCGACCGCCCGCTGGTGCGCCGCTCTGATTTCGAGCGTTATGCCGGCCATCTGGTGAAGATCGAGATGGCGGTCGCCCATGAGGGGCGGAAGCGGTTCCGCGGCATGATCGGCCCCGTCGAAGGCGACCGCGTGCATCTGCATCGTGACGACGTCAAGGCGACCGAGGCTGCCGACGTTCTCCTGACGATGGAAGATATCGCCGAGGCGCGACTGGTGCTGACCGACGAGCTGATCGCGGAATCCATGCGCCGCGGCAAGGCCCAGGCACGCGAGATGCGCCGCAACCTCGGCCTGGAGCCGCCGGCGGCACCGCACGCCAGCATCAGCGAAAAAACGACCAAGAACACCAAGCCGGCTAAGAAGCCGGCGCCGGCAACGACGAAGAAGCCGGCTCCGACCAATACCAAGAAACATCGCCTGGCCGCCGAACGCGCGCGACGGGGCGAGATCGATCCTGACGAAGGAGACTAGCCATGGCAGTCAGCGCCAATCGACTTGAATTGCTTCAGATCGCCGACGCCGTTGCGCGCGAGAAATCGATCGACCGCGGCATCGTCATCGCGGCGATGGAGGATGCCATCGCCAAGGCGGCGCGGGCCCGTTACGGCAGCGAGACCGACGTTCACGCCGAGATCGACCCGAAGAAGGGCGAGCTTCGGCTGTCGCGCCACATGCTGGTGGTCGAGACGGTCGAAAACCATTCCAACCAGATCTCGCTGGTGGATGCGCAGCGCGCCAATCCCGGTGCCCAGGTCGGCGACACCATCGCCGACACCCTGCCGCCGCTTGAATATGGCCGCATCGCCGCGCAATCCGCCAAGCAGGTGATCGTGCAGAAGGTGCGCGAGGCCGAGCGCGACCGGCAATATATGGAATTCAAGGACCGCATCGGCGACATCGTCAACGGCGTCGTCAAGCGCGTCGAATATGGCAGCGTGATCGTCGATCTCGGCCGCGGCGAGGCCATCATCCGTCGCGACGAGATGCTGCCGCGCGAAGTGTTCCGCAACGGCGACCGCGTCCGCGCCTACATCTTCGACGTCCGCCGCGAGACCCGCGGCCCGCAGATCTTCCTCTCCCGCACCCATCCGCAGTTCATGGCAAAGCTGTTCGCGCAGGAAGTGCCCGAGATCTATGACGGCATCGTCGAGATCAAGGCGGTCGCCCGCGATCCCGGCTCGCGCGCGAAAATCGGCGTGATTTCCCGCGATTCCTCGGTCGATCCGGTCGGCGCCTGCGTCGGTATGCGCGGTTCGCGCGTGCAGGCGGTGGTGAACGAATTGCAGGGCGAGAAGATCGACATCATCCCCTGGTCGCCGGACATCGCGACCTTCGTGGTCAACGCGCTGGCGCCGGCCGAGGTCTCCAAGGTCGTCATCGACGAAGACCGCGAGCGCATCGAGGTCGTCGTGCCCGACACCAACAACCAGCTCTCGCTGGCGATCGGCCGCCGCGGCCAGAATGTGCGTCTGGCCTCGCAGCTCACCGGCTGGGACATCGACATCCTGACTGAGCAGGAGGAATCGGAGCGCCGCCAGGCCGATTTCGAGAACTCCACCCGCGTCTTCATGGAATCGCTCAATGTCGACGAAGTGGTCGGCCAATTGCTGGCGTCCGAAGGCTTCACCTCGGTCGAGGAACTCGCGATGGTGGACGTCAAGGAACTCGCCGGTATTGAAGGGTTCGACGAGGAGACCGCGCAGGAACTCCAGAACCGCGCCCGTGAATATCTCGAACAGCTGGAAGCCGAGCTCGAGGCCAGGCGCAAGGAGCTCGGCGTCGAGGACGCCGTGAAGGACGTGCCCGGCGTCACCTCGAAGATGCTGGTGAAGTTCGGCGAGAACGACATCAAGTCGGTCGACGACCTCGCCGGTTGCGCCACGGACGATCTGGTCGGCTGGACCGAGCGCAAGGAAGGCGGCGAGCAGACCAAATATCCGGGCGCGCTCGATGGCCTCGAAATTTCCCGTGACGATGCCGAAGCAATGATCATGCAGGCCCGTGTCAAGGCCGGCTGGATCACCGAGGCCGATCTCGCTAAGCCCGCCGAAGAGGCCGAGGCGACCGAAGATCAGCCGGCTTAAGGCGAAGGAGGATGTCACCCGGATGCTCGCCGATACTGACCCCGAACTCGACCATGGGCCGCGGACCGAAAGGTCCGCGACCATGCGGATGTGTGCGGTCAGCCGCGAGGTCCGGCCGATCGACGAGCTGATCCGCTTCGTCGTCTCGCCGCAAGGGCACATAGTTCCCGATCTCAAGCGCAAGCTTCCCGGACGTGGCATGTGGGTCACCGCCTCGCGCGAGGTGGTTGCGGAAGCCGTTCGGCGTCACCATTTTACCAAAGCCTTCAAGCGCGAGCTGCGCATTCCTCAAACGCTTCCCGCCGAGATCGAGGCGCTCCTGGTCCGGAGCGTGGTCGAATCCCTTGGGATTGCTGCCAAGGCGCGCCAGATCGTGGCCGGTTTCGGCAAGGTCGAAAGCGCGCTTCGGGAAGGTACGGTCGAGGTCCTGATCCATGCCAGCGACGGGGCCGCGGACGGAATCCGCAAATTGGACATGCTGGCGCGTCAAAATGAGGGAAATCGCGGCGCCAGGCCGCAGATTCCCGTCGTCACCGCACTAAAATCGACAGAATTGGATTTGGCACTTACCCGGTCAAATGTGATACATGCTGCCCTGCTCGCGGGCCCGGCGAGCAAGTCATTCCTGTCACGTAGCCAGATGCTGGTCCGATACCGGATGGCGGACGCTGACAGGACTGCCGAAAAGCCCGGCCAGGATTTCTGAGAGACAACGACCACCCGATAGCACGGTGCGGCAACGCACAAGACAACAAGATCAGGATTAGGACTGCTTAATGGTTGATACCAAGACCCCTGGCGACAAGAAGCTGAGCGTTCCGAGCAAGACGCTATCGCTCAAGCCGCGCGTCGAAACGGGCACCGTGCGCCAGAGCTTCAGTCATGGCCGTAGCAAGCAGGTCGTGGTCGAGAAGCGTGGCAAGCGCCGTGTCGACGGCAGCCCCGAGCCGCAGGTCGCCGAGGTGGCGAAACCCGCGCCGGCCGCCGCGCCCAAGCCCGCTCCGGCCCGCCCCGCGCCGCCGCGCAACGCCGGCTCCGGCGTGGTGCTGCGTACGCTGACCGAGGACGAACGTTCCGCCCGCGCCAGCGCGCTGGCCGATGCCAAGGTGCGCGAAGTCGAAGAGCGCCGCCATGCCGAGGAAGAGGCCCAGCGCCGCGCGGTCCGCGAAAGCGCCGAGCGTGCCGATCGCGAGGCCGCGGAAGCCCGCCGCAAGGCCGAGGAGGAGCGTCACCGCCACGAAGAGGAAGCCAAGCGGAAGGCCGAAACCGAGGCCAAGAAGCGTTTTGGCGAAGGCGAGCAACCGCAATCCGCGGCGCGCCCTGCAACGGCGACCTCGGCCGCTCCTGCAGCGCGGCCCGGAGCGCCCACGGCGCGACCCGGCACAACCACCACGGCACGCCCGGGAACAACGACCGCGCGGCCGGGAACGACCACGCAGCGCCCGGGAGGCCCGGTGGGCCGCGCCCCCGCTGTCGCAGCCGGACCGGACGAGGACGAGGGTCCGCGCCAGATCCGTCGCGGCCCCGGCGGCGCTGCGCGGCCTGTGGTCGCTCCCAAGCCCACCCACAAGCCCGGCCCGCAGAAGGAGCGCGGCCGCCTGACGGTCGTCACCGCCTTCAACGCCGACGACGTCCGCGAGCGCTCCATCGCCTCGTTCCGCCGCCGCACCCAGCGCCTGAAGGGCCATGCCGCGAACGAGCCGAAAGAAAAGCTCATCCGCGAGGTGGTCATTCCGGAAGCGATCACGATCCAGGAGCTCGCCAACCGCATGTCGGAGCGCGCGGTGGAAATCATCCGCATGCTGATGAAGCAGGGCGCGATCCACAAGATCACCGACGTGATCGATGCCGACACCGCGCAGCTGATCGCCGAGGAGCTTGGTCACACCGTCAAGCGCGTTGCCGCGTCCGACGTTGAAGAAGGCCTGTTCGACGCCATCGATGATTCCACCGACACCGAGCCGCGCTCGCCGGTGGTGACCGTGATGGGCCACGTCGACCACGGCAAGACCTCGCTGCTCGACGCGCTCCGTCATGCCAACGTCGTCTCCGGCGAAGCCGGCGGCATCACCCAGCATATCGGCGCCTATCAGGTGCTGTCGCCCGAAAGCGGCAAGAAGATCACCTTCATCGACACGCCCGGCCACGCCGCGTTCACCGCGATGCGCGCCCGCGGCGCCAAGGTGACCGACATCGTCGTGCTGGTGGTTGCGGCCGACGACGGCGTGATGCCGCAGACGATCGAAGCCATCAACCACGCCAAGGCGGCGCGGGTGCCGATCATTGTTGCCATCAACAAGATCGACAAGCCCGACGCCAAGCCCGAGCGCGTGCGCACCGAGCTGCTCCAGCACGAGGTGCAGGTGGAATCCTTCGGCGGCGAAGTCGTCGACGTCGAAGTGTCGGCGAAGAACAAGACCAATCTCGACAAGCTGCTCGAGATGATCGCGCTCCAGGCCGACATCCTCGACCTCAAGACCAATTCGGATCGTCCGGCCGAAGGCACCGTGATCGAAGCCAAGCTCGATCGTGGCCGCGGCCCGGTCGCGACCGTTCTGGTCCAGCGCGGCACGCTCCGTGTCGGCGACATCATCGTCGCCGGCGCCGAAATGGGCCGCGTCCGCGCGCTGATCTCGGATCAGGGCGAGACGGTGCAGGAGGCAGGTCCATCGGTGCCGGTCGAGGTGCTCGGCTTCAACGGTCCGCCGGAAGCCGGCGATCGTCTCGCCGTGGTCGAGAACGAAGCCCGCGCCCGCCAGGTCACCAGCTACCGCGCGCACCAGAAGCGCGAGAACGCGGCTGCCTCGATCTCCGGCATGCGCGGCTCGCTCGAGCAGATGATGTCGCAGTTGAAGACGGCGGGCCGCAAGGAATTCCCGCTGATCATCAAGGCCGACGTGCAGGGCTCGCTGGAAGCGATCCTCGGCTCGCTGGAGAAGCTCGGCACGGACGAAGTCGCCGCGCGTATCCTGCATGCGGGTGTCGGCGGCATCTCGGAATCGGACGTAACGCTTGCGGAAGGCTTCAACGCCGCGATCATCGGCTTCTCGGTTCGTGCGAACAAGGAGGCCGCTGCGGCCGCCAAGCGCAACGGCATCGAGATCCGTTACTACAACATCATCTACGACCTCGTGGACGACGTGAAGAAGGCCATGAGCGGCCTGCTCGCGCCGACCCTGCGGGAAACCATGCTCGGCAATGCCGCGATCCTGGAGATCTTCAACATCTCCAAGGTCGGCAAGGTCGCCGGCTGCCGCGTCACCGACGGCACCGTGGAACGCGGCGCCAACGTGCGCCTGATCCGCGACAACGTCGTCGTGCACGAAGGCAAGCTGTCGACGCTGAAGCGCTTCAAGGACGAAGTGAAGGAAGTCCAGTCCGGTCAGGAATGCGGCATGGCCTTCGAAAACTATCACGACATGCGCGCCGGTGACGTCATTGAGTGTTACCGCGTGGAGACGATCCAGCGCTCCCTGTAAGTCCAAATCTTACCGAAGCGCCTGGATCTTTTTTGAACTGAATTGCGGGAGTGCGATGGCCGGAATTTTTTCCGGCCATCCACCCCTCTTCGTTTCAGCAGGACAAATGACAGTGCCAGTGCCCCAAACGCGGGCATGACGAGGTGATTTTCAGACCATGCCCCGCCATCATCAGAAAAAGAGTTCCGCGTCCGGCGGCTCGCAACGTCAGTTGCGGGTCGGCGAGCAGGTTCGCCATGCGATAGCCGAGATTCTGGCGCAAGGCAGCGTGCATGATGCTGACCTCGAAGGCCACATCATCACCGTGCCGGAGGTGCGGATGTCGCCCGACCTGAAGCTCGCGACAGTCTACGTGATGCCGCTCGGTGGTCGCGACACCGAGATCGTCCTCGCTGCGCTCGAGCGCAACAAGAAATTCCTGCGCGGCGAGGTCGCGCGGCGCGTTAACCTGAAATTTGCACCTGACCTTCGCTTCCGCGTCGACGAACGATTCGACGAAGCGGAACGGATCGAGAAGCTTTTGCGAACACCCGCGGTGCAGAAGGACCTGGAACAGGATCCGGATTCGGATCGGGAAGAAGAACGATGACGATGGACCCGGCTCACGGCACGATCGGCGGCGAAGAGGCCGATCAGCTCGACGTGCAGAAAAATAGTTTTGCGGACATGAGCGGCAATTCTCAGCCGCCTCAGGAGCCGCGCCGCGTCAACAACGATCCGCGCGCCAACAAGCAGAAGGGCAACCAGCCGCGCCGCGACCGCCGCGACGTTCACGGCTGGGTGGTGCTCGACAAGCCGATCGGCATGACCTCGACGCAGGCCGTTGCCGTGCTCAAGCGCCTGTTCAACGCCAAGCGCGCCGGCCATGCCGGCACGCTCGATCCGCTCGCCTCCGGCGGCCTGCCGATCGCGCTCGGCGAGGCCACCAAGACCGTTCCCTTCGTCATGGACGGCCGCAAGCGCTACCGGTTCACGGTATGCTGGGGCGAGGAGCGCGACACCGACGACATCGAGGGCCGGGCGACCGCAACCTCGGACCAGCGCCCGACCCGGGAGGCCATCGAGGCCCTGCTGCCCCGTTTCACGGGGGTGATCCAGCAGATCCCGCCGCGCTATTCCGCGATCAAGGTCCAGGGCGAGCGCGCTTACGACCTGGCCCGCGACGGCGAGATCGTGGAACTGGCCCCCCGTCCGGTCGAGATTCATCGTTTAAGCCTTGTAGATCAACCGGATAGCGACCGGGCCGTGTTCGAGGCCGAGTGCGGCAAGGGCACCTATGTCCGCGCGCTGGCCCGCGATATGGGCCGGATTCTCGGCACTTACGGTCATATCTGCGCGCTGCGGCGGACCCTGGTCGGCCCATTTGGCGAGAACGACATGATTCCGCTGGATCAGTTGGAGGCTTTGTGCGATAGAGCCGCGTCCGGCGAGGGTAGCCTCGCCGACGCGCTTATGCCCGTTGAGACCGCGCTGGACGACATCCCGGCACTGGCCGTCACTCGGGCTGATGCGGCAAGGCTCCATCGGGGCCAAGCCGTTTTGTTGCGCGGACGGGATGCGCCCACTTGTAGCGGCACAGTCTATGTCACGGTGGCAGGCCGGCTTCTCGCGCTTGCCGAAGTCGGCAATGGCGAAATCATCCCCAAGCGTGTGTTCAACCTGACCGGCCTGACTGCCAGCGCCGATCGCAACGAGAGAAATTGACCGATGTCGATTGCCGCAGAACGCAAAGCGGAAGTCATCAAGACGAATGCCAACAAGGCCGGCGATACCGGCTCGCCAGAGGTTCAGGTCGCGATCCTGTCGGAACGCATCGCCAACCTCACCAACCATTTCAAGACCCACGTGAAGGACAACCATTCGCGTCGCGGTCTCTTGAAGCTGGTCTCGACCCGCCGCTCGCTCCTCGACTATGTGAAGAAGAAGGACGAGGCGCGTTACAAGGCGCTGCTCGAGAAGCACAACATTCGTCGTTAAGAGTTCTTGCGCGCGCCAAACGGCGCGCGTTTTCGCGCGTGATTTCGAACGAAAGCGTTTGTTTAAAGGTTTTTCGTCGAGGCCGCGTGCGCGTCGGATGCGAGCCCAAAGCGCGATAAAATCGCACTTTGGATTGTTGTTTGAGCATGATCTTGTCGGAAAACCGCTTTGCACTTTCCGGATCATACTCGAGTGACGGCAAGCATCCGGGGCATGATGGGCGAATACCGCGCTTCGGTGTTCGCGTTCGTGCCGACTGACAGTCCAGCAGCAATCCGGCGGCTGGGCACAACGGGCAAGGCGCCCGTATGACCCGAAGGGATGGACGCCATCCGAAATCCAAAAACCATGGCAGGATCGCAGGACGCTGATCGCCCGCTTCGATCAACGTCCCGCAATCTTGCGCATGGTTTTTGTTTTTCGAGCCGTCCTTCTTTCGAGAACCCATGAAAGAAGACCTCTATGTTCAATAAGCATTCAGTCGAGATCGACTGGGGTGGACGCCCTCTCAAGCTCGAAACCGGCAAGATCGCCCGCCAGGCCGATGGCGCAGTCGTCGCGACCTACGGCGAGACCGTGGTGCTCGCCACCGTCGTTGCCGCGAAGTCGCCGCGCGAAGGCGTCGACTTCCTGCCGCTGACCGTCGACTACCAGGAGAAGACCTACGCGGCCGGCCGCATTCCCGGCGGCTATTTCAAGCGCGAGGGTCGTCCGACCGAGAAGGAAACGCTGGTCTCCCGCCTGATCGACCGTCCGATCCGTCCGCTGTTCGTCGACGGCTGGCGCAACGAGACCCAGGTGATCGTCACCGTGCTCTCGCACGACATGGAGAACGATCCCGATATCGTCGCGCTGGTGGCCTCGTCGGCTGCGCTGACCTTGTCGGGCGCTCCCTTCAAAGGCCCGATCGGCGCCGCGCGCGTCGGCTTCGCCAATGACGAGTTCATCCTCAACCCGACTCTCGACGAGATGGTCGACACCCAGCTCGACCTCGTCGTCGCCGGCACCGCGGACGCGGTGCTGATGGTGGAATCGGAGGCCAAGGAGCTGAACGAAGAGATCATGCTCGGCGCCGTGATGTTCGGTCACCGCCACTTCCAGCCGGTGATCAACGCGATCATCGAGCTCGCCGAGAAGGCTGCGAAGGAGCCGCGCGAGGTCACCACGATCGACAATTCGGCGCTCGAAAAGGAAATGCTCGGCATGGTCGAGCAGGAACTGCGCGCCGCCTACGCCATTCCGGTCAAGCAGGATCGCTACGCCGCGGTCGGCAAGGTCAAGGAAAAGGTGATCGCGCACTACTTCCCCGAAGGCCAGGAGCCCAAATACGACAAGCTGCGCATCGGCGGCGTGTTCAAGGAGCTCGAAGCCAAGATCGTTCGCTGGAACATTCTCGACACCGGCAAGCGCATCGACGGCCGCGATTCCAAGACCGTGCGCAACATCGTCGCCGAAGTCGGCGTGCTGCCCCGCGCTCACGGCTCGGCGCTGTTCACCCGCGGCGAGACCCAGGCGCTGGTCGTGACCACGCTCGGCACCGGCGAGGACGAGCAGTACATCGACGCGCTGTCGGGAACGTACAAAGAGACGTTCCTGCTGCACTACAACTTCCCTCCCTACTCGGTCGGTGAGACCGGCCGCCTCGGCGGCACCAAGCGCCGCGAGATCGGCCACGGCAAGCTCGCCTGGCGCGCGATCCACCCGGTGCTGCCGCCGCACCACGAATTCCCCTACACCACGCGCGTGGTGTCGGAGATCACCGAATCCAACGGCTCCTCGTCGATGGCATCGGTCTGCGGCGCCTCGCTCGCGCTGATGGACGCCGGCGTGCCGTTGAAGCGGCCGACCGCGGGCATCGCAATGGGCCTGATCCTCGAAGACAAGCGCTTCGCGGTTCTCTCGGACATCCTTGGTGACGAGGACCATCTCGGCGACATGGACTTCAAGGTCGCCGGTACCGAGCAGGGCATCACCTCGCTCCAGATGGACATCAAGATCGAGGGCATCACCGAGGAGATCATGAAGGTCGCGCTCGGCCAGGCCAAGGATGGGCGTATCTACATTCTCGGCGAGATGTCGAAGGCGCTCACCAACGCGCGTGCCGAGCTCGGCGAATACGCGCCGCGCATCGAGACCTTCAAGATCGCCACCGACAAGATCCGCGAAGTGATCGGCACCGGCGGCAAGGTGATCCGCGAGATCGTCGAGAAGACCGGTGCCAAGGTCAATATCGAGGACGACGGCACCGTGAAGGTCGCCTCCAACGACGGCGAGGCCATGAAGGCCGCGATCAAGTGGATCAAGTCGATCGCCTCCGATCCGGAAGTCGGCCAGATCTATGACGGCACCGTCGTCAAGGTGATGGAGTTCGGCGCTTTCGTGAACTTCTTCGGCTCCAAGGACGGTCTGGTCCACATCAGCCAGCTCGCTTCGGCGCGCGTGCAGAAGACCTCCGACGTCGTCAAGGAAGGCGACAAGGTCAAGGTCAAGCTGCTCGGCTTCGACGACCGCGGCAAGACCCGCCTGTCGATGAAAGTGGTCGACCAGGAGACGGGCGAAGACCTCGAGGGCAAGGGCGAGAGCCAGCAGCCCGCGCGCGAAGCGGCCGGCGAGTAAATCTCGCTACCTGCCAGAAACACGAAGGGCGGCCTCGCGGCCGCCCTTTTTGTTGGTCGCTTGCTGAACTTTGGAATCAGGCCGCGATGTCGTAGCGATCGAGGTTCATCACCTTGGTCCAGGCCTTGGCGAAGTCCTTGACGAACTGCTCCTTGGAATCAGACGTGGCATAAACCTCGGCGTAGGCGCGAAGCTGCGAGTGCGCGCCGAAGATCAGGTCGACGCGCGTGCCGGTCCACTTCACCGCGTTGGTCTTGCGGTCGCGGGCCTCATAGGTGCCGTCGGTGCCGGCCGGCGACCACTGCGTGCTCATGTCGAGCAGGTTGACGAAGAAGTCGTTGCTCAGCGTTCCCACCTTCGAGGTGAGGACGCCGTTCTTCGAACCGTTCGCATTGGCACCGAGCACGCGCAGACCGCCGACGAGCACCGTCATCTCCGGGCCGGTAAGCCGGAGCAGCTGCGCACGATCGACCAGAGCCTCCTCGGGCATCATGAATTGCTGCCGCTTGCCGATGAAGTTGCGAAAGCCATCGGCCCGCGGCTCCAGCGGAGCAAACGAAGCGGCGTCGGTCTGCTCCTGCGAGGCATCCATGCGGCCCGGCGTGAAGCCGACCTTGACGTCGACGCCGGCATCCTTCGCGGCCTTCTCGACCGCGGCGGTGCCGCCGAGCACGATGAGGTCCGCCAGCGAGACCTTCTTCGCACCGGATGACGCGTTGAAGTCCTTCTGGATCGCTTCGAGCTTGCCCAGGACCTTCGAGAGCTGAGCCGGCTCGTTCACCTCCCAGTCCTTCTGCGGGGCGAGGCGAATGCGCGCGCCGTTGGCGCCGCCACGCTTGTCCGAGCCGCGGAACGTCGAGGCCGACGCCCATGCGGTCGAGACCAGCTCCGAGACCGACAGACCCGAGGCCAGGATCTTGGTCTTCAGGGAGGCGATATCCTGCTCGCTCGCCAGCTCGTGATTCACAGCGGGGATCGGGTCCTGCCAGATCAGCGTTTCCTTCGGCACCAGCGGGCCGAGATAGCGTTGGACCGGGCCCATGTCGCGATGGGTGAGCTTGAACCAGGCACGGGCGAAGGCGTCCGCGAACTGATCGGGATTCTCCAGGAAGCGGCGCGAGATTTTCTCATAGGCCGGATCCATACGCAGCGAGAGATCGGTCGTCAGCATCGTCGGCCGATGCTTCTTGGACTTGTCGAAGGCGTCGGGAATGACGGGGTCGGCGCCCTTTGCCGTCCATTGGTTCGCACCGCCCGGGCTCTTGGTCAGCTCCCATTCGAAGTTGAACAGGTTCTCGAAGAAGTAGTTGCTCCACTTGGTGGGGGTCTGCGACCATGTCACCTCGAGACCGCTGGTGATAGCGTCACCCGAGTGGCCCGAAGCGTGCTTGCTCTTCCAGCCGAGGCCCTGATCCTCGAGCGCGCCCGCTTCCGGCTCCGGTCCGACCAGAGACGGATCGCCCGCACCATGGGTCTTGCCGAAGGTGTGGCCGCCGGCGATCAGCGCGACGGTCTCTTCGTCGTTCATCGCCATGCGGGCGAAGGTCTCGCGAATGTCCTTGGCCGCGGCGACCGGATCCGGCTTGCCGTTGGGGCCTTCCGGATTGACGTAGATGAGGCCCATCTGCACCGCGCCCAGCGGCTCGGCGAGCTGGCGTTCGCCGCTGTAGCGCTCATCGCCCAGCCACGTCCCTTCGGGACCCCAATACAGCTCTTCCGGCTCCCAGACGTCGACGCGGCCGCCGGCAAAGCCGAAGGTCTTGAAGCCCATCGACTCCAGCGCGACGTTGCCGGCCAGCACCATCAGATCGGCCCAGGAGATCTTGCGGCCGTATTTCTGCTTGATCGGCCAGAGCAGACGGCGTGCCTTGTCGAGATTGGCGTTATCGGGCCAGCTGTTGAGCGGCGCGAAACGCTGCTGTCCGGCGCCGGCGCCACCGCGGCCGTCGGTGGTGCGATAGGTGCCCGCGCTGTGCCAGGCCATGCGGATCATGAGGCCGCCGTAGTGACCGAAGTCGGCGGGCCACCATTCCTGCGATTCGGTCATCAGCGCGGTCAGGTCCTTGATGACCGCGTTCAGGTCGAGCGACTTGAATTCCTTGGCGTAGTCGAAGTCCTTGTCCATCGGGTCGGACTTGGCGGAATTCTTGTGCAGCATCTCGATGCTGAGTTGGGTCGGCCACCAATCGCGGTTCGCCGGCACACGTTTTCCACCCGAAAACGGGCACTTTGAAGTGTCGTCCATGAATACCTCCTCTGGTGGCGTCGAACTCGCGCCTTTGACCAGGTAGAAGCACTCTAAGCTTCGCGTTCGATCAGGGGAAGTTGACTTTAATGATCGCAGCGATAAGATTTTCTGATGCTAAACCTCACGCTACGCCAACTCCGCTATTTCGACGCCTTGGCGCGTCACAGTCATTTCGGCCGCGCGGCTGAGTCCTGTTCGATCTCGCAGCCTGCCCTGTCGATGCAGATCAAGGAGCTGGAGGAGGCGCTCGGCGGGCTGCTGCTGGAGCGCAGCGCCCGGCAGGTGGCGCTGACCCGATTTGGCGAGGAGCTCGCGCAGCGCGTCCGCGACATCTTGCGCTCGGTCGACGAACTCGGCGATTTCGCCCGCGCCTCGCAGGACCGGTTCTCCGGACGGCTGCGCATCGGCATGATTCCGACGATAGCGCCCTATCTGCTGCCGACAATCACCAAGAATCTGACGCGCATGCATCCGGAGCTCGACATCCGCGTGCGCGAGACGATGACACCGCGGCTGATCCAGGAACTGGTGGAAGGCCGGCTAGATACCGCCATCGTTGCGTTGCCGGTGTCCGAGCCCTCGCTCACCGAGGTCGCCCTGTTCGAGGAAAAATTCCTGCTGGTGCGGCCGAGCGCCGATGAGGGAACGCCGGCACCATCGCGGGAGATGATGCGCGAGATGCGGCTGCTGTTGCTCGAAGAGGGGCACTGCTTCCGCGATCAGGCGCTGTCATTCTGCAACATGCAATCGGCGCCGCCGCGCGAGATGCTGGATGCCAATTCGCTGTCGACGCTGGTCCAGATGGTCAGCGCCGGCATCGGCGTCACCTTGATCCCGGAGATGGCCGTGTCGGTGGAGACGCGATCGGCCTCGGTCTCGCTCGCGCGCTTCCGCGACCCGCAGCCGTCGCGCACCATCGGCATGGTCTGGCGCAAGACCAGCCCGCTGGCGCGGCAACTCCTGCAAATCTCCGAAGTGGTGTGCCTGTCGGCGGGCAAGGTGCGCGCACGTCCATCCGTGCGCAGCAAGCCGATTTGAGGCCTCGATGTCGCATCCCCTCATCCGCCCGGCCCGCACGGACGAATACGACGAGATCGGCCGTGTCTGGATGGAGAGCTGGGTCTCGACCGGGCTCGGCGAGGCGAGCGAGTTTCTGCTGGCAAACCTGCGTGCACGCATCCGGCGCGAGATCGAGGACGGCTGGAGCCTGTTCGTTGCCGACGACAACGGCACGATCGCCGCGATGCTGGCGCTGCATTTGCCAAAACTCTATCTCGACATGCTGTTCGTCGCACCCGCCTATCAAAGCCAATCGCTCGGCCGCCAATTGCTCGCCTTCACGCGCACGCAAATGCCGGATGAGATGTCTCTGCGCTGCGTCCGCGAGAACGAAAAAGCCTGGCGCTGGTACGAGCGCGAGGGCTTTGTGTTCGAGAAGCAAGAGGTCGAGCCGTCGAACGGGTTCATGATGAAGTATTATCGGTGGCGGCGGCAGCGGCCCGCCGGATAGGCAGTGGTCGCCTGGTGCAGCTTGCGGTTGTCACGGTTCCAATTTACTGTGGCGTATCCGCCGTCCTCCTGCCCCTGATCTCCCGGAATCGATGTTTCGAATTGCTGTCTCGCTGATCGCGTTGCTGTCCCTGCTCACTGCGGCAGCCGCGCAGACCCCTCCCGCAACCACCGCGCCTCCCGCTCAGACGGCGGCGCCGGCCAAGAAGGCAGTGAAGAAGGCGGCGCCGAAGGCCAAACCGGCTGCACAACAGCCAGTCGGGGCGGAGAGCGGCCCCTGTCAGATCGGTGTCATTTCCGCGATCGGAGACCAGTTGTCGGTGCAACATGTCGGCCTCACGATGCTCGGAAACGAGTACATGGAGGCGCCGATCGAGACGTGGGGTATCGATGATCTGTTCGTCGCGAGGGTTCGCGCCGCGGCGCCCGGCACCGCTGTCCGAAAGATCGCTTACGCAAGCGGAGCCTTCAAGCCTTACTATCATCCGGAAGCGAAACTGTTCCGCAATGACCGCGACGACCTGACGGCGCTGGTGCGGCAGATCGCCGGAACTGCAAATTGCGAGCGTTACGTCGTAGCCACGAAAGCCCGCGTTTCGGTTGATGGCACCAATCAATCAATCGAGGGCCTCGGGGTCTACAAGAATTGGGCGAGCCCTTCCGGGCGCGGCGTCGTGGTTTCCTATTTCCGCATCAACGTTTTTGACGGACGGACTTTCGACATCCATCGGGCGCCTACCCGCAGCTTCGGCGATGTGATTGCTTCGAGCTTCTCCAACAAGAACGACAATATGCAAATCCTCAACAATCTCGAATTTCCCAAAACTCCGGAACAGGTGACCAGCAGTGCATTGCTGCGTGACAGCACACGCAGCCTGCTCACGGCCCAGTTGGACAGGTATCTACCCGCATACATCAAGGGCGAGTAAGCGCCTTTGCCGAGGGGGCGCGACAAAGGCTATCGCTCGTCCGCTTCCTGCGGCTGGGCTGCATTTGAGGTCATGGCCCGGCTGCTCGTGGTGGTGGCTGTCGTGTGGTGCTTTTCGACATCTGCTTGGGCGCAGACCAAATCGGGACCACCAGGGACGGAGACGGCAGGATCAGCCGTCAAGCCAGCCAACGGCAAGACAACCACGCGGACGGCCAAGCCTGCTCCCGTGGTCGGCGGCCCATGCGACTTCGGTGTGGTCGTCACCACCGGCGATGAGTTCACCGTGTTGACGACCGGCCTGACCGTATTTCAGAACAAGAAGACGGTCGTCCCGATCCCGGGCTGGGGACTCAATGAACTGATCTTCGCGCGGACTCGCGCCGCGATCCCTGCCGGCGTGTCCGTTCTGAGAATCCCTATAACCCGGCGAAATTTCCTCCCCGCGATGAGTCCAAAGACACATTGAAGGACAGGTTGTTCCGCGATCTCAATGCGGAGCTGGCCCAATACATGCGCGAGGTCGTGAAAGGAACGAATTGCCGGCACTACATCCAGATCCTCAATTCAATCAGCCCTTTCGGGTCATCCAACTATACGGTCCGCGGCTTCGGCATCCTCAACCATGATGTGGTGCTCGGGCGTCGCATCTATCTCTACGCCCTGGCGTTTGTCCGCATCTTCGATGGGCGCGACTTTTCCGTTGTCGGACAGAGCTCTGCGCTGATCAACACGCATCATTCCCTTAGGGTGCAGAGGCTTCTGGGCGTGCAAATCGGCGGCCCCTATCGCGAACTACCCGCAGAATCGTTTCCAACCCGCCCTGAAGGTGCCGCCAACAATCCCGCACTGCGCGACGGCGTGCGCGCCATGCTGACGGAAAGCCTCGACAAGACGCTGCCGCTGCTGATCGGGGTTCAACGAGCGGCGCGCAACAGCGACGCGCGCTGATCGACACATTCTTCGCAGCAGGAACTGGTCTCGATTGTTGAGAAATCGTTGGCACGTCGCTTGCGCGCCATTGCCCACTCCACGAGAGCTAATCCTGCGCTTTCAAATCGTCCGGCCGCGGCATCAGGACGGTGTTGTAGCCGGAATCGACATAGTGGATCTCGCCGGTGACGCCGCCGGAGAGATCCGACAACAGATACAGCGCCGAGCCGCCGAGTTCGTCGAGCGTGACGCCGCGGCGGAGCGGCGAATGTTTTTGCATGAAGGCGAACATCGCGCGCGCCTCGCCGATGCCGGAGCCGGCGAGCGTGCGGATGGGGCCTGCGGAGATCGCGTTGACGCGGATGCCGCGCGGTCCGAAATCCGAGGCGAGATACCGCACCGAGGCTTCCAGTGCCGCCTTGGCCACGCCCATCACGTTGTAGTTCGGCATCGCGCGTTCCGAGGCGCCGAAGGTCAGCGTGATCATGCTGCCGCCCTCCGTCATCAGCTCGGCGGCGCGTTTTGCCACTTCCGTGAAGGAGAAGCAGGAGATCACCATCGTGCGCGAAAAATTCTCGCGGCTGGTGTCGGCGTAGCGGCCCTTGAGCTCGTTCTTGTCGGCGAAGCCGATCGCGTGGATCACGAAATCGAGCTTGCCCCATTTTTCGCGCAAGGCCGTGAATGTGGCGTCGACGCTGGCGATGTCCTCGACGTCGCAGGGCAGCACCATGTCGACGCCAAGTTGCTCCGCCAGCGGCTTGACGCGCTTGCCCAGTGCTTCGCCCTGAAAGGTGAAGGCAAGCTCGGCGCCATGGGCATGCAGCGTCTTCGCCATGCCCCAGGCGATCGAATGATCATTGGCGATGCCCATGATCAGACCGCGCTTGCCTTTCATCAAACCTTCCATTGCCTGATAGCTCCCTTTATTCCGGCGTCATCGCCCGCCTTGTGCGCACTTGCGCACTGGGCAGGCGATCCAGTATTTCAAGGCGATTACTGCAAATCGAGAAGTTGCGGCGTGCTGGATGCCCGCCCCCCGTGCGCAATTGCGCACTAGGCGGGGCATGACAGCGTGCCAAAATTACGCATCCAGGCGGCTGAACACCAGCGTGGCGTTGGTGCCGCCGAAGCCGAAGGAGTTCGACAGGACGGTGCCGATTTTGACGTTGTCGATGCGCTTGCGCACGATCGGCATGTCCGCGAACACGGGGTCGAGTTCCTGGATGTGCGCGCTCTCGCAGATGAAACCATTGTTCATCATCAGTAGCGAATAGATCGCTTCCTGCACGCCGGTTGCGCCCAGCGAGTGGCCGGTCAGCGCCTTGGTCGCCGAGATCGGCGGGCACTTCTCGCCGCTTCCGAACACCCTGCGGAGCGCGTCGATCTCCGGCGGATCGCCGGCCGGCGTCGATGTCGCGTGCGGATTGATGTAGTCGACCTTGGTCTTCACGGTCGACATCGCCATGCGCATGCAGCGCTCGGCGCCCTCGCCTGATGGTGCGACCATGTCGTAGCCGTCGGACGTCGCGCCATAGCCGACGATCTCGCCGTAAATGCGCGCGCCGCGCGCCTTGGCATGCTCGAGCTCTTCCAGCACCAGCACGCCGGCGCCGCCGGCAATCACGAAGCCGTCGCGGTTGACGTCGTAGGGACGCGAGGCCGTGGCGGGCGTGTCGTTGTACTTCGAGGACATCGCGCCCATCGCGTCGAACAAAACCGACAGCGACCAGTCCAGCTCCTCGCAGCCGCCGGCGAAGATGACGTCCTGCTTGCCGATCTGGATCGTCTCATAGGCATTGCCGACGCAATGGTTCGACGTGGCGCAGGCCGACGAGATCGAATAGTTCACGCCCTTGATCTTGAACCAGGTCGCAAGCGTTGCGGAGGCCGTGGAGGACATCGCCTTCGGCACTGCAAACGGCCCGACGCGCTTCGGTCCCTTGGTGCGGGTGATGTCGGCGGCTTCGACGATGGTGCGCGCCGACGGGCCGCCGGAGCCCATGATAATGCCGGTGCGAATGTTGGAAATTTCGTCAGGCGAAAGACCGGAATCCTGGATCGCCTGTTCCATCGCGACGTGATTCCACGCCGCGCCCTGACCGAGGAAACGCATGGCGCGACGGTCGACCACCGTCGAAGGATCGAGCGTCGGCGCACCTTGCACCTGCGAACGGAAGCCGAGCTCGGCATATTTCTCAGCCCGCGAAATGCCCGACTTCGCCTCGTGAAGGCTCGCAAGCACTTCCTGGGTGTTGTTTCCGATGGAGGAGACAATGCCCATCCCGGTGACCACAACCCGCCTCATGACAGCCTCGCCTCAATCGTTGTCTTCGTGGTGATGCGCTCAGCCCAGGCTCGTGCCCTGCTTGAACAGGCCGACCTTCAAATCCTTCGCGCGATAGATAATCTGGTCATCGACCGAAAGCCATCCGTCGGCGATACCGAGCACCAGCTTTGAACGCATCACGCGCTTGATATCGATGTTGTACACAACCTTGCGGGCCTCCGGCAGCACCTGACCGCTGAACTTCAGCTCGTTCAGGCCAAGCGCACGACCACGACCTTCACCGCCACTCCAGCCCAGATAAAAGCCGACCATTTGCCACAGCGCATCGAGCCCGAGGCAGCCGGGCATCACCGGATCGTTCTTGAAGTGGCAGCCGAAAAACCAGAGGTCGGGCTTCACGTCGAGCTCGGCGCGCACCACCCCCTTGCCGAATTCACCGCCGGTCTCGCTGATGTCCGTAATGCGGTCGAACATAAGCATCGGTGGCAGCGGCAATTGCGCATTGCCAGGGCCGAACATCTCGCCGCGGGCACATGCCAGCAGATCTTCATATTCGTAACCGTTGCGCCTGTTCAGCATGCGGAAGCCTTTGTGTTCTAACCCCGACTGAGCGGCGTTTCCGGCGAAAATGGGCCCCATCCTGTTCGAAAAGCAACATCTGTTGCCATTGTCAGACGAGAATACCGAAGGACCCCGGATGGATAGCGAGCGGCCCTCAATGCCGGGTCGCGCCAAAATCGGTTAAGCGGAACCGCGGGCTCTCTAACACAGGCCATTTCGGGTAGCAAAGCGCTCTCATGAAGGTAAAATGACGGGCCGCCAGGCCGGTTCCCTCGCTAATTAGAACCAGTCTAGTTGCGAGAAACTTGCATCTGCATCTATCTCTCCATATATGTTGCAGATCACAGTGTTCACGCGTGCCCGAAGCTGGAAATGAACGAAAATAACGCGCCCCATCGCGACGAAGAGGCCCATGCGGCGGCTCTTATGTCCGGCCGCCAGCCGGCTTTGACCGGGTGCCCGTGGCACGACGTCAACGAAATGCTCCAGTCCGCAGGGCTTCGCCCGACGCGCCAGCGCATGGCGCTCGGCTGGCTCTTGTTCGGCAAGGGTGCACGGCACCTCACGGCTGAAATGCTCTACGAGGAAGCGACGCTGGCCAAGGTGCCGGTCTCGCTGGCAACCGTCTACAACACGCTGAACCAGCTCACCGATGCCGGTCTGCTGCGTCAGGTCAGCGTCGACGGCACCAAGACCTATTTCGACACCAACGTCACGACTCACCATCACTACTATCTCGAAAACAGCCACGAGCTGGTCGACATCGAGGATCCGCATCTGGCGCTGTCCAAGATGCCTGAGGTACCGGCGGGTTACGAGATCGCCCGCATCGACATGGTCGTGCGGCTGCGCAAGAAGCGCTGAGCTCTATCCTGAACTGCTGATTTGATCGTCATGGCCGGGCTTGTCCCGGCCATCCACGTTCTTGCGTCAGGCATGACGGTAGAGCAACAGCTCCGCTCCCGCGCGACGTCAGTTCACCTGCTCGTCCGAGTAGACGCCCCAGAGGCGCTCCTGCTGGATCCAGCCGTCAAAGCCGTTACCGCTGACGCGGCACCAGTTTGCGCTGCACTTCTTCACCTGCGTGACGACGCCGGCCTGGAGCCTGGCCGCAACCGCGCTGTCGGGGTCGGCGCGATCGTAGATGGGCGCGAGTTCGTCCTTGTGCTTCATGGTGACGACAGCGGTACGGCGGCCCGACAGCAGCGAGTGATAGACCCAGCCCTCGGCACCCTCGGAATCTCGGACCCGGCGCCAGTTCTCGAACTCGGCCGTGATTTCGACCGGCAGGCCGGAACGGGTGTAGACCCAGGCGACGTCATTGTCCTTGGTCGGGCCGGCGCGGACGTTGACGTGATCCGATTTCAGGCTGACGTAGCGCGGCACCGGGAGCCCCGAGGCCGTCTGGGGTGTGCTGTCCTTTGCCGAATGCCCGGGACTGACCGAAGCGCTCAACCAGGTGCAAACGAGCGCCATCACCGAACAAAAACGCCCCAACGCCATCAACCCGTCTCCTGTCGAAGGTCCGGCCGAGCCGGGCCCTCGCCCCAAAATTCCAAAACCAGGCCGCTGCCGCCCCTGACCCGCCCCACGCGGGTGTTCCCGAGCCCTTTACCCGTGGTTCTTGTCTTGGCCCGGCCTTCTGCTAGAGAGGACGGACATCTGAACAACCGGTTTGTCCCGATTTCCGGCCGGAAATGTCGGGAGAGCTTGAAGGAAACGCCGGGGACGACACGGCAAGCGCAGTGTCGAACAACCGGGTTAATGAGGCCTCAACGGCCGGCCTTTGGCGACAGAGGCGGCTCGCAACGCCTCATGAGGGCAGGACATGTCGGTGAAGAAAAAGCCCCTCGTCGTCGTGACGCGCAAGCTTCCGGACTCGATCGAGACCCGGATGCGCGAGCTGTTCGACGCGCGGATCAATCTCGACGACGCGCCGATGTCGGCCGAGCAGATCGCGGAAGCCGCCCGCACCGCGGACGTGCTGGTCCCGACCGTGACCGATCACATCTCCGCCGACATCGTCAACCAGCCCGACTGCAGGCTGAAACTGATCGCGAATTTCGGCAACGGCGTCGACAACATCGATGTCGAGGCCGCGCATGCCCGCGGCATCACCGTCACCAACACGCCCAAAGTTTTGACCGAAGACACCGCCGACATGACCATGGCGCTGATCCTCGCCGTGCCCAGGCGGATGATTGAAGGCGCCTCGATCCTGACGGAGGGAAAACCCTGGCCCGGCTGGTCGCCGACCTGGATGCTCGGCCATCGCATCGGCGGAAAGCGCCTCGGCATCATCGGCATGGGGCGTATCGGCCAGGCGGTCGCACGCCGCGCCCGCGCCTTCGGCTTGCAGATCCACTACCACAACCGCCGGCCGGTGGCGCCGAAGATCGCCGAAGAGCTGGGCGCGACCTATTGGGAAAGCCTCGACCAGATGCTGGCGCGGATGGACATCATCTCAGTGAATTGTCCGCACACGCCGGCGACCTACCATCTGCTGTCGGCGCGCCGGCTGAAGCTCATTCGCAAGGACGCCTACATCGTCAACACCGCGCGCGGCGGGGTCACCGACGAGGACACGCTGATCAAGCTGATCGAAGGCGGGGAGATCGGCGGCGCCGGCCTCGACGTCTACGAGCACGAGCCCGCGGTGAACCCGAAGCTGGTGCGGCTCGCCAAGGCCGGCAAGGTGACGTTGCTGCCGCATATGGGCTCGGCCACGATCGAGGGTCGCGTCGAGATGGGCGAGAAGGTGATCATCAACATCCGCACCTTCCTCGACGCCCACAAGCCGCCGGATCGCGTGCTGCCGAGCATGCTCTGAGTCAACTTACTGCGCGATAAGCTCTCCTGCCTCATCCTGAGGAACGCGGAACGCGCGTCTCGAAGGATGGCCGCGGGCGAAGTGGGGCCTGCATGGTTCGAGACGGCGCTTCGCGCCTCCTCACCATGAGGGTCTAGGGTCGCGGCGTTTCGCGCTTGCGCCAGTCGGCAACGAAATCGATGAAGGCCCGCAGCGCCGGCGGCGTCTGGCGTCGGCTTGGATAGTACAGGAACGGGCCCGGAAACGGCTCGCACCAGTCTTCGAGCAGCCTGACCAGCGCGCCCGACTTCAGGGCTTCGCCGACATAACCATCAAGCGTCGCCCAGACACCGGCGCCGTCGAGCGCGGCGCGCATCGAGAGGCCCATGTTGGTCGAGATCAGCTTTGCCGGCGGATCGACTTTCACCAGCTGGCCGGCCTTCTCGAACTCCAGATCATGCATGACACCGCTGGAGTAGCGGGCGCGGATGCAATCATGGTCGAGCAGATCCTTCGGATGCTCAGGCTTGCCGCGGCGCGCGAGATAATCGGGCGAAGCGACCACGACATAGCTCTGCGGACCGCTGAGCGAGATCGCGACCATGTCCTGCGCGAGATGCTCGCCATAGCGCACGCCGGCATCGAAGCCCGCGCTGACGATATCGACGAACCCGCTCTCGGAGACGATGTCGAGGTCGACCTGCGGATAGGCCTGAAGGAACGGCCCGATCATCGGCGCCAGCACGAGATCGACCGCAGGCGGCGGCGCGTTGATGCGCAGCCGGCCCGAGGCCACTTCGCGCAGGCCGCGGACTTGATCGAGGGCATCGCCGACATCGCGCAGCGCCGGCGCCACGCGCGACAGCAGCAGCTCGCCCGCCTCGGTCAGAGCGACGCTGCGGGTGGTGCGGTTCATCAGGCGGACGCCGAGGCGCTCTTCGAGGTCCCGCAATCGTTGGCTAAGGCTCGACACCGACACGCGAATTTCGACCGCCGCGCGCCGGAAATTGCGGGTGCGGGCGACCGCCACGAAGACGTCGAGATCACGCAGGTCGGGCTCAGCCATTGTTCGCCAATGTGAACAAGCCATTCTCGATTGTCCAGCTTATCGGCGCAATCGATCAGGCGCATATCAGGCCTCGTCACGCGGCGCAGTCAGCGCCTTTTCGAGGAGAGCCATCATGGAACAGCGCAAACTCGGTTCAACCGGTCCCACCGTCTCCGCTCTCGGTCTCGGCTGCATGGGCATGTCCGAGGTCTACGGCCCCGCCGATCGCGGCGAGAGCATCGCCACGATCCACGCGGCGCTGGATGCCGGCATCACCCTGGTCGACACCGGCGATTTCTACGCCATGGGCCACAATGAAATGCTGGTGCGCGAAGCGCTCAAGGACGTGCCGCGCGAGAAGGTGCAGATCAGCGTCAAGTTCGGTGCGCTGCGCGGTCCTGCCGGCGAATTCACCGGCATGGACACGAGGCCGGCCGCAACGAGGAACTTCCTGGCCTATTCACTGCAGCGGCTCGGCACCGATTACATCGACATCTACCGCCCGGCGCGGCTCGATCCCAACATCCCGATCGAGGAGACCATCGGCGGCATCGCCGATCTCGTGAAGGCCGGCTACGTCAAACATATCGGCCTGTCTGAGGTTGGCTCCGACACCATCCGCCGCGCGCATGCCGTGCACCCGATCGCCGATCTCCAGATCGAATATTCGCTGATCGAACGCGGCATCGAGCGCGACATCCTGACGACCTGCCGCGAGCTCGGCGTCGGCATCACGGCTTACGGCGTGTTGGCACGCGGCCTGATCAGCGGCCATTGGTCGAAGGACTCCGGCAAGACAGGCAAGGACTACCGGCTGATGACGCCGCGCTTTCAGGGATCGAATCTCGATGCCAATCTCGCGCTGGTGGAGCAGCTGCGCGCCATCGCCGCCGAGATTGGCGCGACGCCGGCACAAGTCGCGATCGCCTGGGTGGCGGCGCAAGGGAAGGAGATCGTGCCGCTGGTCGGCGCCCGCACCCGCAACCGCCTCACCGAAGCACTCGGCGCGGCCGAGGTTACGCTGACGCCGGCTCATCTCGCGCTGCTGGCAAAGGCCTTCCCGCCCGATGTCGCAGCCGGTACGCGTTACGCGGCCGAGCAGATGGCACATCTCGACAGCGAGAAGCCGGCCACGATTTAACGGCTGCAATCAGGTGCGATGGGCACTCAAATCGGTCACGACCGGCCCATCGCCATTGAGCGGATTGGCCGGATCGCGCGCGTAACGCAGCGTCTCGAAGCGCATCGCGCGCGCATCGATCATCAGGAGACGGCCAACCAGGCCGTCGCCAAAGCCGACGATCTCGCGGATCGCCTCCAGCGCCATCATGGAGCCCATCACGCCCGCCAGCGCACCCATGACGCCGGCTTCGGCGCAGGCCGGCACGGTCCCGGGCGGTGGCGCCTCCGGGAACAGGCAGCGATAGGTCGGATTGAATTCGCCCTGCTCGTTCTTCTCATGCGCGCGGATGGTGGTGAGCGAGCCATCGAAGGTGCCGAGCGCCGCCGTGATCAGCGGCCTCTTGGCGAAGAAGCAGGCGTCCGAGGCCAGATAGCGGGTCGAGAAATTGTCGGAGCCGTCGAGCACGAGGTCATAGTCGCCGATCAGCGCCAGCGCATTGTCGGCATTGAGCCAGGTGGCGTGACCTACGAAGCGGACATGCGGATTGAGCGCCGAGATCCGTTCGGCCGCGCTCTCGACCTTGTGCCGGCCGATATCGGGCGTGGTGTGAATCACCTGCCGCTGGAGGTTCGACAGCGACACCACATCGTCATCGACCACGCCGAGCGTACCGATGCCGGCGGCCGCCAGATACATCAACGCGGGCGCACCGAGCCCGCCGGCCCCGATCACCAGCACGGAGGCCCGCTTCAGCGCTGCCTGGCCGGGACCACCGACATCGCGCAGCACGATATGGCGGGCATAACGTTCGAGTTCGTCCGGGCTCAGCATCGTTATCCTTCGTCCTCTCAACCCTCATGGTGAGGAGCGCGGAACGCGCGTCTCGAACCATGCAGGCCCCGATATCGCCCGGAGCCATCCTTCGAGACGCGGCCTTGAGGCCGCTCCTCAGGATGAGGGCCTGAGTCCGTGGCCTCTATCGCCGGTCTGAACCACCGCAACATTGTTCGCGACCAACGAGATGTGCTTCAATGGCATCGCATTCAATGGGCTGGCTGGATTTGTCATGAGATCGATGCTTGCGGCAACACTGATGTTTGCGGCTGCGACAGGCGCACACGCCCAGATGACGACACCGCAGATTCCCGGCACCAAGCCGAAGCCGGTCCAGACCGTTCCGATCCGGCCTCCTGCTTTGCAGACGCCGGCTGCGACGGCCGATGCCATGGCGCAGGCGGAGCGGTTGTCGCTGCAGTCCGACCTCGCCTGGGTCGGCCAATATAACGGCGCCATCACCGGCGACGTCAGCGCGCGCCTGGTCGAGGCGATCAAGGAGTATCAGAAGGTGAAGGGCGGCAAGCCGACCGGCGTGCTCAATCCGCAGGAACGCGCCGCGCTCGCCGAGACAGCGCGCCGCAAACAGGAGAGCGTCGGCTGGAAGATTGTGACGGAGATGACCAGCGGCGCGCGGCTCGGCATTCCCTCAAAACTGGTGCCGCAGCAGGCGACCGACGCCAACGGCTCGAAATGGACCTCTCCCACCGGAACGGTGCAGGTGCTGCTCAGCCGCCGCAAGGAGGCGAACCCGACCACAGCCAAGCTTGCCGAAGCGGAGAAGAAGGAGCCGGGTCGCAAGGTCGACTACACCGTGGTGAAGCCCGACTTCTTCGTGCTGTCGGGTCTGCAGGGTCTGAAGAAATTTTACATGCGCGGCACCTCCAGGGGTGATGAAGTCCGCATCATGACGATCCTCTACGATCAGGCGACCGAGAACACGGTCGAGCCGGTCGTCATCGCGATGTCGAGCGCCTTCAACGCGTTTCCGTCGGGGCCCCAAGCCGGGCCGCCGCCGCGCAAGACCGTCGAATACGGCACCGGCATCGTCGTCAGCGACGACGGCGCGATCCTCACCGACCGCCTCGTCACCGATTCCTGTCTCGCGATCACGGTCGCCGGCTATGGCAGCGCCGACCGTCTCGCCGAGGACAAGGAGCACGATCTGGCGCTGCTGCACATCTACGGCGCACGCGGCCTGAAGCCGTTCAGCCTCGGCAGCGGCGCGGCAAAGACGAGTGTCGATGTCGTCGGCATCGCTGATCCGCAGAGCCAGGGCGGCGCGGCCGGTGTGTCGACCCTCAAGGCAGCGCTGGCATCTATCGGCGGCGATTCCGCGCTCTCACCGCCACCGGCCGTTGGATTTTCCGGCAGCGCCGCCATCGACGGCGACGGCAAGTTCGCCGGCATCGCGTTGTTGAAGCCGGCGATGGTTGCGGGCGCCGCGACATCGGTACCGGCGTCGCAGGCGGTGATGGTCTCCGCGGAGACGGTGCGCGATTTCCTGAAGACGAACGGTGTCGCGGCGAACGGCATCTCGACGGATGCGAAAGCCGCCGTCGTGCGCGTGATCTGCGTGCGGAAGTAAGCTCGCCGAAGGTGCGCAACCTCTCCACAAGCGGAAGAGCTGACCCAGCGCGCCATTAGCTCAGCCTGAACCTGATACCGCCCTTCGCGAGGCCACCCGAGATCCCGACCGGCGTGCCGTCCGCACGCCAGCAAGCGGCGCCACTCATGGTACCGTCGTCGTGGAAGGCGATACCGTTCATGCCGCCGGCGACTGTCGCGACGGGCTGCACCTTGTGGCCGAGGCTCTCGAGTTTCGCGCGCACGCTCTCCGGCACCTTCTGCTCGACCTCGAGCGCATTGCCCTCGGTCCAGACCCGCGGAGCCTCGACGGCTTCCTGCAAGCTCATGCCGTGGTCGACTAGATTCACCAGCGCCTGCATCGCGCTCGGAAAGATTCGTTTTCCCCCGGGCAGGCCGAGCGCATAGCGCAGCTTTCCGTCACGCAGCGCCATCATCGGCGACATCGAGGTCGTCACCCGCTTGCCCGACGCCAGCGACAGGGCGTGGCCTGGCCGCGGATCGAACAGGTTCATGTAATTGTTGGCGATGGCGCCGAGGCCCGGGATCATGATCTTGGCGCCGAACAGATTGTTGATGGTCTGCGTGGTCGCAACCACGTTGCCGAACGCATCGGCCGCCGTCACGTGCGTGGTGTGCGCGCCTTCAAGCTGCGACACGCCGGCGCCCCAGCTCTGCGCCCGCGCCGGATCGATCGCAGCGCGGCGTTCCTCGGCATAAGCCTTCGAGGTCAGCCGCTCCACGGGGACCCCGACATAATCAGGATCGCCGCTGGCCGCAGCGCGATCGGCGAAGGCGATCTTCAGGACCTCGGCGAGATAGTGGATGGTCTCGGGCGTAGCGAAGCCGAGGCCTTCGATGTCGTAGCCTTCCAGGATGTTCAGCATCTGCGCGATATGCACGCCGGAGGCCGCAGGCGGCGGCGGGCCAAAGATGGTCCAGCCGCGGTAATCGGCGCGGATCGGCTGCCGTTCGACGGTCTTGTAGCTGGTGAGATCGTTGCGCCGGATGAAGCCGCTGGCCTTTTCCATGTAATTGACCAGGATGTCGCCAAGCGGGCCCTCGTAGAGCGCGATCTCGCCGTGATCGGCGATGTAGCGGAGCGTCTCGGCATATTCTGATTGCACCACGCGTTCACCGACCTTCAACGGCTCTCCATCAGGCAAGTAAATCGCCGCGATCGGCTTGTCCTTGCGCATCTCGGCGGCGCTCTCGCTGATGCATTCGTGCAGATAGGGTGTCGCCGCGTAGCCGCGCGCGGCGTGCTTGATCGCGGGCTGCATGACGTCGGCGAGGCTCATGGTGCCGAAGCGGCGCAGCGTCTCGCACCAGGCTTTCAGCGAACCCGGTGTAGCGACCGCCTTTGGGCCGTTGAGATTTTCATTGCCGACGGTGTCGAACACGTCATGCGCCGAGCCCGGCGTGGAGGTGTAGCTGGTGTCAAGCACCGCCGCGGGAACGGTGCTCTGCCCGTCGATGAAACGGTGGCTGCCGTCGGCGAGCCGGATGTGCGCTATGCCACCGCCGATGATGCCGACCATCATCGGCTCGACCACGGTCAGCGTGAAAAGGGTCGCGATCGCGGCGTCGATGGCGTTGCCGCCGGCGGCCAGCATCTCCGCGCCGGCGCTGGAGGCCAGGGGGTGATTGCTGACCACCATGCCGCGGCTCGATACCGCAGGCATCTTCTGGCATTCGAAATTCGTCGTCGTCCGATCGCGCCAGTTTCCGCCCATACCGCTTGTCCTTTTATTCACGACGGCAAGCACAGCACACGTACGAGTACGGGTCCAGTAATGCTACGGATTCGCTGCCATTTCCGATTGCGCCATCATCGTGACTGCTGATTCGGACCTCCGCGATCTCCTTTGGATCGGGCCGGCACGTCCTGAGCGAGAAGAGCTCAGCATCGAGATCGATGCACGTTCGCGTGGCGTTTCCCTGACCCGAGCACTCCAAAGGATTGATCTTCCATGCACACGATCGCACTGGCCACCCAAAAGGGCGGCAGCGGCAAGAGCACGCTCGCCATCGGCCTCGCGCTGGCAGCCAAGCAGGCCGGCTTCACCGTTCGCCTGATCGAAACCGACCCGCAGGGCACACTGTCCAACTGGCAGCGCCGCCGCACTACAGATGATCTCGTCGTCGAGCCGATCTATCACGCCGCCGACATCGAGCCGCGCCTGAAGATGCTGGCCGACAGCGGCCTGCAGCTCGCGATCGTCGATACCGCCGCCGGCCTCAGCGCCGCGACCACCGCCGCGATCCGCCATTCCGACCTCTGCCTGATCCCGGCCCGCCCGAGCGTCGCCGACATTGAAGCCACCGTCTCCACGCTCAGCGTCGCGCGTGCCTGGAAGCGGCCCTACAGCTTCGTGCTGAACCAAACGCCGATCCGCGGCCAGCGCATCGACAATGCCGCCAACAGCCTCGCCGAGGAAGCAGCCCTCGATCTCGCCGAGGTGCTCGCGCGTCCGCTGATCGTGATGCGCAACGACCACCAGGACTCGCTCGCGAGTGGCCTTGCTGTGAGTGAATTCGCGCCGAACGGCAAATCGACCGAGGAGATCCGCGGCCTCTGGCATTGGATCGAGACCCGGCTCGAGCTCGCCGCCACCACCAACGTCTTGATCGACCAGGTCATCGCGGCCGCGGACGGCATGTTGCACGTCGCCGCCGAGCTTGCGGCCGACGAGACCACGACACTGGCGTCCTGAGCGGGGCAATCGCTCAGACGCCAGCCGGCCCTTCGCCATCCGGAAGGGCCTTTAGCGACGAAGCAATCCGGCCACCAGCCCGGCCGGATTGCTTCGCTTCGCGTTTTTGGGAAACTCTATCGCCGCCATCATTGCGAGGAGCCCTTGCGACGAAGCAATCCAAGCTGTTTCGTCGGCAAGATTCTGGATTGCTTCGCTGCACTCGCAATGACCGTCGTGGTGGGCTCGTCAGCCTCGCAGAAGCTTACGGCCTCTCGGTTACGAGCCTAATTTTCACTTCTGACATTTCGAACACCAGAACGTCGACCGGCCGTTCTGCGTAAACCGCTTGACGGTGCCGCCGCAGCGCGGCGTCGTGCATTTCTCGCCCTCGCGGTCATAGACCTTGAACGAGTGCTGGAAATAGCCGAGCTCGCCCGAGGTCTGGCGATGATCGCGCAAGCTGGAGCCGCCGGCCTTGATGGCGTCGTTCAGCACGGTATGGATCGCGCCGACCAGTCGCTTCGCATGGTCGGTGGTCTCGCCCTTCTTGGTCGACAGCGTCGCGGCGATCCGGCGCGGCGACAGATGCGAGCGATGCAAGGCTTCGCAGACATAGATATTGCCGAGCCCGGCGACCACGCGCTGATCGAGCAGCGCGGCTTTCAGGCTCGTGGTCTTGCCGGCGCAGGACCGCGCCAGCATCGCTGCGTCGAATTCGTTGCCGAGCGGCTCGGGGCCGAGCCCGCGCAGCAGCGGCTCCTCGTCGAGCGCACTGCGCGCGATCACTTTCATGTAACCGAAGCGGCGCGGGTCGTTGAAGATGATGTCGGCGCCGGAGGACATCCGAAACAGCACGTGATCGTGCGTGGAGTCCTTGGCCTTCGGATAGTGAAACTCGCCGGGCGCTACCTCGTTGTCCGGCTTGATGACACGAAACGAGCCCGACATGCCCAGATGCATCAACAGCACGTCGCCGGAGGCGAGATCGGCCATGAGATATTTTGCACGGCGGCCGAGCCCCGTGACGACCTGCCCCTTCAGTCGGGCCACGAAGTCGGGCTGGAAGGGAAAGCGCAAATCGGGCCTGCGGGCCTCCGCGACCAGGATTTTCGCACCCTCCATGACAGGCTGAAGGCCGCGGCGGACGGTCTCGACTTCGGGCAATTCGGGCATGGTCAGGCATTCACCTTATGAGGGCGGTGTGATAGCGCCATTGCGGCGGGCGCGCTATGGTCCGCCTCGTGGAGTAGAGTAATGGATCGGCCGGGCGAAACCACGCATTTTGGCTTCAGGGACGTTCCCCTGGGCGACAAGCAGACGCTGGTGAACGACGTGTTTCACAGCGTGGCGTCGCGCTATGATTTGATGAACGATTTGATGTCCGGTGGCCTGCACCGGGTCTGGAAGGACATCATGATCACCGCGCTCGACCCGCCCAGAGGCGACCGGCCGTTCGCGCTGCTCGACGTCGCCGGCGGCACGGGCGACATCTCGTTCCGCGCCGCCAAGGCCGCAGGCGCGGGCTTCCATGCCACCGTCTGCGACATCAATTCCGGGATGCTGGAGGTCGGCCGCGAGCGCGCCGCAAAGCGGCATCTCGAGACCCAGGTCGATTTCGTCGAGGGCAATGCCGAAGCGCTCGCTTTCGCCGACCGCAGCTTCGACGCATATACGATCGCTTTCGGCATTCGCAACGTGCCGCGGATCGACCTTGCGCTGGCCGAGGCCTATCGCGTGCTCAAGCCAGGCAGCCGCTTCCTCTGTCTGGAATTCTCCACCGTCGAGATGCCCGGACTCGATCGTCTTTATGACCTGTTCTCGTTCAAGGTGATCCCGCCGCTCGGCCGCATGATCACGGGTGACGCCGAGTCCTACCAATATCTGGTCGAGTCGATCCGCAAGTTCCCAAGACCCAACGCCTTCGCCGACATGATCCGCGACGCCGGCTTCGCCCGCGTGAACTGGCAGATATTGTCCGGCGGCATCGTCGCACTGCATTCGGGCTGGCGTTTGTGATCTCTGCTATAACCCATAGTGCGCGCCTGATGCGCGCCGCGTTCGTATTCGCGCGCGAGGGCGTGTTCGGCGCCGTCGATCCGAGTCTGGTACCGCCGCACGGACAGCTCGCGCTGAAACTTGCGCGCATCATCGAGCGGCGCGGTCCGAAACAGGGCCCGCGGCTGTCGCGCGCGCTGACCCGGATGGGCCCGGCCTATCTCAAGCTCGGACAATTTCTGGCGACTCGCCCCGATGTGGTCGGCGTCATCATGGCGCGCGACCTCGAAAGCCTCCAGGACCGCCTGCCGCCGTTCTCGCAAGCCGAAGCGGAAGCTGCGATCTCGACCTCGCTGGAACGGCCGCTGACCGATGTGTTCGCGAGCCTCAGTGCGCCGGTCGCGGCCGCCTCGATCGCACAGGTGCATCGCGGCGAAGTCCTGCGCGACGGCATCCGCAAGGCGGTCGCCGTGAAAGTGCTGCGCCCCAACGTGGCCGCTCGCTTCCGCCGCGACCTCTCCGACTTCTTCTTCGTCGCATACAGGGCCGAATCCTATTCGTCCGAGGCGCGGCGCCTGCGCCTGATCGAAGTCATCAACACCATGTCGCGCTCGGTCGCGATGGAGATGGACCTGCGCCTCGAGGCCGCGGCGTTGTCGGAGATGGCGGAGAACACGCGCGACGATCCTGATTTCCGCGTACCGACCGTGGACTGGGACCGTACGACGCACAACGTGCTGACGATGGAGTGGATCGACGGCATCGCGCTGAACGACCACAAGCGCCTGGCCGAGTCGCAGGTCGACCTGCCCGATCTCGGCCGCAAGGTGATTCAGAGCTTCCTGCGCCACGCGTTGCGCGACGGCTTCTTCCACGCCGACATGCATCCAGGCAATCTGTTCCTGGACGACGCGGGTCGCCTTGTCGCGGTTGATTTCGGCATCATGGGCCGGCTCGGCATGAAGGAGCGGCGCTTCCTCGCCGAAATCCTGCTCGGCTTCATCACCCGCGACTATCGTCGTGTCGCGGAAGTGCATTTCGAGGCCGGCTATGTGCCCGCACATCACTCGGTCGAGAACTTCGCGCAAGCGATCCGTGCCATCGGCGAGCCCATTCACAACCGCACGGCGGAAGAGATCTCGATGGCGCGGCTGCTGACGCTGCTGCTCGAGGTTACCGGCCTGTTTGACATGACCACGCGGCCCGAGCTGATCCTGCTGCAGAAGACCATGGTGGTGGTCGAAGGCGTGGCACGCGGCTTCGATCCCAAGCTCGACATCTGGAAGGTCGCTGACCCCGTGGTGCGGGAATGGATCGAGCGCAATCTCGGCCCGATCGGCCGGGTCCAGGGCGCGATCTCCGGCACCGGCGATCTCGCGCGCATCCTGATGCGTCTGCCTGATATCGCCGAGCGCTCGGTTGCTGTGCTCGAACAGCTGGAGACCATGACCCGGGAGGGCATCCGGCTGTCGCCGGAGAGCATCGCGGCGATGGGCCGCAGCGAGGGCCGCAAGAACCGTTGGCGCACCGTGGCGCTCTGGATCATCGCCGCGACCTTCATCGGCATCCTGATCGCGGTCCGGAATCTCTGATTGCAGTGCAATCATGCGAATGATAGCATCGCTATCATTTCGCGCCGGAGAGTGCCATGGCAAGTCTGACCATCCGCAAGCTCGACGAGAACGTCAAAACCTTCCTCCGCCTGCGCTCGGCCAAGAACCGCAGGTCGGTCGAGGAAGAGGTCCGGGTCATCCTCGGGGAGCTGATCGAAGGCCGCGAGGAGCCCCTGACGCCGTTCACGGCGCCGCCCGCGGCCTCGGCCACCCCGCAGCCTCAACGCACCGGCGCCGCTCCAGAAGCCAGCGTCACCCTGATCATCGGCGGCGGGATCGCGGCCTACAAATCGCTCGACCTGATCCGAAGGCTCAAGGAGCGGCGGATCGAGGTGCGTTGCGTGCTGACCAAGGCGGCGCAGCAATTCGTCACGGCGCTGGCCGTGAGCGCGCTCTCGCATGAGCGCGTCTACACCGACCTGTTCGATCCCCAGAGCGAGTTCGACGCCGGTCATATCCGCCTCGCGCGCGAGTGCGACCTGATCGTGGTGGCGCCCGCGACCGCCGATTTGATGGCCAAGATCGCCAACGGCCATGCCGACGATCTCGCCAGCGCCATTCTGCTCGCGACCAACCGCAAGGTCCTGCTCGCGCCGGCGATGAATCCGCTGATGTGGAACAACGCGGCGACGCGGCGCAACGTCGCGCAGCTTCAGCGCGACGGCGTGATGCTGATCGGGCCGAATTCCGGCGAGATGGCGGAAGCAGGTGAAGCCGGTATCGGCCGCATGTCCGAGGCGATCGAAATTGCGGCCGCCGCCGAGCGCCTGCTGCGGCCGCCAGTGCCGCGCCCCCTCGCCGGCAAGCGCGTGCTGATCACGGCGGGTCCGACCCACGAGCCGATCGATCCGGTGCGCTACATCGCCAACCGATCCTCCGGCAAGCAGGGCTTTGCGATCGCTGCCGCCGCACAAGCCGCAGGCGCCGAGGTGATCCTGGTCAGCGGCCCGGTCGAGCTTCGCGATCCCCAGGGCGTGACGGTCAAGCATGTGGAATCGGCACGGCAGATGCTGGAGCAGGTGCAGGCCGCGCTCCCCGCTGACATCGCGATCTTCGCCGCCGCCGTCGCCGACTGGCGGGTCGTAAACGAAGGGGAGCAGAAGCTGAAGAAGACTGCGGCCGGTATGCCGCCGCTCCAGCTGGTCGAGAACCCCGATATCCTCGCGACGATCTCGAAACTGACCGACAAGCGGCCGCCGCTGGTGATCGGCTTTGCCGCCGAGACCGAGCACCTCATCGACAACGCCAAGTCGAAGCTTGCCCGCAAGGGCTGCGACTGGATTGTCGCCAACGACGTCTCCCCCGCAACCGGCGTCATGGGCGGGGACCGCAACACCGTGCACCTCATCAGTCGCAAGAGCGGTGAGAAGAACGATGAGAAGGATGGCGGGATTGCAGTTGATTCCTGGCCGGCGATGACCAAGGAACAGGTCGCCATTGAACTGGTCGCGCACATCGCAACGAGCGTGACCGGCAAATCCTTGAACGACAAATCCCGGGAGCCCGCATCTTGAGCACCAAAGTCACCGTCGAACTGCAACGCCTGCCCCATGCGGAGGGGCTGCCGCTGCCGGCCTATCAGACCAATGATGCCGCTGGTCTCGACCTGATGGCGGCGGTGGCCGAGAACGAGCCGCTGACGCTCGCGCCCGGCCAATACGCGCTGGTGCCGACGGGCCTCGCGATCGCGTTGCCGCCCGGCTACGAGGCGCAGGTGCGGCCGCGCTCGGGGCTAGCGGCCAAGCACGGCGTCACCGTGCTGAACTCGCCGGGCACGATCGACGCGGACTATCGCGGCGAGATCAAGGTGATCCTGATCAATCACGGCCAGACCGCCTTCGTGGTCAAGCGCGGCGAGCGCATCGCGCAGATGGTGATCGCGCCAATGGTGCAGGCCGCGCTGGTTCCCGTGGCGACCCTGTCCGCGACCGACCGCGGCGCCGGCGGATTCGGCTCGACCGGTCGCTAGCCGAGCTGAGCGTTGGATACACCTCTCCCGCTTGCGGGAGAGGTCGCGCCGAAGGCGCGGGTGAGGGTTCTATCCTCTAGGGGATTGTTCCACTGCGGAAGCACCCTCTCCCCAACCCTCCCCCGCAAGCGAGGGAGGGAGCGCACCGGCTTCTGGGCAAGCCATCCGACACGCGAACACGCGACACCCCCAACGAATCACCCGAGGAACTACGTGAATCGGAACACCCGCCCCCGCATTTTTTTGGGACCGCCTTTGCGTTCACGATCTGGACTCTTACCGGTGGAGTCACGGTGAGGGTATTGTCGTTTGATTCGCGCGCGACGGGGGTCGCCGCGCGCAAATTCGTGCGATCTTGGGGCAACTATGTCAGGCGTGATCGTGTCGATGCGTCGGACGCTGCTGTCGTGCACATCGCTCGTGCGCAACGGCTTGTTGGGAAGCGCTCTCGCAGCGCTGTTGCCGGCTGCGCCGGCCAAAGCAGCCGACAAGGCCGCCGACCTCGTCGACACACTCTCAACGTTGCTGGATTTCAACCGGCAGGAGCTCGCGGTGCTGGCCACCGCGCTGGCCTTGCTCGGCTTCTCGGTGGTGGCCGCGATCCTCCTGATGCGCACGCGCGTTCGCACGGCGAAGAACGAGGCGCGGCTGCGCGCCCGGATCGGGGAACTCCAGCTCCAGGCCGACCGCTTCGGCGCTTTGCTGTTTGCCGAGCCGCAGATCCTGATCTCCTGGCCGGCCGGCGACAATCGCGCGCAGATCTCCGGTGACACCTCCATGGTGCTGCCCCGCGACTCCTCTCCACAGCGCGTGCTGGCGTTTGGAACCTGGTTGCCGCCGGAACCGGCGCTCCGGATGGATCACGCCGTCGATGCGCTGCGCGACCGCGGCGACGGGTTCCAGCTGACGCTCACCACCGCGCATGGCCACACGCTGGAGGCTATCGGCCGCGCCATCGGCGGCCAGGCCATCGTCAGGATTCGCGAACTCTCAGGGCTCCGCCGCGATCTGGCTGAGACCAATCTGCGTTACAAGGCCCTCTCCGACGAGACGGAGATGCTGCGCGGCTTCGCGACCGCCGCACCCTGGCCGATCTGGGCCAAGGGCGAGAACGGCGCGCTGGCCTACGCCAACCCCGCTTATGTCCGTGCGACCGAGGCGGCCAGCATCACCGACGCTCAGGAGCGCAAGCTCGAGCTGCTCGACAGCGCCGACCGGAGCGCGATGGAGCGGCGGCTGAAGGAAGCGGCCAATTTCACTTCGCGGCTGCCGATCGTGATCGGCGGCGAGCGGCGCATCTATGACGTGCGCGCCGTCAATGTCGGAGGTGGCAATGTCGGCGTTGCCATCGATGCCAGCGAGGCGGATGCGTTGAGCTCGGCGCTGGTGCGGATGGCGGAAGCGCATCGCCGCACGCTCGACCAGCTCTCCTCCGGCGTTGCCGTGTTCGACGGCCAGCGCCGGCTCGCCTTCTACAATGATTCCTACCGCCAGCTGTGGGACCTCGACCGCACCTTTCTCGACGCCAACCCCGATGATTCCAGCGTGCTCGACAAGCTCCGCGCCGCGCGCAAATTGCCGGAGCAGCCGGACTTCCGCGCCTGGAAGGCCAAGCTGCACGAGGCCTATCGCGCGGTCGAGGCCGCCAAGGACACCTGGTACCTGCCCGACGGCCGCGCGCTCTCCGTCGTCACCACGCCGAACCCCGAAGGCGGCGTCACCTATCTGTTCGACGACGTCACCGAGAGCCTGGAGCTTGCCCGCCGCTTCGACGGCATGATCCGGGTCCAGCGCGAGACGCTGGACAGCCTCGCCGAGGGCGTCGCGGTGTTCGGCAGCAACGGCAAGGCGCAGCTGTTCAACCCAGCCTTCGTCCGGATGTGGAAGCTGTCCGTTGACGCCATGCGCGACGAGCCGCACATCCAGACGGTCGAGGGTTGGTGCCATCAGCTGTTCGACGACGCGATCGTCTGGCGGCAGATCCGCGAGGCCGTCACCTCGATCGAGAGCCGCGCCGACATTCCGCTCAAGCTGGAGCGCAAGGACGGCAGCGTGCTCGACGGCATGATCCGGCCCCTGCACGACGGCGCCACGATGCTGACCTTCCAGGACATCACTGACACCGAGAACGTCGAGCGCGCGCTGCGCGAGCGCAACGAGGCGCTGGAGGCGGCCGATCAGATGAAGGTGGATTTCGTCCACCACGTCTCCTACGAGCTGCGCTCGCCGCTCACCACCATCATCGGGTTCGCGCATTTCCTCAGCGATCCCTCGACCGGGCCACTGACGCCGAAACAGGCCGAGTATCTCGACTACGTCACCAAATCGACCAATGCGCTGCTAGCGCTGACCAACAACATCCTGGATCTCGCCACCATCGACGCCGGCGCCATGAAGCTGGAACTCGGCCCGGTCGACGTCAGCAAGACCATCGAGCTCGCGGCCGAGGGTCTCCAGGACCGGCTCGCCACCGACCGCATCCGCCTCAAGGTCGAGATCGCGCCCGATGTCGGCAGCTTCACCGGCGACGAGAAGCGCGTGGTGCAGGTGCTCTATAACCTCCTTGCCAACGCCGTCGGGTTTTCTCCACCGGATTCCACCGTCGGCATCAGCGCCCGCCGTACCGAACGCAGTGTGGTCTTCACCGTGACAGATTCCGGGCCTGGAATACCTGCCGACATGAAAGACAAGGTGTTCAACTGGTTCGAAAGCCGCTCCCAAGGCTCGCGTCACCGCGGCGCCGGGCTCGGCCTGTCGCTGGTGCGCTCCTTCGTCGAGCTGCATGGCGGCAATATCCGGGTCGATTCGATCGTGGGCAGGGGCACGGTCGTGATCTGTGATTTCCCGACCGACCAGGCGGCGCATCGCGACGCCGCCGAATGACTGCGCCAACCACATTCTCCGTCGCGCTCCACAACGAGACGGCCACCGCGCAACTGATGGCCGACCTCGCGCTGCTGGTCGGCCCCGGCGATGTCATCACGCTCACCGGCGATCTCGGGGCCGGCAAGACCGCGGCGGCGCGTGCCATGATCCGCTACCTCGCCGGCGACGATGCACTGGAAGTGCCGAGCCCGACCTTCACGCTGGTGCAGGGCTACGAGCTGCCGCCATTCCCGGTCATGCATGCCGACCTCTACCGCGTCGAGGACGAGAGCGAGCTCGAAGAGATCGGGTTGGCGCCGCTGCCGGAAGCAACCCTCGTCCTGATCGAATGGCCGGAGCGCGCGCCGTCGGCGATGCCTCAAGACCGCATCGACATCGCGCTGACGCACCGGCCGGCGCTGGGCTCGAATGCACGCGCCGCCGACATCACCGGCCATGGCAAGGCTGCCGCCACCGTCGCGCGGCTGCAGGCGTTGCGCGAATTCCTCGATGCATCCGGCTACATGGAGGCAACGCGCAAACGCATGGCGGGCGACGCCTCGACCCGCTCGTATGCGCGGCTGCTGCGCGACGACGAGATCGTCATCCTCATGAATTCTCCGCAGCGCCCCGATGGTGCTGCCATGTACGACGGAAAATCCTACAGCGCCGCGGTGCATCTCGCCGAAAACATCAAACCCTTCGTCGCCATCGACGAGGGCCTGCGCGCGCAGGGAATCTCCGCGCCCGCGATCCATCATTGCGACCTCGACCACGGATTCCTGATCAGCGAAGACTTCGGCAGCGAAGGCGTGATCGAGGGCAATCCGCCGCGCCCGATCGCCGAACGCTACGAAGCCGCGGCCGATTTGCTTGCCATGCTGCACGGCAAGACGCTGCCGGAGACGCTGCCGCTCGCGGGGCAGACCTACGCCATTCCCGTCTTCGATACCGAGGCGCTGCTGATTGAAATCGGCTTGATGCCGGAATGGTACCTGCCCGATCGCAATGCGCCGCTGGACGAGGGGAAGCGCGCCGAGTTTCTCGCGATGTGGCGCGAGCTGCTGCGGAAGCCGCTGGCCGCGCCGAAGACCTGGATCATCCGGGACTATCACTCGCCGAACCTGATCTGGCTCGGGAATCGCACCGGCATCGAACGCGTCGGCGTGATCGACTTCCAGGACACCGTGCTGGGGCCGCAATCCTACGACGTGGTGTCGCTGCTCCAGGACGCCCGCATCGACGTGCCCGAGGCGATCGAACTGACGCTGCTGTCGCGCTACATCAAGGCACGCCGGGCCAGCGATGCGAGCTTCGACGCGGCCGGCTTCGCCGAGCTCTACGCCATCATGTCGGCGCAGCGGAACACGCGTCTGCTTGGCACCTTCGCCCGCCTCAACCGCCGCGACGGCAAGCCGCATTATCTGCGTCATCAGCCGCAGATCTGGACCTATCTCCAGCGCTCCCTGGCGCATCCCGCGCTCGCTCATCTGCGCGACTGGTATCTCGCCAATGTCCCGCCGCCCCAAGGCCCAGCCCAAGGCTGATAAGGCTATCGGGAGCTGAAAAGGCTGATTCTGGGCCCGATTTACCGGCTGTTAGCCAAGACGCCGGTAATCTGGCGGCGGAGCAGCCGGATGAATACGGGGCTGGAGCAGGGCAGATGGCGGTGAAGACGGACCAGCGCGGCAACAGCCGGGTTGTTTTCGAGCGCGGGATCGCGGCCCAGATGATGGGTATCGACGGCACCTGGCGGCGCGACTGCACCATGGAGGACGTCTCCGACAGCGGCGCCAAGCTGACCATCGACGGCTCGGTCGAAGGCTTGCATCTGAAGGAGTTTTTTCTGCTGCTGTCGTCCACCGGACTTGCGTATCGGCGCTGCGAGCTCGCCTGGGTCAATGGCGACCAGATCGGCGTCAACTTTCTCAAGCTCGGCGACAAGAAGAAAAAGGCGCGTTCCACATCCATCGGGGCGTAACGGCAACACCCGTCGTACAAGCGTCACGGCAGGTGGTTAAGGCGGTTAAGACGCGGTGCGGTCAGTCGAACCTCGTGTTAAGATTGCTGCGCACGCGAGATCAGTAGGTCCGAGAAAGCGAAGGATGTCCGTCAAACCGACCAAAGCCATGGTGCTCGCCGCGGGGTTCGGCCTGCGCATGCGTCCGTTGACGGACAAGATGCCGAAACCGATGGTTCCGGTCGCCGGCCAGCCGCTGCTCGACCACGTGCTCGACAAGCTCGGCCAGGCCGGCGTGAGCGAGGCGGTGGTCAACGTGCACTATCTGCCGGACCAGATTATCGATCACACCGCATCCCGCCAGCATCCGCGCGTGACCATCTCGGACGAACGCGACCAGGTGCTCGGCACCGGCGGCGGCGTGGTCAAGGCCCTGCCGCTGCTCGGGGACGCACCGTTCTTTCACGTCAATTCCGACACGCTGTGGATCGACGGCGTGCGCTCGAACCTGACGCGGCTCGCCGAAAACTTCGATCCCGCGCGGATGGACATTTTGCTGCTGATGGCGCCGACGGCGACCAGCATCGGCTATAGCGGCCGCGGCGATTACGGCATGCTGGCCGACGGCGCCCTGCGCAAGCGCAAGGAAAAAGAGGTCGTTCCGTTCGTCTATGCCGGCGCTGCGATCCTGTCGCCGTCGATCTTCGCCGGTGCCCCCGCGGGCGAGTTCTCGCTGACCAAGATGTTCGATCGTGCCAATGAGCAGGAGCGGCTGTTCGGACTTCGCCTCGACGGCGTCTGGATGCATGTCGGCACGCCTGATGCCGTCCACGCGGCGGAAGAGGCGTTTCTGGAGAGCGTGGCGTAGGGCCGCACCGTCATGCCCCGCGAAGGCGGGGCATCCAGTACGCCGCGCCTTCTCGGCTGAATCTCCACCGTCTCTGGAATACTGGATCATCCGCCTTCGCGGATGATGACACCGGTCCAGGTGCAGCGAACAGCGGGGACTATCTCCCTCCACCCATATCCATTTGACTCCGCCTCCCTATATTGGCGCCTGATTCCCGAATCAGGCAGCTCATGCGCGTTTTCAGCGTTCCCATCTCAGTTCCGTTCCTGCGCACCGTCGTCTCAAGCCTGCTCGACGGCCGGCTGGTCGACGGCTTTGAGGCGCGCAAGGAGCCGGCACGGCTGGCGGATGCCACCCTGTATCTGCCGACACGGCGCGCCATGCGCGTTGTCCGCGAGATCTTCCTCGACGAGATGAAGGCGGACGCCGTCGTGCTGCCGCGCATCGTCGCGCTCGGCGATATCGACGAGGATGAGCTCGCTTTCGCCGATGAAGGCGAACAGTTTTCCGGCGCAACGCCGCTCGATATTCCGCCGCGGCTCGGCGAGCTCGAACGGCGGCTGACACTGGCGCAGCTCGTCGCGGCCTGGGCCAAGGGCCCGGTGCTGTCTCCGCTGGTCGTCGGCGGCCCCGCCTCGACGCTGGCACTGGCGTCAGATCTCGCGCGGCTGATCGACGACATGGTCACGCGCGGCGTCGACTGGAGCGCGCTCGACGGCCTCGTGCCCGATATGCTCGATCGGTATTGGCAGCACTCGCTTGAATTCTTGCGCATCGCGCGCATCGCCTGGCCCGGTCATCTCGCCGAAATCAAACGCATCGAGCCCGCTGCCCGCCGCGACCTCCTGATCGATGCCGAAGCCAGGCGGCTGACCGCGCATCCCCATGGCCCCGTGATCGCGGCCGGTTCGACCGGCTCGATGCCGGCCACGGCAAGATTTCTCCACGCAGTCGCCTCGCTGCCGCATGGTGCCGTGGTGCTGCCCGGCCTCGACACCGATCTCGACGATGATGCCTGGCGCAGCATCGGCGGCGTACGCGACTCGCTCGGCAAGTTCGCGGAGCATCCGGTCTCGAACCATCCGCAATACGCCATGCACGCGCTGCTGGATCGTTTTGGCATCAAGCGCAGTGACGTCGATAGTCTCCAGCCACCGGCGGAAGGCGGTCGTGATCTGCTGGCGTCGGAATCGATGCGGCCCTCGGCCAAGACCGAGATCTGGCACGACCGGCTGAAGCAGCCGGATGTGGCCTTAAAGATCACCGGCGGCATGAAGAACCTCGCGGTGGTCGAAGCTCCCAACCCTGAAATGGAAGCGCTCGCGATCGCCATCGCGATGCGCGAGGCGAGGCATCTCGACAAGTCGGCAGCGTTGGTTACGCCCGATCGCGCGCTGGCGCGGCGCGTGATGGCCGCGCTGAGCCGATGGGATCTCGCATTCGATGATTCCGGCGGCGACGTCTTGATGGAAACGTCCGCCGGCGTCTTTGCGCGACTGACAGCGGAGGCGGCGACCAAAGGACTGGAGCCGGCGACGCTGCTGGCGATGCTGAAGCATCCGCTGTGCCGGCTCGGCCGGGTGCCTGGCGCATGGAGGGCGGCGATCGAAGACCTGGAGCTCGCTTTGTTGCGCGGCACGCGCCCGCCTGCAGGCACCGCCGGCCTGTTGCGCGAATTCAATCGCTTCCGCGAGGAGCTGGCAAAGCTGTGGCGCAGCGAGGTCTCCGCGCTACATAAGGCCGAGCCGCGTGCACGTCTCAACGCGGAAGACCTCGATCGCATCGAGGCGCTGATCGACGGCCTGCGAAAAGCCTTGGCGCCGATCGAGAGTCTTGCATCATCAAAACCGTATGACTTCGCCGAGCTCGCGCATCGGCATCGCGAAATCCTGATCGAGCTGTCGCGCGACGAGCAGGGCGTCCCGCTGGCGTTCGAGGAGCGCGAAGGCCTCGCGCTCGCGAGCGCCTTCGACGATCTCCTGCGCGGCGGCACCACCAGCGGACTGATGGTCACGCTGCCCGACTACGCAGACGTGTTCCAGACCGCGTTCAGTGATCGCGCGGTGCGACGGCGGGACAGGCCGGGCGCTCGCCTGCAGATTTACGGCCCGCTGGAATCGCGCCTGATGCAGGCCGACCGAATCATCGTCGGTGGGCTGATCGAGGGGGTCTGGCCACCAGCGCCGCGTATCGATCCGTGGTTGAGCCGGCCGATGCGGCACCAGCTGGGCCTCGATCTGCCGGAACGCCGTATCGGCCTCTCTGCGCACGATTTTGCGCAATTGCTCGGCGGCGACGAGGTCATCCTCACCCACTCCGCAAAGGCTGGCGGTGCCCCGGCGGTCGCCTCGCGCTTCCTGCACCGGTTGGAGGCGGTCGCGGGCGATGCGCACTGGAAGGCCGCGATTCGCGCGGGCGAAAAATACGTGCAGTTCGCAGCCGCGCTGGACCAGCCCGACGAGGTGAGACCGATCAAGCAGCCCGAGCCGCGACCGCCACGCGCGACCCGGCCGCTCAGGATGTCCGTGACTGGGATCGAGGACTGGCTGCGCGATCCCTATACGATCTACGCCAAACACATTTTGCGGCTCGACGCACTCGATCCCGTCGACATGCCGCTGTCGGCCGCCGACCGCGGCTCGGCGATCCATGATGCACTCGGCGAGTTCACGGAACGCTACGCCACCAATCTGCCCGACGATCCCGCGCGCGTGCTGCGCGCGATCGGCGAAAAATACTTTGCACCGCTGATGGAGCGGCCTGAGGCGCGGGCGCTGTGGTGGCCGCGCTTCCAGCGCATCGCGCGCTGGTTCGGCGAATGGGAGACGGCGCGGCGCGACGCGATCGAGGCGATCGCCGCGGAAACTCGCGGCGAGATTTCGATCCCGCTCGATCATGGGCGCAGCTTCCGTCTTTCAGCCCGCGCCGACCGCATCGAGCGGCGCCGGGGCGGCGGCTACGTCATCCTCGACTACAAGACCGGCCAGCCACCGACCGGCAAGCAGGTCCGCATGGGCCTGTCACCGCAGCTCACGCTGGAAGCCGCGATCCTGCGCGAGGGCGGTTTTCCCGACATCGACGCCGGCGCGTCCGTGAGCCAGCTCGTCTATGTTCGCCTGAGCGGCAACAATCCGCCGGGCGAAGAACGCATTCTCGAGCTCAAATATAGGCAAGGCGACGAGCCGCAGCCGCCGGACACCGCGGCTGCCGAGGCCAGGGCCAAGCTCGAGGCGCTGATTCGCGCCTTCGAGGACGAGAACCAGCCCTATACCTCGTTGAACCTGCCGATGTGGACCAACCGCTACGGCGCCTATGACGATCTCGCCCGGATCAAGGAATGGTCCGCGGCCGGCGGATTGGGGATCGAGGAATGGTGAAGGCACCGCGCCCCATCCCGGATGAGGTGCGCGCCAGGCAAGCGCGCGCATCGGACCCGACCGCATCGGCCTTCGTGTCGGCCAATGCCGGATCGGGCAAGACGCATGTCCTGGTGCAGCGGGTGATCCGCCTGCTGCTTGCGGGCGTGCCGCCGGAAAAGATCCTCTGCATCACTTTCACCAAGGCGGCCGCCGCCAACATGGCCGAGCGCGTCTTCACCACGCTCGGGCATTGGGTGACACTCGACGACACCGCACTCGATGCGGCGATCCGCGCGGTCGGCATCCCGCACCCCACTGCAAAATTGCGGCGCGACGCCCGGAAGCTGTTCGCCTGTGCGCTGGAGACGCCGGGCGGGCTGAAGGTGCAGACCATCCACGCGCTGTGCACTCGCCTGCTTCAGCAGTTTCCGTTCGAGGCCAATGTCCCCGCGCGCTTTGCCGTGATCGACGAGCGCGACCAGACCGACATGATGGAACGCGCCAATCTGAAGGTGCTGCTGGACGCCGCGCGCGACCCTGATAGCGTCACCGGCCGCGCGCTGCTGACCGCGATGGCGAGCGCCGCCGATGTCACCTTCAAGGAAGTGGTGCGCGAGGCCTGCCTGAGCCGCGATCATTTCATGGCCTGGACCGACGAGGCCGGCAGCGCGGAGCTGGCTGCCGCGCAGATGGCGGCCGCGCTGGGGGTGGACGCGAGCGATCGCATCGAAGACGTCGAGACGGAGATTGTCGACGGTCCGTTGCTGCCGCGATCGCGCTGGGATGACATCGCTTTTGCACTGGAGGACGGCAGCAAGTCCGACAACGACCAGGCCTGCCGGCTTCGCGAGGCAAAAATCTTTTCCGGCGCCGCGCAGGTCGATGCCTATCTCAGCGTTTTCCTGACCGACGAAAAGCTGCCGCGCAAGGCGGTACTGACCAAGAAGTTTTGCGATCACAACCCGTCCGTCGCCCGCCTGTTCGAGAACGAAGCGCAGCGCGTCAGTGGGTTGGTCGAGACGCGCCGTGCGGTGACCATGCGCGACCGCACCGCGGCCCTGCTGCATATCGCGACCGCGGCTGCCGCAAACTACCGCCGCGAGAAGCAGGAGCGCGGTCTGCTTGACTATGACGATCTCATCGACAAGACGCTGGCGATGCTCGACCGCGTTTCCTCCGGCTGGGTGCATTACAAGCTCGACCGCGGCGTCGATCACGTTCTGATCGACGAAGCCCAGGACACCAGTCCGCGGCAATGGGACATCGTCGCGCACATCATCTCGGAATTTACCGCCGGCGAAGGCGCGCGCGAGGGCCTCAACCGCACCGTCTTCGCTGTCGGCGACGAGAAGCAGTCGATCTTCTCGTTTCAGGGTGCTCAGCCCCGGGAATTCGACGCGCGCCGGCGCGAACTGCACCGCAAGTTCACGGCGGCCGGACTGAAATTCGATCCGGTCGCCTTCACCTATTCGTTCCGCTCCGGCGCGGCGATCCTGCATTCGGTCGACCACGTCTTCCGCGAGCCCTCGATCTACAAGAGCATCCATTCGGTCGAGACCGGTCATCCCCTGCACAATGCTCTCGGCGATGCCGGCCCCAGCGTGATCGAGCTGTGGGACCTTGCGGAGGCCGACGACAGGCAGGAGATCGAGGGCTGGCGCGCGCCATTCGACGGCGTCGCCGCCACCAGCCCCGAGGTGAAGCTCGCGCGCCGGATCCAGACCGAGATCAAGCGGCTGGTCGAGAGCGGCACGCTGACCGGGCACAAAGGCGAGCGGCGTCCGCTGCGCTATGGCGACATGCTGATCCTGGTGCGCCGGCGCGGCAATGCGTTCGACGCGGTGATCCAGGCGCTGAAGCACGCCAACGTTCCGGTCGCCGGCGCCGACCGGCTCAAGCTCACCGAGCACATCGGCATCATCGACCTGATGAATCTTGCCGACGCGCTGCTGCTGCCGCAAGACGATCTCGCGCTCGCGGTGGCGCTGAAGAGCCCGCTGTTCGGGTTCGATGACGACGATTTGTTCCAGCTGGCCCATGACCGCAAGGGATCGCTGCGTCGCGCGCTGGGCGAACATGCCCCGACAAGCGAGACATTCGCTGCGGCCTTGCGACGCTTCGAAGCCTGCGAAATCCGAGCCCGCGAGGAAACGCCGTTCGCCTTTTACGCCTGGCTGCTCGGGGGCGACGGCGGCCGTGCGCGCATGCTGCGCCGGCTCGGTCATGAGGCCAATGACGCGCTCGACGAGTTCCTGGAGCTGGCGCTGAACTACGAGCGCAAGGCGCCGGCCTCGCTGCAGGGTTTCATGGCCTGGCTGCGCTCGGCCGATACCGAGGTGAAGCGCGACATGGAGATCTCGCGCGATGAAGTGCGGGTGATGACCGTGCACGGCGCCAAGGGCCTGGAAGCCTCGGTCGTGTTCATGGTCGACACCACATCGTCGCCTGCGGATTCGCAGCGGCTGCGGCTGATCCATGTCCCGCGCGGCAATGGCGGCGAGGTGGTGGTCTGGGCCGGACGCAAGGCGGATGATCCCAAGCCCGTCGCCGACGCCCGCAAGGCGATGCTCGAGGAGACCGAGGACGAATATCGCCGCCTGCTCTACGTCGCGATGACGCGCGCCGCCGACCGGCTCATCATCGGCGGCTGCATGCCCGGCAACATGAAGACGGTCCGCAAGCTGAGCTGGTACGATCTGGTCGACACCGGCCTCGCCGGCTCGGGCCTGGCGAAAGAGACAATCGAGACGCCGCTCGGAAAGGTGACGCGCTTCTCCCGACCGGAGGATGTCGTGGCGCTGGGCACGCCTGCGACCTCGTTGGACCAGACGACCGCGCTCCCGGACTGGCTGCGGACGCCGGCACCGCGCGAGACCATCGACGACGATCCGGTGCGCCCCTCCGGCCAGGCGTCCGGGGAAGGCCGCGCCGTGCTGTCGGGCGAATCAGTGCAGTCCCGCGCGCTGGCGCTGCAACGCGGCACGCTGGTGCACCGGCTGCTGCAATCGCTCCCCGACATCGCCATTGAGCGCCGGCGCGAGGCCGCGCTCGGCTTCATGGCGCGCAATGCCGCGGACTGGGCGGAGGCTGACCGCGCCGCGCTGGCCGACAAGGTGCTCGCCTTGATCGCCGAGCCGCGGTTTGCGCCGGTGTTTGCCGCCGGCAGCCGGGCGGAGGTCGCGATCGTCGGCCGGCTGGAGCGGCCGGGCCACGCCACTGCACTGGTGTCCGGCCAGATCGACCGGCTGGTGGTTCGGCCGGATGAGGTCCTGATCGTCGATTTCAAGACCAATCAGGCGGCTCCCAAGAGCGCCGCCGCGGCGCCCGCCGCCTATGTCCGGCAGCTGGCGCTGTACCGGGCGGTGCTATCGCGGCTTTATCCCCAAAAGCCTGTCCGCGCCGTCCTGCTCTGGACCGAGGCCCTTGAATATATGGAGATTTCGGCTCCCGCGCTGGACGCGGCGCTGGCATCTCTTCATCTCGGTGTGAGCGTCCTTGACCCGGCAAGGAGCCATTCATAGGTTGACGCCATGATCTCGGGCGCGATTCCCGTCGCGCCCTTCTCTCAGGTACGAGGTACTCCGATGGCCGTTGGTAAGGTTTCTGACACCGATTTCGAAGCCGAAGTGCTCAAGGCAAACGGCCCCGTGGTCGTCGATTTCTGGGCCGAGTGGTGCGGCCCCTGCCGCATGATCGCACCCGCGCTCGACGAGATCGCCGGCGCGATGGGCGACAAGGTCAAGATCGTGAAGCTCAACGTCGACGAGAGCCCGAAGACCGCGTCGAAATATGGCGTGATGTCGATCCCGACCCTGATGATCTTCAAGGGTGGCGAGATGGCATCCCGCCAGGTCGGCGCAGCGCCGAAGGCGAAGCTGCAGCAGTGGATCACCTCCGCAGTCTGATCCGCCTCGCACAATAATATTTTTGGAAGCGGCCGGCGAAAGTCGGCCGTTTTGCGTTGATGGGACAGTTCCAGCGTAAGACGAGTCCCTGCCTGTGCCTCCCCCCGCAAGACGCGCGCGAAAATCGACGTCCCTCATGGCGATGGAGGCGCGCTCGGTCGACGTAATCCCGCGCGGCAAGGAGTGGCAATACGAGCCGAAATGGGATGGCTTCCGCTGTCTGCTGTCGCGCAACGGCGGCGGCATTGATCTGCGCTCGAAATCCGGCGAAGACCTCGCGCGCTATTTCCCCGAGATTGTCGCCGCGGCGCTGAAGCTGAAGGCGGATCGCTTCACGCTCGACGGCGAGATCGTCGTGCCACACGGCAAGGGGTTTTCCTTCGACGCGCTGCTGCAACGCATTCACCCTGCGGCGAGCCGCGTGAACAAGCTCTCGGAGCAAACGCCGGCGCTCTACCTCGCGTTCGATCTGCTCGCGACGGCCGGGGAGAAACAACTTGCCGAGCAGCCGTTGAGCGAACGGCGACCGGCGCTGGAAGCGTTTGCCAAGGCCAATCTGAAAAGCAGTCTCTTCCGCCTCTCACCGGCGACGACGAGCTACGCCATTGCGAAAAAATGGCTGGCGCAATCCGGCGGCGGCTCGGATGGCGTCATCGCCAAGCGCATCGACCTGCGCTACCAGGCGGGAAATCGCGACGGCATGCAGAAGATCAAGAAATTCCGCAGCGCCGATTGCGTGGTCGGCGGCTTCCGCTATGCGACCAACAAGCTCGCCGGCCGCAAGGTGGTGGGGTCGCTGCTGCTCGGACTCTATGATGATGAAGGTCTCCTGCACCATGTCGGTTTCACCTCGGCGATCAAGGCGGCGGAAAAGCCCGACCTGACCGATCGGCTGGAGGCGTTGATCGGCGAGCCCGGCTTCACCGGCAACGCGCCGGGCGGGCCAAGCCGCTGGTCCACCGAGCGGTCGGCGAAGTGGTGTCCGCTCGAGCCGAAGCTCGTGATCGAGGTCTGTTACGACCATTTCAGCGGCGAGCGTTTTCGCCACGGCACCTCGATCCTGCGCTGGCGCCCCGACAAGGCACCGCGGCAATGCAGCTTCGAGCAGCTGAAGCAGAAAGTGGTGGACCCGATGAAGCTGTTGAAACAGATGTAACCGGTAGCGCCGATGGAGCGATAACTATCCGATCCATCCCGTCGCCAGCGCGTTCGCCAACTCCGGCTGACCGTTGCGGCGAGCGAGCGCGGCCATCGCCTCGTGATCGTAGACGACATGGCGGAACGTGATCTGCCAGGCACCATCGGTGAGCTCGAGGATCGCATAGCGCGCGTGCGGCGTACCGGCCTCGACGACATGCGGGAACGGATGCTTGTCACGAAAGCCGGGGCCGCCGACGCTGCCGGGATTGACGATCAGCCTCCCGTCGCGAAGTCGCACGGCACGGGCGAGATGGGTGTGGGCGCACAGGATCAGCGATTGCGCAATGCCTTGCGCAAACTGCTCGATGCGATCGAGCGGCGACAGCGCCACCGCGCCGTCGGGATGCACGATATCGAGCCAATAGACTTCGTCATTGTAGGGCGTCGCATGACACATGAAAACCTGCTCGCGAAACACGCGCGTCATCGGCTGCGCGCGCAGCCAGTCGAGTTGCGCGGCATCGAGTGCTGCATGGGCCGGACGATCCCACGAGCCCATCTTCTCCGGAGGACGGTCGAGCAGATAGCGATCGTGGTTGCCGAGCACGTGCACGGCATCGAGCTGCATCAGGATCTCGATGGTGCGGCGCGCATCGAGCGGGCCGCTCAGCATGTCGCCGAGATTGACGATCTCGGAGACGCCTTGCGCGCGGATGTCGGCGAGCACAGCTTCCAGCGCGAGGTAATTTCCGTGGACGTCGGCAATCGCTGCAAAACGCATCGGCATTTCTCACTCTATCGTGCCCCGGCTCTGCGGAGCAGCGTTGCACGCTGCACCGCGTCCGGGACAAGAGGAATCATACAGGAGGCGTGCCGTTGATGGCGAGCACGTGGCCGGCGAGATAGAGCGAGCCGGTGATCAGGATGCGCGGCGGCACTTCGTAGGCGAGCTTCGCCAAGGCGCGCAGTGCGGCCTCGACGCCGGGCGCGGGCTCGACGCGCATGCCGAGGCTGCGGGCGGCATCCGTGAGCCGGTCGACCGGCATGGCATTGTCGGTGTCGGGAATCGGCACCGCGATGATGTGGCGGGTCAGACCGGCGAAATTGGCGAGAAAACCCTGCGCGTCCTTGTTGGCCATCATGCCCGCGATGACGACCAGCGGCCGCGACACCCGCTCTTCGAGATCGCCAAGCGCGGCCGCCGCAACGCGGCCGCCTTCCGCATTATGGCCGCCGTCGAGCCAGATCTCCGATCCCAGCGGCCCCCAAGCGAGCAGCTCTCCAGACGCAATGCGCTGCATCCGCGCCGGCCATTCCGCACCGACGATCCCGGCCTCGAACGCCGCCTGGTCGATCTTGAAGGCGTTGGTGGCCCGCAGCGTCGCGATCGCAAGGCCGGCATTGTCGAACTGGTGGCGGCCGAACAGGCGCGGCGCGGTGAGATCCATCAAGCCGCGCTCATCGGAATAGACCAGCCGCCCGTGCTCGACATTGACATGCCAGCTCTCGCCCGCGGCAAACAACGGCGCGCGCATCCGCTTCGCCTCCGCCTCGATCACAGCCATCGCCTCAGCCGACTGCTCGGCGCAAACCACGGGCACGCCGCGCTTGATGATCGCAGCCTTCTCGCCGGCGATCGACGTCAAGGTGTCGCCGAGGAAATCCATGTGGTCCATGCTGACAGGCGTGATCACGCAGGCCGCCGGCGCATCGATGACGTTGGTTGAATCAAGTCGGCCACCGAGGCCGACCTCCAGCAGAACCACATCGGCGGGGTTCTGCGCGAACAGATGAAATGCAGCCGCCGTCTTGAGCTCGAACAGTGTGGCCGGCTCGCCGGCATTGACACGCTCGACCTCTTCCAGAGCCGCGCGCAACTCGTCGTCACCGACCAGCACACCGCCCCCGACGCGGCCGAGCCGGAAACATTCATTGATGCGAACGAGATAGGGCGACGTGTAGGCGTGGACGCGCAGGCCGGCGGCCTCCAGCGTCGCGCGCAGATAAGCGAGCGTCGAGCCCTTGCCGTTGGTACCGGCGATGTGGATCACCGGCGGCAGCTTGCGCTCGGGATGACCGAGCCGGTCGAGCAGGCGGTGCATCCGCTCCAGCCCGAGATCGATGCGTTTCTGATGCAGGGCCGACAGCCGCCCGATCAATTCGCCGAGCGGCGGCTTTGCGCGGTCAGAGGAAGCGTTCACGCGTGCGGCGCGGCCGGCGCCGTTTCGGGAGCCGATACGATCTGTGCCGGGCTCACGACCGGCTGCACCGGTTTCGATGCGCTCTCCAGCGCCGGTGCCCTGGTCAACAGCCGGCAGAGCCGCGCCAGGGTCGGGCGCAATTCGTGGCGATGCACGACCATGTCGACCATGCCGTGCTCCTTGAGATATTCGGCGCGCTGAAAACCTTCGGGGAGTTTTTCGCGAATGGTCTGCTCGATCACGCGCGCGCCGGCAAAACCGATCAGCGCGCCCGGTTCGGCAATCTGCACGTCACCGAGCATCGCATAGGACGCGGTGACGCCGCCGGTGGTCGGGTTGGTCAGCACGACGATGTAGGGCTGTTTCGCTTCACGCAGCATCTGCACCGCCACCGTGGTGCGCGGCATCTGCATCAACGACAGGATGCCTTCCTGCATGCGCGCGCCGCCTGAGGCGGCGAATACGATGAAGGGCGACTTCTTCTCGACCGCGAGTTCAAGCCCGCGCACGATAGCTTCGCCCGCGGCCATGCCGAGCGAGCCGCCCATGAAGTCGAAATCCTGCACGGCGACGACCACGGCGGCACCTTCGAGCTTGCCGTAGCCGACGTTGATCGCGTCGTTGAGGTTGGTTCGCGCGCGGGCATCCTTGATGCGGTCGACGTATTTCTTCTCGTCACGGAACTTGAGCGGATCGGGCGTGACGTCGGGCAGCGCGACGTCGTACCAGGTCTCGTTGTCGAAAATCGACTTCAGACGCGCCACCGCGTTCATGCGCATATGATAGTTCGAGCCGGGGATGACGAACTGGTTGGCCTCGACGTCCTTGTAGAACACGAGCTGTCCGGAATCCGGGCACTTGATCCAGAGATTCTCCGGCGTCTCCCGCCGCAGCATGTTGCGGATCTTCGGCCGGACCACATTGGTAAGCCAGTTCATGGTTTGCTCCGATGTGCGATCCCGCCTGGGGACCACCTGAAGGGATATATGGCGGCCGGACCCCGGCCCGGCAAGCCGCCGTATCGTCCGCCTTGCTCGTCCGCCTTGCTCGTCGGACTTGCTCGTCGGACTTGGCAGCGGAATTAAGGCCTATTCCGCCGCCTGTTGCGCGCCTTTGACGCCCTGGGCCAGGGCCGCCGTCAGCTCGGCGACGGCGTTGACGGTTTTGCCGGTGGCGTGCCCGTCCGCATCGAGGCTGTTCTTGAGGGCATCGACCAGCGCGGTGCCGACCACGGCGCCATTGGCATGCGAGGCAATCGCGCGGGCGGTCTCCGGTGTACGGATGCCAAAGCCGACGCAGACCGGCAGTTTTGTATGCCGCTTGATGCGGGCAACTGCCTCGCCGACGGCCGTGGAGTCCGCGGCCGCAGCGCCGGTGATGCCTGTGATAGAGACGTAGTAGACGAAGCCCGAGGTGTTGGCGAGCACTGCGGGCAGCCGCTTGTCGTCGGTGGTCGGCGTCGCCAGGCGGATGAAATTGAGGCCGGCCTTCATCGCGGGCAGGCAGAGCTCGTCGTCCTCCTCCGGCGGCAGGTCGACGATGATGAGGCCGTCGATGCCGGCGCTCTTCGCATCACCTAAGAATTTGTCGACGCCATAAATGTAGATTGGGTTGTAGTAGCCCATCAGCACGATCGGCGTGGCATTGTCGTCCTTGCGGAAGCCGCGCACGAGATCGAGCGTCTTCTTCAGCGTCATGCCGGCCTTGAGCGCGCGCAGGCCTGCCGCCTGGATCGACGGACCGTCGGCCATCGGGTCGGTGAAGGGCATGCCGAGCTCGATCACATCGGCGCCCGCTTTCGGCAGCGCCTTGATGATCTCGAGCGAGGTGGCCGGATCGGGATCTCCGGCCATCAGGAAGGTGACGAAGGCCGAGCGGCCGGCTTTCTTCAGCTCGGCGAAACGGGTGTCGATACGCGTGGTCACTTGCTCTTGCCCCTCAGGATGTCGCCGACCTGCGGGACGTCCTTGTCGCCGCGGCCGGAGAGGTTGACGACCATCAGGTGATCTTTGGTCCGCTTCGGCGCGAGCTCCATCACCTTGGCGATGGCATGCGCCGGCTCGAGCGCGGGGATGATACCTTCCAGCTTTGACAGCAACTGGAACGCTGCGAGGGCCTCGTCGTCGGTCGCGGAAAGATAGTTCACGCGGCCGATCTCGTGCAGCCAGGAATGCTCGGGGCCGATGCCGGGATAATCGAGGCCCGCCGAGATCGAATGCGCGTCCTGGATCTGGCCGTCGGCATCCATCAGGAGATAGGTGCGATTGCCGTGCAGCACGCCGGGACGGCCGCCTGCGATCGATGCCGCATGCAGTTGCGTCAGCCCGTGGCCCGCCGCTTCGACGCCGAAGATCTCGACGGTGGAATCGTCGAGGAACGGATGAAACAGGCCCATCGCGTTGGAGCCGCCGCCGATGCAGGCGACCAGCGAGTCCGGCAGGCGGCCTTCGATCTCCTGCATCTGCGCCTTGGTCTCGTTGCCGATGATCGACTGGAAGTCGCGCACCAGCGTCGGATAGGGATGGGGACCTGCGACCGTGCCGATGCAGTAGAAGGTGTTGTGCACGTTGGTGACCCAGTCGCGCAGCGCCTCGTTCATGGCATCCTTCAGCGTGCGCGTGCCCGACTGCACTGGAATGACCGTTGCGCCCAGCATCTCCATCCGGATGACGTTGGGCTGCTGCCGCTCGACGTCGACGGCGCCCATGTAGACGATGCATTCCAGGCCGAAGCGCGCGCACAGAGTCGCGGTGGCAACACCGTGCTGGCCGGCGCCGGTCTCGGCGATGATACGCTTCTTGCCCATGCGCCGCGCCAGCATGATCTGGCCGAGCACGTTGTTCACCTTGTGCGAACCGGTGTGGTTGAGCTCTTCGCGCTTGAGATAGATTTTGGCGCCGCCGAGATGTTCGGTCAGACGCTCGGCGAAATAAAGCGGCGAGGGCCGGCCGACATAATTCTTGAGATAGCCGTTCATCTCGGTCTGGAAGGCCGGGTCGGCCTTGGCCTCGGTGTAGGCTTTCTCCAGATCGAGGATCAGCGGCATCAGGGTTTCGGCAACGAAGCGTCCGCCGAAAATGCCGAAATGGCCGCGCTCGTCGGGGCCGCTGCGATAGGAATTGGGTTTTACAACATTCATCGGACGCTCAACTCTTGACTTGCATCTTGGCTTGCGCGCGCGGCGCGAATGAAGGCCTTGATCATCTCGGGGTCTTTCACGCCCGGGGCGCTCTCGACACCGGAGGAGACGTCGACACCACCGGCCCGGGTGACGCGAACGGCTTCGGCGACGTTGCCGGCGCCGAGGCCGCCCGAGACCATATACGGTAACGCAAGCTCCAGGTTTCCGAGCAAATGCCAATCGAACGGTGCACCGAGGCCGCCCGGCCGAGTCGCGTCCTTCGGTGCGCGCGCGTCGAACAGGATGCGTTCGGCCACCTCTGCGTAGCCGGGCAGCACGGCGAGATCGGCTGACGTTGCGACTGGCACGACCTTCATCACCGGGCGATCGAACCGTTGCCTGATGTCGCGCAGCCGGGCCACGCTTTCCGTGCCATGAAGCTGAAAAATGTCCGGCGACAGCGCGTCCACGATGTTGTCGAGCGTGGCGTCGTCGGCATCGACCGTGAGGGCGACCTTGAGCGCGCGCCGCTTCACCTGGCGGCCGAGCTCCCGGCCGGCTTCCAGCGACAAATGCCGCGGCGACGGCGGAAAGAACACAAAGCCCACCATGTCGGCACCCGCCTCGAGCGCCGTTTCGAGCGTCTCGGGCGTGGACAGGCCGCAGATTTTGACGAGCAAGGACATGTTCTCGACGGATATGGGCTCAAAGCAAATGGAGGCCGCAGGTCCGCGGCCGGAAAACGGGCTTTTCGGTTGCGGCCGCTTCTACAACGTCGCGCGCTGCTTGTCTCGCCCGACGGGCCCGTAAAGCCCCATCCCGGAGGGAACGGGGAGGCGCTGGGACTCAGGCCTTGCTGCGGCCGCCTGGGCCCGCAGATCGGCCAGCTCGCTTCGCGCGGCCCGGGCATCCGCGTCATGCCGGCGCGCCGCACGCCGCCAGTGCCGCTGCCCGAACCAGACGGCACACCCGCCGACGAGGACCCCGAGCGCAGCCACCACGATCAGGAGCAGGAACAGCGGCAGCGTGACCGAGAATGACGGTTCGTTGGCAACGAAGGGATCGAACGAGACCGTGACGAAATGCCGGTTGGCGACGGCAAAGACCATCAGGATCAGGCCCAGCGGAATTACGACCAGCGCGGTCAGGAATTTTCGCATCTCGGCTCGCTCGCCTTGAATCAAGGTGCGGCCGCATCGCTCGCGACCGCAGGAAACCCTGAGGTGGACCTCAGTCTGGCGCGCCTGGATCCGGATGGTCGCGATTCAGCCGTTCGCGCATTTCCTTGCCGGTCTTGAAGAACGGAACGCTCTTCTGATCGACAGGCACATGGGCGCCGGTGCGCGGATTGCGCCCTGCGCGTGCAGGGCGATGCTTGACCGAGAAGGCACCGAAGCCGCGCAACTCGACGCGATCACCGCGCGCGAGAGCCGCTACGATCTCTTCGAGAATCGCATTCACAATGTTCTCGACATCCCGCTGGTACAGATGCGGGTTGTGCTCGGCGATACGCTGAACAAGTTCGGATTTGATCATCGAGAGATAGGACCCGGGAGCGTGCGGACGACCATTTCCGTGAAAATACCGTGATCTGTCAAGACGCTAAATGAAGGTTGAGCGTCGTGAAAATACGTGACAAATGCCGAAAAAGCGGGCTGGCCCTGCACGCGCCGAACGGGAAAACCCTCTGGAGTTCGCCCGGTTCCGGTCAGTTCGACGCCGCCGGCTGCCACAAGGCGAGCATTCCATCCATTCCGAGCCGATCGACCGCCTGTGCGACGCCGGTTTGTCCGATTTGATGCGCAATCGAGCCTAAACCCAGTGCTTCCAGCGTCACTGCGGCCGCCGTCTTGAGGAACGGCAGATCGCTGAAGCGCGGCTGCAGCTTGTAATCGCGCACGGAGAGCCCCTTCTTGACGCCCTTCTGCTCGACCAGCCAGGTCACCGCGGTCTTCTCGTCGCCGATCTGATCGATCAGCTTGAGATCGATGGCCTGGCGTCCGGTGAAGACACGGCCATCAACCACTTTCTCGAGCTGCGTGTCATCCATGCCACGCCGTTCCTTCACCAATCCCTTGAACCAGGCATAGGAATCCTTCACCAGCGCATCGAGCGCCGCCCGTGCCTCGGGGCTGGTCGGCTCGAAACCGTTGGGCGCGGCCTTCAGCGGCGTGGATTTTACCTCCTCGACCTTGACGCCGACGGTCTTCAACAGCTCCGAGACGTTCGGGAATTGGAACAGCACGCCGATCGAGCCGACCAGCGAGCTCTGCTGGGCGATGATGTGATCGCTGGCGATCGCGGTGATATAGCCGCCGGAGGCGGCGAGGCCTTCGACGACCACGACGAGCGGCTTCTTTGCCTTCAGCCGTACAAGCGAATCATAGAGCTGCTCGGAGCCGGCGGTGGTGCCGCCCGGCGAATTGACGTGAACGATGACGGCGGCAGCCTGCGAATTCTCCAGCCGCTCGAGCGCCTGCGTGCGATCGGAATCGCTGCGGATCAGGCCGTCGATCTGGACCCGCGCGATCGAGCCGGCGGACGCGAACGTGCCGCGCGCACCCGGCGTCGCGACCAGCGCGAAGCCTGCGATCGCGGCGATCGCGATCAGCGCGGCCAATACGCGCCAGAACGTCAGCTTGCGGCGGATCCTGCGGCGATCGACGATGATGTCCGAATCGAGCGACATCTCAGTATCTCCAAATGAAAGGCCAGGCGCGTTGTGCCGTCGCAGCGTGACCATTGGCTTATCTGGATACATCAATTGCGGCGCAATTAGAAGAAAACAAGGCCGGCAGCGGCATGGGCCCCGGCGTAGCGACACACTCATTGTCGTCCCGGCCTTCGCCGGGACGACCAAGCTCAACAAAAAAAGCCCCGGCTTGCGCCGGGGCTTTGATGCAGCGAAACCTGCGTTTCGCTTACTTGGTGTCGCGGTTCTTGAGCGCGGTGCCGAGAATGTCGCCGAGCGTTGCTCCCGAATCGGAGGAGCCGTACTGCGCGATGGCTTCCTTCTCTTCGGCGACTTCGAGCGCCTTGATCGACACCTGGACCTTGCGGGCCTTCTTGTCGAACTGGATCACGCGGGCATCGACCTTCTCGCCGACGGCGAAGCGTTCGGCACGCTGATCGTTGCGGTCACGGGCGAGCTCCGAGCGCTTCACGAACGTGGTGAAGTCAGTCCCGGTGATCTTCACCTCGATGCCGCTCTCCTTCACGTCGATCACTTCGCAGGTCACGACCGCGCCCTTCTTGACATCGCCCGGCTCGGCGAAGGGGTCGCCTTCGAGCTGCTTGATGCCAAGCGAGATGCGCTCCTTCTCGACGTCCACATCGAGCACCACGGCCTTCACCATGTCGCCCTTCTTGTAGTTGTCGATCACCTGCTCGCCCGGCTGCTTCCAGTCGAGGTCGGAGAGATGGACCATGCCGTCGACGTCGCCCTCGAGGCCCAGGAACAGACCGAACTCGGTCTTGTTCTTGACTTCGCCCTCGACCGTCGAACCGGTCGGGTGACCTTCGACGAAGACCTCCCACGGGTTGCGCATGGTCTGCTTGAGGCCGAGCGAGATGCGGCGCTTGACGGAATCGACTTCCAGCACCTGCACTTCGACTTCCTGCGAGGTCGAAACGATCTTGCCGGGGTGCATGTTCTTCTTGGTCCACGACATCTCGGAGACGTGGATCAGGCCTTCGATGCCCGGCTCGAGCTCGACGAACGCGCCGTAGTCGGTGATGTTGGTGACGCGACCGGTGAAGCGGGCACCCAGCGGGTACTTGGCTTCGATGCCCTGCCACGGATCGTCCAACAGCTGCTTCATGCCCAGCGAGATGCGGTGCGTCTCGTGGTTGATCTTGATGATCTTGACCTTCACGGTCTGGCCGATCGAGAGCACCTCGGTCGGATGGTTGACGCGGCGCCACGCGATATCGGTGACGTGCAGCAGACCGTCGATGCCGCCGAGATCAACGAACGCACCGTAATCGGTGATGTTCTTGACCACGCCGTCGATGACCTGACCCTCTTCGAGATTCTGCACCAGCTCCTGACGCTGCTCGGCGCGAGTCTCTTCGAGAACCGTGCGGCGCGACACGACGATGTTGCCGCGGCGACGGTCCATCTTGAGGATCTGGAACGGCTGCGAGTTGTTCATCAGCGGCGCAACGTCGCGGATCGGACGGATGTCGACCTGCGAACGCGGCAGGAAGGCCACGGCACCGTCGAGGTCGACGGTGAAGCCGCCCTTGACCTGGTTGAAGATGACGCCGTTGACCTTCTCGTTGTTCTGGAAGGCCTTCTCGAGCTTGCCCCAGCTCTCTTCGCGGCGCGCCTTGTCGCGCGACAGCACGGCTTCGCCGAGGGCGTTCTCGATCCGATCGAGGAACACTTCCACCTCGTCGCCGACCTTGAGCTCGCTGTCACGGCCGGGGCCGGAAAATTCGCGCAGGGCAACGCGGCCCTCGGTCTTCAGGCCGACGTCGATGACGGCCATGTCCTTTTCGATTGCAACAACCTTGCCCTTGATGACTGAGCTTTCCTGCAGGTTGCCGCCTGCGAAGGACTCGTCGAGCATCGCGGCGAAATCGTCGCGCGACGGGCTATAGGTATCAGCAGAAGTCGAAGCCATTTGTTCTCCAGTTGCGGATGTCGTGCCGGCCGTTGGGTTCTTGGGCGCACCGTACGCGCAGTGTCGGAAGGTCCGCAGAACCTTCGAGCGACCGCTCGCTGCTCCGACCTGGAGGGCGGAACAGCGGAAGCGGGCCGGCTGAGGCCCGCGCATTCGATACGTGGAAATCTTTTGTCCGGAACCTGGATCGCGTCGGCCCGAGCAGGGACCGAGAGTATCGACCTCAAAGAGCGGGAGCGGGCGCTTCCTCCAATGACGGCAGCGGCTTAACCCCGCGACCGGCCCGCTCGGACGGCCTCGATAATGTCGATGGCGGCCCGGACGCCGCCTTCTATATCCAGTTGGGAGTTATCTAGCAAGTAAGCATCCGCGGCCGGCTTCAAGGGCGCGATCGCCCGGTTCTTGTCGCGTTCGTCGCGCTGGATGATGTCGGCGAGCACGGCCGCCTCGTCGGCCTCCTCGCCCCGCGCCTTGGCCTCCATGGTCCGGCGGCGGGCGCGGACCTTGGGGTCGGCCACGACGAAGATCTTCACGTCGGCATGGGGGCAGATCACGGTTCCAATATCCCGACCGTCGAGCACGGCGCCGGGCGGATCGGCGGCGAATTGCCGCTGAAAGCTGACCAGGGCCTCGCGCACCCTTGGGATCGCCGAGACGATGGAGGCGCCCTCGCCGGCCTTCTGGGTCTTCAGGGCGGGATTGCCGAACTTTTCAGGATCGAGTTCCAGCGCCGCAGCGACCGCCGCCGCCTCGTCCCGGAGATCATGACCGGACTGCATCAGGGAATAGGCCACCGCGCGATAGATCACGCCGGTATCGAGATGACGGTAGCCGTAATGGTGGGCAAGACGCTTGCCGAGCGTGCCTTTGCCCGACGCCGCGGGCCCGTCGATGGCGATGATCATGAAAACTCGGCCCCAAGCGAACGCATCATCGGAATGAAATCCGGGAAACTGGTGGCGATGAAGGCGGTGTCATCGACGGTCACGGGCTGGTCGGAGGCGCAACCCATCACCAGCGCGGACATCGCGATGCGATGGTCCATGTGGGTGGCCACAACGCCGCCGCCGGGAACGTGGCCGCGGCCTTCGACGATCAAATCGTCGCCGGAGACCTCGACCTTGACGCCATTGACGCGGAGCATGGCGGCGGTGGCTTCGAGACGGTCGGATTCCTTGACGCGCAGCTCCTGGAGGCCGCGCATGATGGTCGTGCCCTCGGCAAAGGCGGCCGCTACCGCCAGCACCAGATATTCGTCGATCATCGACGGTGCGCGCTCCGGCGGCACTTCCACACCGCGCAATTTCGAGGCGCGTACGCGCAGCTTCGCCATCGGCTCGCCGGCGTCGCCGCGAACTTCGCTTTCCTCGATCGAGGCACCCATTTCGCGCAGCGTGGTGAAAAGACCGGTGCGCAGCGGATTGGTCATGACGTCGGACAGGACGATTTCGGAGCCTTCGACGATCAGCGCAGCAACGATGGGGAACGCCGCCGATGAGGGATCGGCGGGCACGATGACGTTGGCGCCATGCAGCTCAGGCTGCCCCACGAGCGTGATACGGCGGCCGTGCTGACCTTCCTGCACCGAGGTGATCTCGGCGCCGAAATGCTTGAGCATCAGCTCGGTATGGTCGCGACTGGCCTCGGTCTCGATGACCGTGGTGATGCCGGGCGCGGCCAGGCCCGCGAGCAGCACGGCTGATTTGATCTGGGCCGAGGCGACAGGCGTCTTGTAGGTGATCGGCAGCGGATCGCCCGCCCCCTGGACGGTCAGCGGCAGACGGCCGCCCTCGCCGCCGGAAACGACCTTCGCACCCATCTTTTCCAGCGGATCCAGGATCCGGCGCATCGGCCGGCTGCGCAGCGAGGCATCGCCGTCGAAAATCGCAGAGATCGGGCAGCCCGCGACGGCGCCCATGACGAGCCGGCAGCCGGTGCCGGAGTTGCCGAAATCGAGCGGCGCTTTGGGCTCCGCGAAGCCTGCGACACCCACGCCGTTCACCTTCCAGGCGAAATCTCCGGTGCGCTCGACCCTGGCGCCAAGTGCCTGCATGGATTTGGCGGTGTTAAGGACGTCCTCGCCCTCCAGGAGGCCCGAAATCCGCGTCTCTCCAACCGCGAGCGCACCGAGGATCAGGGCACGGTGGGAGATCGACTTGTCTCCGGGCACCCTGACTTTCCCGGTCAGGGGACCGCTGGCGCGCGACTGGAGCGGCGTCGGCTTGTCGGAATCGGTCAAGTTTGTGTCCTTGGATAGGCCCGAAACGTCCCAGCGGGACTCGCGGGGCAGGTACCACATGGTCTCCCCGCCGTCACGGGCATGTCGTTCTCCCGCAATGCGCTATTGACAGCGGGCCGCCAACTAGCCAAGTGAAGCACCGCTTTTCAGACATTTCCAGGATTCCTCTGCCGTGGCCAAGTCCGAACTCGGAACTAAACGTATTTGCCCGACCACGGGCAAAAAGTTCTATGACCTCAACAAGAATCCGGTGATCTCGCCTTATACCGGTGAAGTCGTGCCGATCGCGCCCATCGCGCCGGCTCGCGCACCCCGCGGCGCCGAAGCCCGCCACGCAGCCGCTGCCGCCGACGCCGCGCCGGAGCCGGCGGAGGTCGAGGAGGTCTCGCTCGAGGAGGCCGATGCCGAGGAGAACACCGGCAAGGTCAAGGCCGTCGTGCCCGAATCCGAGGACGACATCGAAGTCGATGAGACCATCGAGGACGATGACGACGACGATTCGACCTTTATCGCCGACGACGAAGAAGGCGATGAGGACGTCACCGACATCATTGGTGATGTCGGCGGTGACGAAGAGACTTGAGATAATTCCAGAACTGTGGTTCTGGGTCTTTCCCGACGCGTCGCCCAAGGCGCGTCGGACGGTTAAGGGGCCATAGCTCAGCTGGGAGAGCGCTTGCATGGCATGCAAGAGGTCGGCGGTTCGATCCCGCCTGGCTCCACCAGCCTTCGCTGGCTTCGCCAGCTACGGCTCGGCAAGCCAGCTCCGCTCCATCGTAGCGAAGCTAGCGAAGGCTGCCGCGGCGTAGCCCGAAGGGCGAAGCCGGGCTTCAGCAGATCAGAAGCGGATGTAAGCTCTCCCTCGATAACCGGGGAGTGTGCTGTGAAGTACGTCTACATCCTTGAAAGCCTCGATTCCCTCCACTTCTATGTCGGGATTACCGACGATCTGCGCGCCCGACTGACAAAGCACAATGCTGGCGAGGTGCCCCACACCTCGAAATACGGGCCTTGGCGTCTCAAGACTTACGTTGCGTTCAGCAACGAGAAGCAAGCCGTAGCATTCGAGAAGTATCTGAAGTCAGCGTCCGGTCGCGCTTTCGCGAAGAAGCACCTCTAACCCCTACTCCCCGATCGCCGCATTCAACCGATCGCGCAACGCCACAATCTCGTCCTTCATCGCGACCAATTCCGAGACCGAGCAGTCCGATGCCGCCAGGATCGATTGCGGCACGGCGCGCGCCTTGTCCTTCAGGGCGTGGCCCTGTGGGGTCAACGCGATCAGCACCTGACGTTCGTCCTCGCTCGAGCGGGTGCGCTTGACGAGATGGGCCGCCTCGAGCCGCTTGAGCAGCGGCGTCAGCGTGCCCGAATCCAGGTGCAGCTTCTCGCCGATGCTCTTCACCGGCACGTCGTCGCGCTCCCACAGCACCAGCATCACCAGATATTGCGGATAGGTCAGGCCGAGCCGGTCCAGCAGCGGCTTGTAGACGCGGTTGAAGGCATGCGCGGCCGAATAGACCGCGAAGCAGATCTGGTTGTCGAGGCGCAGCGGCGCGTCCGCTGCCGAATGTTTCCGGGGCATGGAGAATCTCACGAGGCTTTTCTCATTCTGGGGCCGGCCATCGCCACATTCAATTGCGAACAATTAAATGTGAGACGCCGCAATTTCAATTGTGTGCAATCTAATTGTTTGCGATAAAGATCCTACCCACCCCAACACAGGGAGACGAGAATGTCAGTGAACGTCCTCTACAAGACCAGCGCAAAGGCCACCGGCGGCCGCGACGGCCATGCCGCGACCCTCGATGGCGCGCTCGACGTCAAGCTCACCACGCCGAAGGAGCTCGGCGGCGGCGGCGGCGCCGGCAACAATCCCGAGCAGCTGTTTGCGGCGGGCTATGCCGCCTGCTTCATCGGCGCGATGAAGTTCGTGTCCTCGCAGGGCGGGCCGAAGGTTCCGGCCGACGCCTCTGTGACTTCCACCGTCGGCATCGGCCCGCGCGCGGCCGGCGGCTTCGGTCTCGACATCGACCTTGCCGTCTCGCTGCCGGGCCTCGCCCGCGCGGAAGCCGAGGCGCTGGTCGAGAAGGCGCACCAGGTGTGCCCGTATTCCAACGCGACGCGCGGCAATGTCGACGTTCGCCTGACGGTCGTCTGATCGGTTAGCTGAAGCGGCCGGCCCGGAATTCCCTCGGACCGGCCGCTTCCCTCGATTTGCCATCCCACGGTATTGCGGCAACCGGCCTGCATGAGGCCCTACGCAGGAGGCCATTGCCGGCTCAGACGAACCTCGCTAGGCCTGTGATCAATATCGACACAGGGGACGCGAAGGCATGACTGAAGCCGCCAGTTCTGGAGCTGCCACGGGCGCAATGAGCGGCCTGCGCGTCATCGATCTCACGCGCGTGCTCGGCGGTCCCTATTGCACCCAGATCCTCGCCGACCACGGCGCCGACGTGATCAAGGTCGAGCCGCCCGCAGGCGACGAGGTGCGCGACTGGGGCCCTCCCTTCCACGAGGAGGACGCGGCCTATTTCATCGGCATCAACCGCAACAAGCGCTCGATCGGCCTCGACCTCGCCTCTGAGGGCGGCCGGACCGTGCTGCTCAAGATGCTGGAGAGCGCCGACGTCCTGATCGAGAATTTCAAGCCGGGCACGCTGGAGAAATGGGGCATCGGCAACGAGGTGTTGCGGGAGAAATTCCCACGCCTCGTGCATTGCCGGATCTGCGGCTTCGGCGCCGACGGCCCGCGCGGCGGCAATCCCGGCTATGACGCCATCATCCAGGCCATGACCGGCATGATCGCGGCGACCGGCTCGCCCGAGAGCGGACCGATGCGCATCGGCGTGCCGCTGGTCGACATCGGCACCGGCCTCTATGCGGCGATCGGCATCCTGATGGCGCTGTCGGAGCGGCAGCGTTCGGGCCAAGGCCAATTCCTGGAGACCACGCTGTACGAGACCGGTCTCGCCATCATGTATCCGCACACCGCGAATTATTTCATGCATGGCAAGCCGCCGTCGCTCACCGGCAACGAGCATCCCAACCTCGTGCCCTATGCGATCTTCCCGACCAAGACCGACAACATCTTCATCGGCGTCGGCAATGACGGCACCTTCCGCAAGCTCGCCAAGGAGATCGGCAAGCCCGAGCTCGGCACCGATCCGCGCTTTGCGCGCAACAAGGACCGCATCGCCAATCGCGAGGCACTGCGGGCCGAGCTCGCCGCCGTGTTCAGCCAGCACGAGGCCGAGCCGCTGTGCAATCGCCTGCTCGCCGCGGGCCTGCCCGCAGGGCCCGTGCAGAAGATCGACCAGGCGTTGACCAACCCGCACACGATCGCGCGCGGCGATATCATCGAGAAGGATTGGTACAAGGGCGTGGCATCCCCGATCCGGCTCGATCGCAGCAAGCCGAGCCTGCGGCGCCTGCCGCCGAAATTCAGCCAGCACGCAGCCGAGGTGTTGGGCGAGTTCGGCTACTCCAGGTCCGAGATCGACGCGATGGTCGAGCAGGGCACGGTCTGCGGACCCGAGCGCAAGCGCTGAGATAAGACGAAGATCGAGCCTCACCGCAGGTGCGCTCCCTCGCCCGCTTGCGGGAGAGGGTTGGGGAGAGGGCGTCGCCGCAACGGGACAATCCCCAAGCGGAGAGAGCCCTCACCCGCGCCTTCGGCGCGACCTCTCCCGCAAACGGGAGAGGTGTTCGAGCCCGCAGCGGCATCGGCGATCTTCCACTGCCATTCCGCGATGACGTCCAATGCCGCACTGCGGTGCGGGCGCTCTGTGCGCCGCGAACGGAGGACGCCGCGCGCGCGGCATTCGCCTATTTGACAGCTTCCCTTTTCCAGCGCTTGCCGCTTTCGTTTCGGCCGCTTACACAGTCATGTGAACGTCATATGGCGCTGCTAGCGCAAGCGATCATTTTTGACGGCCCAAGAGAACGGCCAAGGGAGGTTTACTTGATGGCTCTTAGACAGTTTGGAGCGGCTGCCGCTATTGCACTCACGGTAGGACTATCGGCCTCGCCGGTCTTGGCCGCGACCGAAATCCAGTGGTGGCACGCGATGACCGGCGCCAACAACGACGTCATCGTCAAGCTCGCCAACGACTTCAATGCCGCGCAGAGCGACTACAAGGTGATCCCGACCTACAAGGGCAACTACGCTGACACGATGAACGCGGGCATCGCGGCGTTCCGCGCCGGCAACGCGCCGCACATCATGCAGGTGTTCGAGGTCGGCACCGCCACCATGATGGCCGCGACCGGCGCTGTGAAGCCCGTCTACAAGCTGATGGCTGAGGCCGGCGAGAAGTTCGATCCCAAGATCTACCTGCCCGCCATCACCGGCTATTACTCGACTTCGAAGGGCGAGATGCTCTCGTTCCCCTTCAACTCGTCGTCGACCGTCATGTGGGTTAATCTCGACGAGCTGAAGAAGGCCAATGTCGCGATCCCAAAGACCTGGCCCGAAACGTTTGAGGCCGCCAAGAAGCTCCATGACAACGGTCATGCGACCTGCGGGTTCTCCAATTCCTGGGTCACCTGGGTCAATCTCGAGCAGCTCTCCGCCTGGCACAACATGCCGCTGTCGAGCAAGGCCAACGGCCTCGACGGCTTCGACACCAAGCTCGAGTTCAATGGTCCGCTCCAGGTCAAGCATCTCGAGAAGCTGGTCGAGCTGCAGAAGGACAAGACCTACGACTATGCCGGCCGCACCAACACCGGCGAGGGCCGCTTCACCTCGGGCGAATGCCCGCTCTACCTGACGTCGTCGGCGTTCTTCGGCAACGTCAAGGCGCAGGCCAAGTTCGCCTTCACCGCGGTGCCGATGCCGTATTATCCCGACGTGAAGGGCGCGCCGCAGAACTCGATCATCGGCGGCGCTTCGCTGTGGGTGATGGGCGGCAAGTCGGCCGAGGAATACAAGGGCGTCGCGAAGTTCCTGACCTTCCTCTCGGACACCGATCGCCAGGTCTATATCCACAAGGCCTCGGGCTATCTGCCGATCACCAAGGCGGCCTACGCCAAGGCGAAGGAAGAAGGCTTCTACAAGGACCAGCCCTATCTCGAGACCCCGCTGCTCGAGCTGACCAACAAGGAGCCGACCGAAAACTCCCGCGGCCTTCGCCTCGGCAACATGGTTCAGCTGCGAGACGTCTGGGCGGAAGAGATCGAGCAGGCGCTCGCCGGCAAGAAGACCGCCAAGCAGGCGCTGGATGCAGCCGTCGAGCGCGGCAATACCATGCTGCGTCAGTTTGAAAAGACCGCCGTCAAGTAAGGCGATCAGCGGCAGGCCGATCATCTCGGCCTGCCGCTCCGGGGCATCATGCAAAAGCAAGCCATTTTCCAATCAAAGCTGTTGCCATACGCGCTCGTTGCGCCGCAGCTCGCCATTGTCCTGATATTCTTCTACTGGCCGGCCCTGCAGGCCGTGATCCAGTCCTTCCTGCAGCAGGACGCCTTCGGTCTGTCGACCACCTTCGTCTGGTTCGAAAATTACATCGAGCTGTTCGGGGATACCGCCTATTTCGAGGCGATCGTCCGAACGTTCTTCTTCTCGTTCGCGATCGCCGTCTCGTCGCTGTCCTTCGCGCTGCTGCTCGCCGTGATGGCGGACAAGCCGCTGCGTGGCTCGATGCTCTACCGCACGCTCCTGATCTGGCCCTATGCGGTGGCGCCGCCCGTGGTCGGCGTGCTCTGGATCTTCATGCTGCATCCCTCGCTCGGCGTGCTCTCGCGCTATCTGCGCAACATGGGCATCGACTGGAATCCGCTGCTCGACGGCGACCAGGCCGCGGCGCTGATCATCCTCGCCGCCGCGTGGAAGCAGATCTCCTATAATTTCCTGTTCTTCCTCGCCGGCCTGCAGGCGATCCCGAAGAGCGTGTTCGAGGCCGCCGCGATCGACGGTGCCCGTCCGATGCGGCGGTTCTGGACCGTGACCTTCCCGCTGCTGTCGCCGACCATCTTCTTCCTGCTGGTGGTCAACATCGTCTACGCCTTCTTCGACACGTTCGGCATCATCGACACCATGACCCGCGGCGGTCCCGGAACGTCGACGGTCACGCTGGTCTACAAGGTCTATTCCGACGGCTTGCTCGGCGGCAATCTCGGCAGCTCGGCGGCGCAGTCGGTCATCCTGATGGTCATGGTCATCGTGCTCACCGGAATCCAGTTCCGCTTCGTCGAACGCAAGGTGACCTACTGATGGTCGAGGAAGAGGGCTTCCGGCGCTACATCGCCCACATCATCCTCTGGATCGGGATCGCGGTCGTCGCCTTCCCAGTCTACATCGCGTTCGTCGCCTCGACCCAGGACAACGCGCTGATCGCCAACGGGCAGATGTCGCTGCTGCCGGGCGGTCATTTCTTCGAGGTCTACTACCAGACCATTTTCGTCGGCACGAGCGGATCGACCCGCGAGCCCGTCGGCAACATGATGCTGAACTCGCTGGTGATGGCGCTGCTGATCGCGGTCGGCAAGATCGCGATCTCGATCATCTCCGCCTATGCGATCGTCTATTTCCGCTTCCCGTTCCGGATGCCGATCTTCTGGATCATCTTCATCACCCTGATGCTGCCGGTCGAGGTGCGCATCTATCCGACCTACAAGATCGTCGCCGATCTGCACATGCTCGACAGTTATGCGGGCCTGTCGCTGCCGCTCATCGCCTCGGCCACCGCGACGCTGCTGTTCCGCCAGTTCTTCATGACGGTGCCGGACGAGCTGCTGGAGGCCTCGCGCATCGACGGCGCCGGCCCCTTGCGCTTCTTCTGGGACACGCTGCTGCCGCTGTCGCGCACCAACATGGCGGCGCTGTTCGTGATCCTCTTCATCCTCGGCTGGAATCAATATCTCTGGCCGCTGCTGATCACCACCCGCGACGACATGCAGACCATCCAGGTCGGCATCCGCAAGATGATCACCACCACCGACGCGCTGACCGAATGGCCGATCGTGATGGCGACCGCCGTGCTTGCGATGCTGCCGCCGGTGTTCGTCGTCGTCGTGATGCAGAAATTGTTCGTGCGCGGACTCGTGGAGACGGAAAAGTAAATCCCATGGCTAACGTCACCCTGCGCAACGTCCGCAAGACCTATCCCGGCGGCTTCGAGGCCATCAAGGGTGTCAACGTCGATGTCGGCGACGGACAATTCTGCGTGCTGGTCGGACCCTCCGGCTGCGGCAAGTCGACCTTGCTGCGCATGGTCGCCGGTCTCGAGACCGTCACCGGCGGCGAGATCGACATCGGCGGCCGCGTCGTCAACCAGATCGAGCCCGCCGATCGCGACATCGCGATGGTGTTCCAGAACTACGCGCTCTATCCGCATATGAGCGTCTTCAACAACATGGCCTACGGCCTGCGCAACCGCGGCATGAAGGAGGCCGAGGTCAAGAGCCGCGTCGACGAAGCCGCGCGCGTGCTCGAGCTCACCTCGATGCTGGAGCGCAAGCCGCGCCAGCTCTCCGGCGGCCAGCGCCAGCGCGTCGCCATGGGTCGCGCCATCGTGCGCCAGCCAAAGGTGTTCCTGTTCGACGAGCCGCTGTCCAATCTCGACGCAAAACTCCGCATCGCGATGCGGGTCGAGATCCGAAAATTGCAGCGCCGGCTCAACACCACGTCGATCTACGTCACCCACGACCAGCTCGAGGCGATGACGCTCGCCGACATTCTCGTGGTGATGAATGGCGGCCAGGTCGAGCAGGTCGGCAATCCGCTCGCGATCTACGAGAAGCCGGCGACGACCTTCGTCGCCTCCTTCATCGGTGCGCCGCCCATGAATCTGATGTCGATTCGCGCCGACGAGATCAAGTCGCAGCTGGGCAGCACCGACGCCGGAATCCTCGGTATTCGCCCGGAGGACTTCGTCATCACCGACCAGACCCCCGCCGGCGGCGTTGCCTTGCCGCTCACCGTGGAAGCGATCGAGCGCGTCGGCGCCGAAACCTTCGTCTACGGCACGCGGGCTCAGGACGAGCAGCGCATCGCCGCCAATCCCGGCGAGCTGCCGCCCGGCGAGGTCATCGTCCGCATTCCCGGCTCGGAGGCGCCGCCGATCGGCGCGAAGATCCGCGTCGCAGCGATGCGCCAAAAGCTGCATCTGTTCAGCGGCGACGGACGGACGCGGATCGAGGCCTGACCGGTTCCACGGGGCCGTCGTCAAAAAACGCGAAAACAACCCCATGCACAGTAGAAGGGGGTTTGTTTTCGTTGAGAAAAATCGCGCCGCAAATTAGTCGTGCCGCGCTTGTCGCAGGCGTTTCGCGCCATGACGGCAAGTCAGCCTTTGTGCATGGCAGAGCGGGTGAGCTGCCAATCCACAGCCCCCGGCTACGTCCTTGAACCCACACGCGGATATGCCCATATTGCTGATCAAGGGGTGCCTGTACGGGCCCTGATGCACCAAAGTCGCTTCGAGAGGACTTTGTAAACTATGTCTCGTGTTCCCACGCTTTCCAGTCCGTTCCTTCTGGGCTTCGACGAGATCGAGCGCGTGCTCGATCGGGTCGTCAAAGGCGCCGACGGTTACCCTCCTTACAATATCGAGAGGTGCGACCGGTCGGAGGGCCAGCCGGAGCGTTTGCGAATCACGCTGGCGGTCGCCGGATTCACCCGCGACCAACTCGATGTAACCATTGAGGAAAACCAGCTCGTCATTCGCGGGCGGCAGCAGGACGACAAGACCCGGCAATACATCCATCGCGGCATCGCCGCGCGCCACTTCCAGCGCACCTTCGTGCTGGCGGAGGGGATGCTGGTGCTGGGTGCGGATCTGAAGAACGGATTGCTGGCGATCGATCTTGCCCGGCCGGAACCGGAGAGGATCGTTAAGACAATCGCTATCAATGAGCACGAATAATGGAACGAGTAGCGGACTCGACCGCTTAGTTTCTGTGAAGGAGTCGAGACCATGAGTGAAGGTCACGTTGCGTTCGAATACGAAGCCAAAAACGTCTCGCCGGAGACGCTGGCAACCCTCGGCGAAGGCCATATCGCCTATGTGAAGCAGATCCGCTCCGAGGATGTGCCGGGCCTGTTTCCCGAAGCGCCGAAGATCGCGCCGGGCCTCAAGCTCTTCGCGCTCCACGCCGCCGACGGCACGCCGATCATGCTGACCGACAGCCGCGAAGCCGCCATCGCCAACGCCTGGAGCAACGAGCTGCAAGCGGTGAGCGTGCACTGAGCACGCGCACGTCGCACGTCGCACGAATAGAGTTTCAAGCGGGCATGCCTTCGCAGGAAGGCGTGCCCGTTTTTATTCGGCTGATGAAGTTTCCACGTCATCACTGCGAGCGCAGCGAAGCAACCCAGGATCTTCCCGTGGAGGCAGTCTGGATTGCTTCGTCGCAAGAGCTCCTCGCAATGACGGAGTCGAGAGCGCGCGGCTCCGCCATCACTTCACAAAGCCAAGTCCTTCGCGCGCCGTGTCCACGGCCCATTTGTCGCTCAGTGGCAGCGCGAGCACGCTGTTGAAATCCGCGCGCGCATGTTTTGGGTCGGACATCATCATGTAGAGGAGAGCGCGGTTGACCAGGGCGAGCTGGCTTTTCGGATCGAGCCTGATCGCCTCGTTGTAGTCGGCGAGCGCGCGATCGTGCTGTCCCATGTCCCGAAACAGACCGCCGCGACTGCTGTAGGCTCCCGAATTCTCCGGCCGTAATCGGATCACTTCGTCGAAATCGGCAAGGGCGCGTTTGTCGTCGCCCTTCCTGTGCAGGACGACGCCGCGAACGAGATAGGCCTTCTCGAAAGACGGCGTAATCCTGGTAACTTCATCCAGCTCCCGGATCGTGTTGTCGGCATCATCCTTCTTCAGGAACACCATGGCCCGGCAATAGTGGCCGCCGGCCCTTCCGGGCTCGAGGCGGACGGCGCTGTCGCAGTCGTCCAGAGCGGCATCGATCTCGCCCTTGTTGAGGCGAACGGTGCTTCGCAACTCGTAGGGCCAGGCGGCGGCCGGATTGCGTTGCATCGCCTCGCTGTAATCGGCGACGGCGTGATCGGTGTCGCCCTTCGCTGCATACACCTCCCCTCGCATGACGAGCGCGCGGTAAGCCTGCTTGGGGCTGCGTTCCATGGCCTCGGTGAAGCCGGCGATCGCGCGATCGAAATCGCCCCTGCTGAAATACGCCTCGGCGCGCGAGGTGTAGGACGCCCCATAATTTGGGTCGAGGCGAATGGCCTCGTTGTAGTCGATCATGGCGTGATCGCGATCGCCTTTGGCAGAATAGGCGCGCCCGCGGCAGTGATAGGCCCGCCCGAAATTCGGATCGATCCGGATCGCGGCGCCGCAATCCTCGAAGGCGCGATTCCAGTCGTGCTTGATGTAGTAGGCTTCGCCGCGGAGCTCGTAAGCGACCGCATTGGTCGCATCGGCTGCAATGATCTCGGTCTTCTCCGCGATGACGCGGTCGTTGGACGCCTCGTCGGCGCGGGCCACGGCGGTGGCGACAATGGTGATGGAGCAAAGCAGACCAAAAACTCGGCCGATCGAACCGCAAATCATCTCGCAAAATCCCCGCGCCGAAACCGTGCCGGAGACGAAATATCGCAGCACCCGGCTGCCCAATAAGTCGCAGACGGCGCTGCGTCGGTTCGAGAGAGAAAGGGTTACGCCGCAGTTGCCGGCGGCAGCGCCAGCACGGAATAGATCGCCTGGGCATCGCGCGAGGCGCGGAGCTTTTTGGCGATGTCCTGGTCGCGCAGCAGGCGGGCGATGCGGGCGAGCGCCTTCACTGCTGGCTATCAGCCGAAAGGCGACGAGCCACGCTCAAATCTCAGGCGCGCTCCATTCTAGATCTGCCTGATAGTCGATATCACCATGCAAAATAGCATCACGGCTCCCCACCCGAGTGCGACCCAGTAGAAGCACACGGAGGCGCCGAAAACCGTCTCGTTGCTTGCGCGGGTCACATAGCCGTTGCGACTCCAGACCTTTCCCTTGGTACTCGCAAGCCGCAACTGCCAAACCACGCTGGCCAACCATCCGAGCATGCCAACGAGTACGAGGAATTCAATCAAGCACCAGCCCCCTTGCGAAGCCTGTGAGACATGCCCCAGTCACTGCGGCTCCAAACTTTCCCCTGGAAAGCGTCGGCAAATCTGGTCGATGAAATAGAGCCACATACGAACGCGTGGCTATAGCCTATTACGCCGCCGTCGCCGGCGGCAGCGCCAGCACCGAATAGATCGCCTGCGCATCGCGCGAGGCGCGGAGCTTTTTGGCGATGTCCTGATCGCGGAGGAGACGGGCGATGCGGGCAAGCGCCTTGAGGTGATCGGCGCCGGCGCCTTCGGGGGCGAGCAGCAGGAAGACGAGATCGACCGGCTGGCCGTCCATCGATTCGAAATCGATCGGACGATCGAGGCGGGCGAACAGGCCGAAGATCTTTTCCAGCTTGGGCAGCTTGCCGTGCGGAATCGCAACGCCGTAGCCGACCGCGGTGGTGCCGAGCTTCTCGCGTTGCAGGAGCACCTCGAACACGGACCGTTCGTTCTGCCCGGTCAGCTCGGCGGCCTTGGCCGCGAGTTCCTGAAGCGCCTGCTTCTTGCTGTTGACCTTCAATGCCGGGAGAATCGCCTCGGGCGCGACCAGATCGGTAATCGGCATGGAAGTCTTCCGAGGTGAATGAAAACGTCAGGTTCCGAATTGGCCAGCCTGGACAAAGAACCTGGGCGGGCCGACGTCGAGAAGTTGAAGCAGGAGGCGGACTTAGCTCGCCCCTGATGTGGGGGGCTTCTACTCCAACGCAATCCCGGTGCCAACTCCCGCGTGCAGCTTTGCCCCGGTCATTGTTAAGGCGGAAAGAGGCCCCGGCGCCGGGCCGCAGGGTGTCGCCCAGCGGCCTCAGGCCTTGCCGTCCGCCTTGACCTCGGCCTTGGCCCCTGGGGGGTCGATCCAGCCGACATTGCCGTCCGCCCGGCGGTAAATGATGTTCACCCGGCCCGAGGAGCCGTGCTGAAACACCAGGCAGGGCGCCCCGCTGAGGTCGAGTTCCATGACCGCTTCGCTCACGGACAGCGGCTTCAGCGAGGTGGTGGCCTCGGCGATGATGACGGGGCTGTAGCCGGTGATTTCGTCCTCGTCCTCACCTTCGCCCGGGGCCTCCAGCACGTAGCTGGTGGCATCCATGGCGGCCAGCGCCGCGGAGGCGACATGGGCCTTGCGGGCGGAGCGGTCCTTGAGCCGGCTCTTGTAGCGCTTGAGCCGCTTCTCGATCATCACCAGCGCCTGGTCGGCACTGGCATAGGCGTCCGGTGCGTTCGAATCGGCCTCGAGCGTGATTCCCGAATCGAGATGCAGCGCGCAGTCGGTGCGGAAACCGAAGCCGTCCTTGCTCAGCGTGATGTGGCCGGAATAATTGCCGTCGAAATATTTGCGCAGGACCTCTTCAGTCCGGTCGGTGACGCGGCCGCGCAGGGCCTCGCCGACGTTGACGCTCTTTCCCGAGATGCGGAGAGTCATGTGAACCTCGCTTGGTCCGTGCCTGGCCTGGATTTGGGCCCGATAGCAGATCGAGAGTAGCGCGATTTGGCGCCGGCGCAATCAGGCCGGTTCGGGATTGCGGGAGCGATCGGCCATGGCGGTGGAGAGGACGTTACCAAGAGCGCTCTGCTTGTCGCGACGGCGTTGCACCGAGGAAGGAATGCGCATGGCTTCGCGGTACTTCGCGACCGTGCGGCGGGCGATATCAATGCCCGAGCCGCGCAAGCGTTCCACGATGGTGTCGTCGGACAGGATCGCGGACGGCGCCTCCGCATCGATCAGCAGCTTGATGTGGTGACGCACGGCTTCGGCCGAATGCGCCTCGCCGCCATCGGCCGAGGCGATCGAGGCCGTGAAGAAATATTTCAGCTCGAACGTGCCGCGATTGGTCGCCATGTATTTGTTGGCGGTGACGCGCGACACCGTGGATTCATGCATCTGGATGGCGTCGGCGACGGCCTTCAGATTCAGCGGTCGCAGATGCGCCACGCCATGGGTGAAGAAGCCGTCCTGCTGGCGCACGATCTCGGTTGCGACTTTCAGGATGGTGCGGGCGCGCTGGTCGAGCGCGCGCACCAGCCACGTCGCGTTCTGAAGCGCGTCGGTGAAATACGATTTGTCGCCGTCCTTGCCGATCTTCTTCGAGAGCTGCGAATAGTAGGTCTGGTTGACCAGCACGCGCGGCAAGGTGTCGCTGTTGAGCTCGACATGCCAGCCGCCGTCGGGACCCGGGCGGACATAGACATCGGGCACCATGGTCTGGAGCCGCGCCGTACCGAACTTCATGCCGGGCTTGGGATTGAGCCGGCGGATCTCGCCGATCATGTCGGCGATGTCCTCGTCGTCGACGCCGCAGAGCTTGCGCAAGGCCGCGACGTCGCGCTTGGCGAGGAGATCGAGATGCTCGACCAGGGCCTGCATCGCGGGATCGTAGCGGTCGAGCTCGCGGAGCTGGATCGCCAGGCATTCGCTCAGATTGCGCGCGCAGACGCCGGGCGGATCGAATTTTTGCAGCACGGCAAGAACGTTCTCGACATCCTGTTGCGATGCGCCGAGCCGTTCGGCGGCCTGGCCGAGATCCGGGGGCAAATAGCCGGCCTCGTCGACGAGGTCGATCAAATACTGGCCGATCATGCGCTGCGCGGCCCCGGTGAAGGCAACCGAGAGCTGCTCGGCGAGATGGTCGCCGAGCGTAATCTCCGCGGCGACGAAGGCTTCGAGATTGTAGTCCTCGTCACCGGAGGCGCCGCCGCCCCATTCGGTATAGGTGGTCGGCGCCGCATCCTGGGCGTTGCGCGCGGCCGCCTCGGCCGGTTCCTCGGAGAAGACGTTGTCCAGGCCGGTGTCCATGGTCTGCTCGATCTCGGCGCGGGTGCCGAGATCCTTGCTCATCCACTCTTCCTGACCGGGCTCGAAGGCTTCGCCCGGGCCGCCGCCGGGCTCGTCGTTGTGGCCGCCGTCGCTGTCATTGAACTGGCCGGTCTCGGCCGGCCCCTCGCCCGCAGGCGGCTCGTCATTGGCCCGTTCCAGCAGGGGGTTACGCTCGAGTTCCTCTTCGACGAAGGTCGTGAGATCGAGATTGGACAATTGCAGCAGCTTGATCGCCTGCATCAACTGCGGCGTCATGACCAGCGACTGCGATTGCCGGAACTCTAATCTCTGCGAAAGCGCCATGAAGCAAGAACCGATCCCAAAAAGTTGGTCCGATTTTTGCTTATCCTAGTCCAAGCCCGATGTACACGTCTTGACGAATTGGAAAAACGGGCTAGAGGCGGAATTCCTCGCCAAGGTAAAGGCGGCGCACGTCCGGATCGGCCACGATCTCATCCGGGCTCCCCTCGGTCAGGATCTCACCGGCATAGACGATGTAGGCGCGATCGGTGAGGCCGAGCGTCTCGCGCACATTGTGGTCGGTGATCAGCACGCCGATGCCGCGGTTGGTGAGGTGGCGGACCAGGTCCTGGATGTCGCCGACCGCGATCGGATCGATGCCGGCAAAGGGCTCGTCGAGCAGCATGTAGTTCGGACGCGTCGCCAGCGCGCGCGCGATCTCGACGCGGCGCCGCTCACCGCCGGACAGCGCGATCGACGGCGATTTCCGCAGGCGCGTGATGTTGAATTCGTCGAGCAGCGAATCGAGCTGCTGCTCGCGCTTCTTGCGCGAGGGCTCGACCACTTCGAGCACGGCACGGATGTTCTGCTCGACGGTGAGGCCGCGGAAGATCGAGGCTTCCTGCGGCAAATAGCCGATGCCGAGCCGCGCGCGCTGATACATCGGCAGCTTGGTGACGTCGTGGCCGTCGAGCTCGATCGCACCGCGATCGGCCTTGATCAGGCCGGTGATCATGTAGAACACGGTGGTCTTGCCGGCGCCGTTGGGCCCGAGCAGGCCGACCGCTTCGCCGCGGCGCACATAGATGCTGACGCCGCGCACGACCTGGCGGCTGCCGAAACTCTTTTCCACGCTATGCACAGCCAGGAAGCCCGGGCGCTTCAAGAGCTGAGGCCCGCCGGAACCATTGGGCCTGCCGGCAGCCCTGACGGGGTGAACCGCCTGGGCCCGGGGCGGCTCGGCCTGATAGTCGCCTTGGAATTGATCGGGTGCATGCATCGGTTGGTTACGGGCGATCGGCGGCGCGTCCCTGACCGGGCTGGCCACGAGACCGCCGACGCTGTCACCGAGCGCGGTGATGTCCTGGCGCGCAAATCCTGGCCGGCCGCGTTTGGCGGGGCGCCGACGGAACATGCTGAAGAGATCGACCATCCCCGCCTTCTAGCCTTTCGCGACGATCCTGCGCGGTTTTCGCGCGATCTGCCGCGCCGGCCTCAGGATTCGCCGACGCAGCATGAATGAAGGGATGTCTCATGCCCAGTGAAACACGCCCGAAAAGCGGCGAACCCCGCTTCGAAAGCCCTTCGCGCTAGATACAGTCTCGGCGGGCAAGCTTCAACCTCGGATCGGCAGTATTCGACCCAAGCATCTGAAATCATTCTTCAAATTTACTTTGAGTGGCTTCAGCTCATTTGGGCTTGGTTGCGCCAGGCAATTGCAGAGGTCCCGCGCCGGGTTTGCCCGCGCCGCCGGATCCACAATCATTGCCGCCGCCCTGCGGCAGCAGCGCCTGCACCCGGCCGCTGTCGGATTCCACACGTGACACGCCCGTGGTCATGTCGACCGCCAGCCGGTCGCCGCGCAGCACGTTCTTGCACTGCGTCAACACGACGCCGCCAAGCATGGTGATGAGGTTGGTGCGGGTGTCGAACACGGCGGTCTCGCCCGTCACCACCTGGTCCTTCTGGGTGACCACGACATTGCCGCGCGCCTCCAGCCGCTTGATCGAGGAGTTCCCCCCCGGCCCCGGCGTCGCCGACTGCATCGGCGCCCCCTTTGCCGCCTTTGCCGCAGGCTGTGGCGTGGCCGGCTTGTCGCCGCCCGAATCGTAAAACACCACCAGCGTCTTCGAGGTCATGGTGGTGTCGCCCTGGATGACCTTCACATTGCCGGAGAAGGTCGCTTCCTTCTTCTTGTCCCGCATCTCGAGCGAGGCGGCTTCGATCTGGATCGGCTGGTCGCGGTTTTGCGAGAAGCCCTGCATCGCGTTGGGCACGCCTTGCATCGTGCTCTGCGCGCTTGCCACACCCGTTGCGACCAGTGCGAGGCCGACGGCGAGCGCGGCCGCACCAGGGATGACGCGCCGCTTGTCGTCGTTGCGCGGGAAAAACCTGATCATGAAAATCACTTTGAATTGGCGGACTTGTTCTGGGGCGTACGTGTCTTCGCCGCCGGCGCGGGTTCAGTCGGCGCAGGCTGAGCGGCGGCGGGATCGTCCAGTTTGTCGAGGTGCATCACCACATTGCCTTCGAAGCGGATGACGTCGCCGCCCTCCGTGATCCGCAGCCGATCGGCGGCCAGCGTTCCGTTGGTCAGCTTGACGTCGACATGCTCATCCGAGGAAACCGTACCCTTGCCCATGTCGACGAAGGCCGAGTTCAGCCGCGCCTCGTAGCCGGACGAGGTGCGCAGGAAGATGTCCTTGTGCAGGTCGAGCTGCTGTTGCTTGTTGTCGAATCGTCCGGTGCGGGCATCGAGGAACAGGGTCGATTGGTCTTCCATCAGCACTTTCGCGCGCAGATCATGGAGATCGACATGATCGGGATCGGTGATGTCCTGGGTCGCGGTCTTGGCCCAGAGCTCATAGGGCCGCTGATCCGGGGTGAAGCCGGACATATGCGGCGATTCCATCGTGATCTTGGTGCCTGTCACCACGAGATTTCCGGAGTCGAGCTTCACGGGGATCTGGAAGGGGTTGAAGATGGTCGAGATGAGGACGAGCAGACCCATCGCCGCAGCCACTGTCGCGGGCACCGCGACGCGCAGAATCCGCACCAGGCGGCTGTGGCGCGCCGCGCTGGCGAACTTCGCCGCAAGCGCGGCGTCGTAGGTGACATTATGGGCCGAATTCACCTGGGCTCCTGAGGTGTCGCCCGCCTTGTCCGGCTGGCGGGCGCCCCATTGTAGCCGGCAACGCCAAAATATGCAGCCAGCGACAGGCCGTCACGAAAGTGTCTGAAACGGGGCGACCGCCCCACCCGGCCGCTCCGCGAAACGCTAGGAATGCGCGAAAATGTCCTGTTCGGCCCAGCCCTGGAGATCCAGCAAGGCGCGGGTCGGCAGGAAGTCGAAACAGGCTTTAGCCAGCGCGGTGCGGCCTTCCCGCGCCAGCATGGCATCGAGCCGCTCGCGCAAGCCGTGCAGATGCAGCACGTCGGAGGCGGCGTAGGCGAGCTGCGGCTCGGTCAGGCTGTCGGAACCCCAATCGCTCGATTGCTGCTGCTTGGAGAGGTCGACATTGAGCACCTCGCGCACCAGGTCCTTGAGGCCATGGCGGTCGGTATAGGTGCGGATCAGGCGGGAGGCGATCTTGGTGCAGTAGATCGGCCCGGTCATGACCCCAAACGTTTGATACAGCACCGCGACGTCGAACCGCGCAAAGTGGAAGATTTTCGTGTTCGCGGGATTGGCCAGCAGCGCCTTCAGGTTCGGCGCGTCGGTATGACCTTTGGGGATCTGCACCACGTCCGCGCTGCCGTCGCCGGGCGAGAGCTGCACCACGCAGAGCCGGTCGCGATGCGGGTTCAGGCCCATGGTCTCGGTGTCGATCGCGACCGCTCCGGTGTAGCGGGACAGATCTGGCAGGTCGCCGCGGTGCAGGCGTACGGTCATGGCGTTTCAAACCTCAATCGAATCGATGCGCCTGGGCAGGCTAATCCCCGGGACAGACGCTGGCGAGGGCCGGCCGCGATGTATCCGCTGGCAGCCGCCGGCGCAAGCATCAGACGCGGCTAGTAATTCAGGCGCACGAGTACGTCGTTGGTGCCGAAAGGGCTGGCGAGCGCATCGCAAGCCCCGCGTCGCGCGAAGACGCAGGCCGGCTTGTCATCGCTCATCATTGCGCAACTTCGTGGCGAGAAATCCGCCGGCAATTCGCTGGCCAGGCTCGCCGGGCCGATGATGCGGTTGAACCCGGCCTGATGCGTTTGCACCACAGCCGGAAGTCGCCCCTTGGCCAGGGGGTCGTCCCGATAAAAGGAATAGATCGGCCGGCGGGCCGCGAGCTGCCCGCGTCCGGGCACAAAGGGATAGTTGATCCCGTACAGGGCCAGACCGCAAAATTCAGGATCGGCCTCGAGCTCCGCCATCAACTGGGCCACGCCGATGCCGCGCATCCAGTTGTCGCGCATGATCAGCGTTGCGCCCGACAGACCGAGCGAGAGCAGCAGCCAGCCGCCACATACGACGGCAAGTGAGCGCCACGGGTTTTGCCCGCGCATCATCTGGACCCAATCGGCGGAGCCAAGTGCCGCCGCGATGATCAGCAGGGCGATCGACAGGAAAATGAAACGGTATTCCTTGTGTACGATCATGCTGTGAAACGCGACGTTGACGACGGCCGCGACGATCAGCAGGGGGGCATGTCGCCAGCCGCGCCAGACCGCCAGCAGCATCAGCAGCGTCGCTCCCGACCACAGAATTGAAGCCTGCAGAACGTAAGCGGCCGCCGGCGCGTCACCGAATTCCGATGCGCGGTCATGCAGGAGGTTTTGCTGAACATTCTGAACGAGCCACGCAAACGGCGCTGAGCCGTGGGCCAGGTCGATGGCGCCGGAGAGCACCAGGACCACGCATCCGCCCGCGACCAGGGCGATCGCGTTTCGTAGGTCGCGCCAGCACGCCGTCAACGCAAACACCGCGCAAGCCGGGACATATTGAAAGCGCCAGACACAGGCGAGAGCGAGCAATGCGCCTGCGATGAAGAGCCGGTGTCGCGCCAGCTCGCCCGTCAGCAGATAGGCCGCCGGCAAGATCACGGCCGTCGCCAGCGGTTCGCTGAGCGTGTGGGGCGCGTAGTAGACCAGCTCGAACCAGACCGCGGCGGCAAACGCCGCGACGACGGCATGCGACCTGGAGATGCGTTCGCCGAAATGCCAGGCCGTCACGACGATCGACAGCGAGGCAAGCCCGACCACCAGGCGAGGCACGACGAAGGCACCCCACCCGCCCGGCGCAAGCCAGTCTCCGAGAGCGACCGGCCCTGCGAACAAGGTCGGCAGAAACCAGCTCCGGATGCCGTCGCGCCATTCCCAGGTGACGACCCCCTGGTGGCCAAGCAGGCGCCAGGCCGGCTCCAGATATTGATACAGCTCGTCGACGTGAACGATGTTCGGCCAGAAGGCGAGCGGCAGCCGGACTGCCGTGGCCAGCAGCAGCAATGCGCACAAGGCGCCGTACCGTGTCGCGAAGCTTTCGGCTTTGACGGAAGGCGCGATGGCGGGCAGAGCTGCGGCGCTGGTCGTCATTGTGTTTTGGCTTCGCCAGCCAAACCGGATTGGGGCCTGACGTAAACGGCCACGTAAGCGCCGGTGTATTGCTCGCGCCAGCCTCGCCGCTCCACCAGGAACTGCCGCAACGGTTCGTGCGCCTTGACCCACAGCACGGCGTCGATCCGGTATTTGTCGAGCACCATGTCCCATGCCGCCTCGTCGATCTCCCAGCTCACCAGGTTGAAATAGTCGTGCAGCAAATCGTCCGGATAGGCGGTCGCGGCGCGGCCATCGACGAACGGGCGAACGGTGCCATGCGTCGCGAAAATCAGGTAGCCGCCGACATTCCAATGGTTCAGGACCCGCGCATCGGCGAAATGCTTTTGCAGATAGCCGGCATCTTCGCTCGACAGCATCGTCGGAAGTGCGAGCGCCGGCGCGACACGCAAGTAAGCCAGCGGCAGGGTGCCGAGACCGACGATGCCGGCGGCCAGCAACGCTCCACGCACGTCAACGGCGGTGAGACGCCGAGGCAGCAAGCGGCTGAGGTGAAGCGCCATCGGCGCGGTGGAGAAGATGAAGAAGAACGCGATGTACCTGAACTGGTGCAGTCCGAGAATCAAGAACAGCCAGGACATCAATCTCGGTTCGAGCGGGATGGGCCTGGAGTTTCTGTAGCGAAGCTCGAGCGCGACGAAAGCCAGCATGTACAGGATGCCCGGAATGCTGCCGGGTATTTGAATGTTGTCGTAGTAGGACCGCCATTCGGTAATATTACCCTGGACGAAGTGCCCCATCGTCGCGGCGGCACCGGCATAGATATTCCAGCCGAGCGGATTGACGAATGTCGCAGCGAGGCACCCGATGCCGGCGAGGGCAAGGATCCTGAGATCGGCCCAGGCCGCTCTGAGCAAGGCGGCGCCGCAAAAGACGCCGATCACGAAAAACCCGAGCAGGAAACCGCCGTGCAGATTGGCCCAAAACGCCATCAAAACGGGAAGCACGAACCATCGCGTTCGTCGCAGGCATTCGCGATAGAAGACGACGCAGAACAACATCGTGCATGTATTCGGCGCGACCGCGAGATACATGTTCGGCGCAACTTCGTAAGCGGGATAGAGCAGGCAGGCCAGGAAGACCGCCACGCAAACCGCGATCGCCGACGCGCCGTAGCCGAGAGAGATCGCAGTCAGGATGCCGGCGATCGCTGCGCCACAGGCCACCGTCGACAGGACGAGGCCGCCGAAGCCTGCGTATTGAAACGTCGCACTGGCGAGCGCGTCCCAGAGCCAGGACAGATTGAGCCATGACTTGTCGCCGTGGGTGAACGACCAGGGGTCGTGGAGCGGGATGGCGTTGCGTTCCCGGATGAGATCTCCGGCCGCCAGATGCCAGCCCAGATCGTAATGACCGAGCAGGAGCGGTGCGTTCAAGACGTAGAACAGGCAAATGAACGAGATCAGGAACAGATAAATTCCCGATCTCAGGAAGAACGGGCTGATCGCGTTCGCAACCTTGTCGAATGCCGGCTCGTGCCAGACCTGGTGCTGATCCACCGCTTCCCTCACGACAAAGCGAGCCCGATGGCTCCGCGCTCGCCGACGTCCGGATGCGAGCCTGCCCGCTGACTTAGGGCCAGTTTGTCTAAAGTGGGGTAAATTCGGACGGTGCAATCGAGGGGGTTGGCGGAATGAAATTTGGCTCGACGGCGGCCTTCCGAGGCCTCCAAGCAGCTGTTCCGACTTGAAAATTTTAACGCCCAAGAGGCAGTGCCCGTGCGTGCCTTAACCGGTCCCGCCGTCATTATTCGTCAGCGTAGCTCCTGTTCCACATTCAGGTGAACCAACGCTGGGCCTTCGATGACCAAAGTTGCATGTATCACCTATTGGTCGAAAATCTCGTAAGTCGGGTCAAGGCGCATCCAAAGGCATCGATTGGAGAGGGCGTAGCCGAAGCCGCATACGCCCTCGTTTTCCCTTCGCGCTCGCCGTCCGACCCTTCCGCCACACCCGCGGGTCTACCGTCTCGCTGAGCTTCATGCGCTCGCAGTGGTATTGTTTTCCATATTTTCGATGCGCCGAACGGAGATCTCCAATGAAGCTCAAGCTTGCCGCCGCGATGCTCGCCGCAAGCCTCCCGCTCGCATCGATGGCTTTCGCCCAGGGCATCGCGCCAGCCGACCTTGCGGTGATCGATGGCTGCCTGAAGACCGCGGAGAAAACCGGCGGTTTCGGCGGCGCGTGCGTCGGGCTCGTCGCCGACCCCTGCATCAAAGCGGCAAAGGGCGCGAATGACGACGTCGCCAAATGGAAAGCCTGCACGGCGCGCGAACTCTCCATTTGGACGCAGAAAACCAGTGAGGCGCTGAAGAAGGTTCAGGCCGGCGGGTTCGCCGACGTGATCCAGGCGGTCAATGACTCGCAGAAAACTTTCGCCGCGTCGCGTGATCGCTTCTGCGCGGTCTTCGACAAGGTAGAGCCCGGCATGTACCCGGGCGACGCGAGCTACTGCCGCCTGCGCGAAACCGCGAACCGCTCGCTGAGCCTGATCAAGCTCGGCGCTGCGGTCAACGAGCACTGAGATGCCTGAGCGACTGAAGCCAGCCGCCTCCAGATCGCCTGCGATCCGATCCGAGCCGACCCGACGAGCGATGTAGGCCATTCGGTACGCGATGAGCGCCGTGCCTCGGTTTGTGTACCGGTCAGCAGCTCAAGTTCCCCGCAAAAGCGATTTCAATCGCTTGAGTAGGAGGTGGTGCCCAGGAAAGGATTGGACGCCGCACCGTCTCGACCATTGAAATCACTGACGATTTTCGACCGTCAGGATCGCCTTGTGTACCAGTCCTGTGCCCAAGTCAATTGCGGGGCGACCGCGCAGCTTCCGGGAATCACCTGCGGTACGGGTTTCCTCCGACCGCCGCTTCGACCCGCTCTGTGATGTGCTCGTATGCGACTGCTTCGACGTCAGCTCGCTCCAAATAGCGTACTTCAGGTCGCTCAAACAATTCGAGCACTTCGTCACTGAAGTACCGCACCTCCTTCTCCCAGCCCTTGATGATTTTTTCACCGTAAGCACCTGTCTTGATGAGCTTGCGATACCGCCCGACGAGAGCGGTCAAGTGCGGCGTAATCGCCTCGTCGAGGTAGCCCTCAAGCCGCGCTAATTGATCCTCCTTCGATCCCGCCTGCTCGCGCCGCTCTTGCTCCTCCTGTTCCCACTGTTGCTCTTCCAGCTTCCAGCGTCGTGAGGAGTGTGTCTGCCATTCCCTAAATAGCAGGCTGAGAACTGGTCCCTCCCCCGTATGCCACGCGGTCAGACGCTCGACGATGAAGCGTTCATCGTCGTCTAGGTACCTTTCAGTGACGGCGGCGATCGCCTCGTCCAGTTGGACAAACTCGCCGCTCTCGATAGCTGGTGCCATCTCCTTGGCCACGTACTCGAAGATCTTCAGGCGAGCGGACCTCCAAGCCCCCCACCATCTGCCTGGAAAATCTTCGTCACAATCCGCGGCGTCCATGCAGATCGTCCAGAGGATGTGCTCGACATAAAACTCCGCAAGCTGAAGTGGGCCGAACCGCCGCGCTAATCTGGACGCTCTTGCGATGAACGGGGCCAGTGACCGCTTTCGCTCAGCCTCGTCGTCCCTCGCCTCTAGGTAGGGCAGTAACACTTCGTCGAGGTTGGCGAGTGTGAATCTACAGACAGGATTATCGAGACTGCGCTCTTTGAGGAGTTTCATGCTGGCTTGCCATGTTTCAAGCCCTTTACCCCGAATCGCGACCTTCTTCCAAGTTGACACTTCCACGGAGGCGTCGCACTTGAGTAGGGGAGAATGTCCCCTGCCGTCCGTAGACGATCTACAGATGGCATCCATCATCGCGATGACACTTGGGGACTACCATGACCGACATATTGAAGACTGCGTTTAGCAAACCGTTCACGCCCCTCGGGCGCATCGGAGCCGACCCCTCACGCCTGATGAGTGTGCGCGAGTGGTGGTATGAGATGGACGAACCTGTGTCGATGTTGGCCGATCCCCAAGAAGCGTTCAGAGCAGACGAGCGGACGCTGCTGAAGGTCTGCCTGGACAACGGCATTGCGTATCGAGCGGCCACCACAGGGCGCCCTGCTGCCTTCCCAGCTTGGCTGTTCAGGGAAGTGTATCTTGCGCCCTGAGTGCCCGCGCTAATCTCCCTCATGAGTTCCCCCGGATAGTTGGCGCAAATCCGCAAAGGCTCCATTCTGAGTGGGTCTGGTGCACGCTTTCCCCCGCCGGGGGGTCCTTCTCAACCACAGCAATTCGGTTAGGCAGTCTGACGATGATCGCGCGAAGGCAGTATGCGCCGACGTGGTTGACTAAGGACCAGATAAGGCGGCGGCTCGATGTGCTTGAGACGGTGAAGGGCTTGCTCTGGTACCCGACCACAAACATCCACAGCCCTGTCGAGAAGCGTTTCGACGAGGCGGCGGCAGACGTTGTGAAGCGAGCAATCCGAGAAGCGGAACACGCACTGCGGTCAGCATTCTTGGACGCGGAGGAAGCCGGAAAGGCCCCTGTGGAACAACAGGTCATCAACTTCGTGAAGTCATTCAACTGCATCGGCCCAGCTCGCCTGAAGCAACTCCTTCGCTCCCGACGACAGGGCGGCAGCTCTGCGCACCTCGATGGCCGCTAGGATTGGCTGCGAAGGCCGTACAGAGTCTCGGAGACGTGCTATCGTTGAGACCGTCAGAGCGCATTAGGACTCCCCACGGGCCGCTCTAGGGCTCGCGTCAGCCTTCACGTCTTGCAGTCGAGCGATCCGTCTCGGACCAAGCCAGACCTCGACGGCAATCTCCACTGCGTCATCGCCGAACAGCTCTGCCGCCCTGCTCACGGCCTCTTCATTGCTGTCGCAGTCCAACTCCTGCACGTCCAGAACGTGACCCCAGAAGTTCAGTTTGAAGGCTCGGTAGATCATTCGGGGAGTAGGACGATCATCTTGGCACGGCGCAGGGTGGCGACCTCACAGGCGGCCTTGAAAGGCATCTCTTCCTGCGGAGCGCGGATGTGGTCCTTGGCCGTAGCGATTGCGGAGACGAGCTGGAACGCCCAGTAGCCTCGACCACTTGGCCTCTTGCCGTGCCGTCGATAGTAGCGCTCGATGTCGATCCTGATCTCGCCTGCCATCCCCAACATGTGGTGGTCAGGGCGGAGCGAAGAAATAGGTTGCAGGCTCGCCAGAGCCCCCTCCGGTTCCCTATAGGTTAGAGTGAAGGTGCACTGAAGTGCACTATAGGTACCTGTAGGTGCACCTTAGCTGGCATCAGAAAGAGTTCCTTCAGGGATACTGAGAGGACCACCAGTCATCAATGACATCCAAAGATGATCCTCAAGAAGGGGTCCCCCGTCGAAGAGTCCAATGTCTTGATGGCAGGCGGGTTGCCTAGTTCGTCGAACACATTGAAGAAGGGAGCCCCTGCTCGCGCCCTCCGGCTCGATAGCTCAGCCGTCCCCGCGTCTCCGCCAGCTCTTACGTAGGCCGAATGGAAGCGGGACCTCGGTTGCCCATCAAGCCACAGTCAGGAAGCTGCCGCCTTCTCCGACCCTGACGCTTTGCTGAGAAGCTGGATGATGTTCGAGCCGCCTTCGGCACTTGGCTTTGTGAAGCCCGTCTCTTGAGGCGAGAACATGCACGCAGAGGCGTGAGTGAGGATGATGTCCTTCTTGCTCTCTTCTTTAGCCGCATTCGCAAGAGCTTGGAACGTCAGCAGGGCATTCTGCCGATGCCGATTCACGATGGCGTTGTGGGTGTGAGACAGGAAGTTGCGCGAACAAAGCACTAGCACGTAGCCCATAGCCGCAAAGATCGCGAGTTTCGCCAGCGAGAACTGGACAGCCTCCATACTGTCGGCAGGATGAAGGAATGGGACCTTGTGAAGGAAGACGGTCGATCCTGCAAAGACTGCCAAGACGACCGCAGCGGCGATGGTGTAGGTGCGCCAGTCCTTTGCAACGGCATCATGGTGTTCGGCTTCGGTCTTGAAGTACGTAGCCTGAAACCCGACACCCTGCTCGGCAGCTACCTTTCTCACTTCGGCCAGCACGCGATTTGCTTCGGCCTCGTGTTCACCGAGTTTTTTCGTCAGTGCCGCAGCCTCATCCGTCGCTGCCTGCGATGCAGCTCTGGCTTCGCGTTCGAGCCGCGAAAAATCTTGTCGGTTACTGGTGACGAACAAGATGGCGGGGCTGATCTGATTGTACCACGCCTCGTAGTTGGAGCTGAGTTGCTGGATCAGGCTCTGTCTGGTCTCCATCGCAGAACCCTGCTGCGGGGAGAACTTCTGCATCTGCTCTAGGATATTGAAGAAGGCATCGGCCGCCGAGCGAACTTGGGCACGATGTCCTTGTGGAACCAGCGGCAAAACGTCAGCGGGGATCAACGAGAACAGATGCTGAGCCCTCTGAGCTGGCTCCACAGCGTCCTCGAATGACAGCTCTCGTCCAAGGTCCTCCCGCCTCGGCAATGTCTTGGTGTCGAACGATTGCACCCTGACGAGTGATGCGACCTCCTTCGAGATGTCCTCAGCCATTTGGTTCCTCCCGGTCGCAACTCTTACGAGTGCCCAGTCTGAAGGCAACATGAAGCGGGAGCTGTGAACAGGTTCCACAGCTTGTCCGCAAGGGTATGCCCCTGCGGACAAGCGAAGGAAGTCGGAAACGGCGTCCGCTAGGGTTGACTTCGGTCAACGGACAAGATACTCAACGGACGTTACCCTAGCGGACAACAGGGGCGTCAATGGCTACGATCTTCTACGCGCGAGTATCCACCACCGATCAAACCGTCGAGCATCAGCGAACAGGGGCGGAGGCCGCAGGCTTCAAGGTCGACCGCGTCGTCGCAGACCATGGTGTTTCGGGCATCAGTACCCGCCTTGCCGAGCGACCCGAGGGCAAGCGTCTGTTCGACATCCTCCGCAGCGGCGACACGCTCGTTGTTCGCTGGATCGACCGCCTCGGGCGCAACTACGGTGACGTTTGCGACACCATCAGGGAGTTCATGCGGCGGGGGGTTGTGATCCGCACGGTGATCAACGGGCTTACCTTCGACGGCGCAACCACGGACCCTATGCAGCAAGCCATTAGAGACGCGCTCATTGCCTTCATGGCCGCCACCGCGCAGGCCAATGCCGAGGCCATCAAGGAGGCACAACGCGGCGGCATCGCCCTCGCAAAGGCGACAGCAGGTGAGACGAAGTACCGGGGGCGGAAGCCGACGTTCAACAAGGACCAGCTCGAAACGGTCCTCAACATGCTGGAGCAGTCAGCGGGCGTCGGGCAGATAGCTGCAGCTACGGGGCTGAGCCGACAGACAATCTATAGGATCAAGGAAGACCCTGTTGGAGCCGAGGCGGCGCTGACAAGTTGGGCCGCATAGGCGGCCAGCTCAAACTGCATCTTCGTGGCCCGATCAGTGTTTTTTGCATCTGCTCACTGACCAGCGTAATGGGGCGTTCACACTTACTAAACCAAGATGAGTGCCCAGACAGGGGTGATTGGATGACGACGCTGTACACCATTGGCTACGAGGGCACCGACATCGACCGCTTCGTGGCCACGCTGAAGAGCATCAAGGTGCAGCTATTGGCCGATGTCCGCGCCGTTCCGATCTCGCGGAAGAAGGGGTTCTCGAAGAACAAGCTCCGCGACCGACTTGAGCAAGAAGGCATCCGGTACGTTCACCTCGCCGCGCTGGGCGATCCGAAGCCCGGTCGGGATGCCGCCAGGGCGGGCCAGTTCGATCAGTTCCGGAAGATCTACGGCAAGCATCTCTCCCAGACCGAGCCGCAGCAAAGCCTCCAAGAGCTGGCCAAGCTGGTGGACAAGCAGAGCACCTGTTTGATGTGCTTTGAGCGCGATCCCAGTGAATGCCACAGGTTGATGGTTGCGTCGGCACTACCGACTCAGGTCAAGTTGTTCCACCTCTTTGGTGATGAACCCGATCGTTATGTCCGCAACGCCGCAAAGCTCCCGCGCAGTCGTTCTGGTCAAGGCGCTGCCGCAGCCCAGTAGAACCTACGGGGAGACTGTCTGCTGCGCTGGGGTGACCGCCGACGGGCAATGGAAGCGGCTCTTCCCGGTACGCTTTCGGCACCTTCGGGGTGACAGCAGCTTCTCCCGCTGGCATTGGGTGAAGTTCTCCTACCGGCCGCCGACACGGGACAAGCGAAACGAGAGCTGTCACGTCTACGAGGACAGCATCGCCATGGACGGCCAGTTGCCCCAAGCCGAGCGGACGAGGTTGCTCACGCCCCTCCTCACCGGCTCAGCCAAGGAGGCAATGGCGCTCGGGAGATCGCTAACTCTCATCCGACCTCGGAACACCAAGTTCATTGCGAAACGCAAGTCAGCGGCCGATCTTGCCGAGGAACGAGAGGCATACAAGGCCGCCGCTCAGCAAACATCCATCTTCGACAAGGAGCTGGCGGAACTTGAGCCATCTCCCTTCGACTTCAGGTTTCGGTTCGAGGATGACGACGGCCCCCACGACTACCAGAACGGAGACTGGGAAACGCATGCGATGTTCTGGCGCTGGCAGGCCGAGTACGGCGAGGGAGGTGCGCTGGATCGCATGCGAGCTGTCTACGACGAACAGTACCCCAGCAAAGGCATGGCCTTCGCGTTGGGAAACCAAGCCAAGAGGCCGCAGACTTGGCAGTTGCTTGGCGTCATCCGACTAGACGAGATGACCCAACCCGACCTCTTCAGATAGTCAGGCGGCCGAAGAGAAGCGCTCTAGGTCGTATCGGGGCAGCTTGCAGACTTCGACGTACAATCCTGCAGGGTCACCGTAGACCCGCTCATCCACGCTCTCGCCAGCATGGCCGGTGATCATGCGCCGCTTCTCCTGATCCAGCCCGTGCTTTCGGCTCATGGTGATGAAGCGGTGCCGCCAGCCGTGGTTCGGTGCCACCCGCTTGTCGGGGACGATGTCTCGCACGAACTCAGCGAGACGGTTCTTCAATGCGCGCAGCTTGCCCCGCACATCGTCATCTTTAGCGACCGTCAAGAACAGATACCCTTTGGCTGATGCGGTAACGAACTCGATGAAGCCCAACTCAATGAGGTGGGGGTGCAGCGGCACCTCGCGTGCTTCCTTATTCTTCACGGGGCCAGCCTCGGGGGTGATGGTTGCCACGTAGTGATCGCCCTTACGGCGGATGTCGTCGCGCCGGAGCTGCGCCATCTCGCCAATCCGAGCGCCGCTGTAGGCGCACAACCAAGGGAGCCACCGCTTCGCCGCAGTCGTCTTTGCGTGCTCCTGCCCGGCCCCGCTGTAGCCTAGAGCGGCCTTCAGGATGGCCGCAGCTTCATCATCAGTGAACCCCTTGCCTCGCTCGCGGACCCTCTTCCCGATCTTCAGCGTGACGCCTTGAGCCGGATTGCTTGGCAGTTTGTGGTTCCGCACGCCCCAGCCGAACACCGACTTCATCGCAGACAAGTCGACATCCTTCACAGTCTTCGGGGAGCGGCCATCCGAGAGCCGCTTATCCTTCCAACCAACGACATCGTGAGGGGTGATCCGCGTCGCGTCGTCGTGTCCCACAAAGGCAACGAAGCGCGTGAGCACGGACTTATACTCGCTGACCGTCTTCTCGGTGACACCCCCTGCCCGGCTCTCCAACTCCCAGCCAGCGAACAGCGCGGCCACCGTAAGCCCTGCCTGCCCCCTCGGGGCGGCCTTGGCTTCCCATTCAGGAAACCGCGTCTCAACGAGGTCCGGCCCATAGTCACCTCTGCCTCTCCGCTCCAAGAGCGCCGTAGCGTCCTTGAATGCCTCATGCAGGGCAGCGGCCAACCGCGCTGAACTGTCATCGTCGATCCGCAGGGCCTTACGCTGGAGCAGCTCAGCAACGTATGGAGCCATCTCACTCTGCATCGTTTCAGTGTCCCACTTGAGGGCGGCTTGGTGAAGCATGTTCCAAAGCGTTGCTCGGCCGGGATCGTTCTCCCAAGTCTTCTTGGCATGACGGTAGGCTTCGCCCGCGAGCGCTATGGCCTCCCGATGGGTAAGGCGACGGGGGCTCTCCCGCATGGAACGCCAGACATCATCAAGGTAGGCGAGCGCCTTGGCTTGCCGCGCTTTGGCCTCGCGAGGATCGTGGGTGCGCAGCGAGACCTTGATTGTGCCGTTGCGACCAACCTGCACTTCCGCAGTCTCATCACCTACTGGCACGCGCAGCACCATGCCCACCGCCTTCTCGCTCAGCTCGGCAGGAACGCGCTTTCGCAGGTAATGAACGGAGGAGCCGTCGCGGCGGATAGGAGAAGCCATTCGCAGAAGCATGTGTACCGTCTCTGTGTACCAGTTGAGACGGTCGATCACCCTTACTTATCAGGGAGTTCAGCAACTTCAACAACATCGAGGAGCGATGGTGCCCAGGAAAGGACTCGAACCTTCACGGCCGTTAAGCCACTGGCACCTGAAGCCAGCGCGTCTACCAATTCCACCACCTGGGCATGCCGGTTAGGCACGGAGGCGGTTACTACGGTTCGGTGACGCGGTTGTCAATTCATGCTTGAACCCCGCTTCGGGATGCGGATTGCGCATCGCAAACCGGCCCGATACAAGCCTGACGAGACGCACTCTTCCCGCAGAATGACCCCCAGGAATGGATCCCATGGCATCGAATCTGGACACGCTCGTCACGGTTTTCGGCGGATCGGGGTTTTTGGGCCGGAATGTGGTCCGCGCGCTGTGCCGGCGCGACTACCGGGTCCGGGTCGCGGTGCGGCGGCCGGAGCTGGCCGGGTACCTCCAGCCCTCCGGCAAGATCGGGCAGGTCCACACCGTGCAGGCGAACGTGCGCTATCCGGCCTCGATCGAGGCGGCACTGCGTGATTCGCATGTCGTGATCAATCTGGTCGGCATCCTCGCCGAGGGTGGCGCGCAGAGTTTTGACGCCGTCCAGGCCAAGGGCGCGGAGACCATCGCCAAGGCGGCCGCGGCCGCGGGGGCACAGCTGATCCATGTCTCGGCGATCGGCGCCGACGCGGAATCGCCCTCGCGTTATGCCAGAGCCAAGGCGGCCGGCGAAGCCGCAGTCATGGCCGCGGTGCCGTCGGCGACGATCTTCCGCCCCTCGGTGATGTTCGGCCCCGAGGACCAGTTCACCAACCGCTTCGCGGCACTGGCCCGGATGTTACCGGTGCTGCCGCTGATCGGCGCCGACACCAAGATGCAGCCGGTCTATGTCGGCGACGTCGCCACCGCAATCGCGGATGCCGTCGACGGCAAGGCCAAGGCGGGCGCCAACTACGAGCTCGGCGGCCCGGAAGTGCTGACCATGCGCGAGATCATCGAGGCCATTCTCGAGATTGCCGATCGCAAGCCGATGCTGATGCCGCTGCCGTTTGGCCTGGCTCGCTTCAAGGCCAACTTCCTGCAATTCGCGCCGGGCGCGCTGAAGCTGACGCCGGACCAGGTCACGCTGCTCGCGCGCGACAATGTCGTATCGGACGCGGCGAAGGCCGCTGGGCTAACGCTGGAAGGCCTCGGCATCACGCCCGACTCGCTTGAAGCGATCGCTCCGCAATATCTCTGGCGTTTCCGCGCCGCCGGGCAGTTCCAGCGCAAGAGCGCGTAGGTTTTTTTCACCTCTCCCCGTAAGAACGGGGCGAGGGAGTGCACCGCAGCCTTGCTTCAGAAGTCTACCGCCCCAGCGCCAGCGCGATCAGCCCGAGCGTGCCGACGAGCACGCGCCACCAGGCGAACACCACGAAGCCGTGGCGGGTGACGTATTCCAGGAACGTCTTCACCACGATGATCGCGGTGACGAACGACACCACGAAACCGATCGCGACGATGCCCATGTGGTCCATCGTCATCTCGGAGCGGTTCTTGTAGAAATCGTAGGCGAACGCGCCGATCATGGTGGGGATGGCGAGGAAGAACGAGAACTCCGCCGCCGCGCGCTTGTCGGCCCCGAGCAGCATGGCGGAGACAATGGTTGCGCCGGAGCGCGACACGCCCGGGATCATCGCCAGACACTGCGCGATACCGATGTAAAGATACATCAGCAGCGGAAACCGGGTGGCGTCGTGCTCGCGCGCCTTGAGATCGAGCTTGTCGACCCAGAGCAGGATGGCGCCGCCGACGATCAGCGAGAAGCAAACGACCCAGGGATTGAACAGCAGACTCTTGATGTATTTGCCGCCGACGAGACCGACGACGACGGCGGGCAGGAACGCCACCAGCACGCCGATCACGAAGCGGCGTGCATAGGCGTCGCCCGTGAACATGCCGATCGCGACGTCCCACAATTTCTTGAAGTACAACACGACGATCGCGAGGATCGCGCCGAGCTGGATCAGGACCGTAAACGAATCCCAGAACGCGCCCTCGCCGAGATGGAAGAAGCGCTCCGCGAGCAGCAAATGGCCGGTCGAGGACACGGGAAGGAACTCGGTCACACCCTCGATGATGCCCAGGATCACTGCCCGTATTTCATCTGACATATTTACGGTCCATTTCGGCTGGAAAAGCGGGGTTCTTCTCGCCCATCCGCTCCCTTGCTGCAATCGCAAAATGCGGCGGCGCGCCCTTGCTTCGCGGTTTTGAATGACTAGTGTGGCGCCGCACAAAACATTGATGGATTCTTAAGCACCATCACATAGTCAAAGGCTTCATGTTTACGCTGTTTCATCATCCGTTCTGCCCGCACTCGCGGTTCATCCGCCTGATCGCGGGAGAATACGGGCTTGAGCTGAAGCTGATCGAAGAGCGCAGCTGGGAGCGGCGCGAGGCATTTCTGCTGCTCAATGCGGCCGGCACGACGCCCGTCCTGGTCGACGACGAGCAGCCGCCGGTCCCGGGTGCGGCGATCGTCGCCGAATATGTCGACGAGGCCTATGGCTCCGAGATGGGACTGAAGCGCCTGATGCCGGACACGATCGGCGAGCGCGTCGAAGTCCGCCGGCTGATGGCCTGGTTCAACGAAAAGTTCTTCGAGGAAGTCTCCCACCCGCTCGTCACGGAGCGCATCTACAAGCGCTTCATGAGCGAGGACAACGGCGGCGGCCCGCCCTCGGCCGACGTGATGCGCGCCGCCAAGGCCAACGTGCGCTATCATCTGGCCTATATCGGCTGGCTGGCGCAGACGCGTAATTTCCTCGCCGGCGACCGGCTCAGCTACGCGGATCTCGCCGCCGCGGCGCATCTCTCGGCGATCGACTATCTGGGCGACGTGCCATGGAGCGAGGACGACGCGGCAAAGGCATGGTACGCGCGGGTGAAATCCCGCCCGTCGTTCCGCCCGCTGTTGAGCGAATGGCTGGCCGGCGTGCCGGCGTCGCGGACCTACGTGGACCTGGATTTCTGAACTCCGATCCGACCGAACTTAAGACGGCGCTGGCAAACGAGGCCCGCGCGCTCGGCTTCGACTGCATCGGCATCACGGAGCCCGGCACAATCGAAAGCGCCGGAAAACATTTTCTCGAATTCATCGCATCCGGCGGCCATGGCGACATGGACTGGCTCGCCGCGCAGCCGGAGCGCCGGGTCGATCCCCGCGGGCTGTGGCAGGACGTGCGCAGCGTCATCATGCTCGGCGTCAATTACGGACCCGACCAGGATCCGCTCGCGATCCTGCAACAGCGCACGCGCGCGGCGATCTCGGTCTATGCGCAGGGCGACGACTATCACGACCTCATCAAGAAGCGCCTGAAGGCACTGGCGCGATGGCTGGTCGCGACCTCACCGTCCGAAGTGAAGGTATTCGTCGACACCGCGGCCGTGATGGAGAAACCGCTGGCGCAAGCCGCGCATCTGGGCTGGCAGGGCAAGCACACCAATCTGGTCTCACGTGAGTTCGGCTCCTGGCTGTTTCTCGGCGCGATCTACACCACGCTGGAGCTGCCGCGCGACGATTCCGAGATCGATCATTGCGGCTCGTGCCGGGCGTGCCTCGACATCTGCCCGACCGCGGCCTTCCCGGCGCCCTACAGGCTCGATGCGCGGCGCTGCATCTCGTATCTCACCATCGAGAACAAGGGACCGATCCAGCGCGAGTTTCGCAAAAGCATCGGCAACCGCATCTATGGCTGCGACGATTGCCTCGCGGCGTGTCCCTGGAACAAGTTCGCGCAGGAGGGCCGTGAAGCCAAGCTCGCCGCACGTGACGCTTTGCGCGCGCCAGGGCTGGCCGAGCTCGCAGGGCTCGACGACGCGTCATTCCGTGCGCTGTTCACGAAATCACCGGTGAAGCGCATCGGCCGCGAGCGCTTTTTGCGCAACGTGCTGATTGCGATCGGCAACTCCGGCGATGCGGCACTGGCGGACGAGGCGCGGCGATTGCTCGAGGATGAGAGCGCGCTGGTGCGCGGGGCTGCGGTATGGGCGCTGGGGCAGTTGCTGTCGCGGGAGGAGTTCGAGGCCATGAGAGCAACTGCAATGGCGAGAGAGCGCGACGAAAGCGTGCGTGAGGAGTGGCAATCAGTCTCCTAACATTGCGCTGTCATGCCCCGCGAAGGCGGGGCATCCAGTACGCCGCGGCGTCTCGATGCAATCACAACCGCCTGGGAGTACTGGATCGTCCGCCTTCGCGGACGATGACAGCAGTTGTGTGGTGCGCAGTGCTGCGCCCCTGACATCTCGCCGCCACCCTTGATTTCCCCACACGTTCCTTCAATCTCGCGCATCATGACAAACATGCCTTTCTTCACCCGCGACGGCGACACATTCCACCCGACGGAAGTCGCCAATGGTCCGTGGGATCCGAAATCGCTGCACGGACGCGTCATTGTCGGCCTGCTCGGCTTCGCCATCGAGGAGCGCCATTCCGGTCCTGAATTCGTGCCGGCGCGGCTGACCGTCGATATGTTTCGGCTGCCGACCATCGACAAGCCGATCGAGGTGACGACACGGCTGGTGCGCGACGGGATGCGCATCCGAGTCGTGGAAGCAGAGTTCTTTTCCGGCGGCGTCGGCATGGCGCGCGCCTCGTGCCAGCTGTTGCGGCGAACGCAGAATCCCGAGGGCAATGTCTGGTCGCCGCCGAACTGGGACGTGCCGAAGCCGGTCGACATTCCCAAGCCCACCGATCCCAGGCTTGGCATGAACGGCAAATGGACCACGCGACCGATCGTCGGCCAGATGGGCTCGCTCGGGCCGCGAAAACTCTGGATGAGCGAGGTGCGCGAGCTCGTCGCGGGCGTGCCGATGACGCCGTTCGTCCATGTCGCCACCGGCGCCGACTTCGCCAGTCCGTTCGCGAACGCCGGCGACAAGGGGCTCGGCTACATCAACAGCGACGTCACGATCTATCTGCACCGCTTGCCGGTGACAAACTGGATCGGCTTCGAGGTGGTGAACCACCAAGCCACCGACGGTGTCGCGATCGGCGAATGCTGGCTCTATGACGAGCAGGGCCCTATCGGCACTGCCACGGTCGCCGCGCTGGCGCAGCGCAAGCCGATGGTAAATCCGTCGAAGCGGTAAGGACGCGGAATGCCGGCTAGCCCAAGTGCCGCTTCATTTCCGGCCGCGCCTTGAGCTCCGCGCCCTGCCTGGCCACGATCTTCGCGATCCGTTCCGGCGCAAACTTCAGATCGACAAACGCCGGCGCGGTGTTGGCGACCTCGTGATAGCTGACGATCCCGCCGTCGCGGAGCGTCATGATCGCCACGCCCTCGAACATCGCTCGCGTACCATCAGCCTCCGGCAAGGTCGAGCGATAGCTGAACGTGTAGCGCGCATAAAGCGTGATGCCGTTCGACACCGGGTCGTGCATGTCCCAGCGGAAGTCGGTTGCCGTGCGATAGAACCAGTCGTCGATCATCGCGGCGATCTTCTCGCGGCCGGGGAAAGCGCCATAGAACACGTCGTGATAAACGCCGTCCTCGGTGAAGAGATCCGCGAAGGCTTTTCCGTTGCGCTGTTCGACGGCGTCGCAGAACGTGCGCAGCATGGCGGTGGTGGTTGTCATGGTGCCTCACGGTGTTTCTTGTTGCGCCCTCGCCCCTTGTGGGAGAGGGCAGCTCCGCTCGTTGACACGCATTCACTTGGGTGAGGGGTCTGTTTCCGCGAATGCGCCACTCGCGTTCGCGGAAGCAACCCCTCATCCGGCGTTGCGCGCCACCTTCCCCCACAAGGGGGAAGGAGGAAAGCACTTCACCCGATCTCGGCCACGGCGGCAAGAATGCGGGCGATGTCCTGCGGGCGCGAGAGGCGGTGATCGCCGTCCTGGATCATGGTCAGCACGACGTCGTCGGCCGGCAGGCGATGGGTCAGCGCGAACGCGTGCTGCCAGGGCACGTCAGGATCCTGCGCACCTTGCAGGATGCGGACGGGACAGCCGAGATCGATGGCGCTGCCGAGCACGAGGTGGTTGCGCCCCTCCTCGATCAGATTCCGCGTGATCGGATAGGGCGAGCCGTCGCCATAGTCCGACGGTCGCAGCCAGACGCCTTTGGTCTCGATCTCCTTCTTCACCGCGGCCGGAAAATTCTTCCACATCAGCTCCTCGGTGAAGTCGGGCGCCGGCGCGATCAGCACCAGGCCCGCCAGCGAGGCCTTGGCTTGCCGTTGCTCTTGCCGCTTCTTGATTTCGCGCGCGAGCAGCAGCGCCATCCAACCGCCCATGGACGAGCCGATCAGGACTTGCGGGCCATCGCAGAATCGCTCGAACACCGCGACGCTTTCCTCGAGCCAGCGCCCGATGGTTCCGTCGGCGAAATCGCCGCCAGATTCGCCGTGGCCGGAATAATCGAAACGGACCATAGCGCGGCTGTGATCCCGGGCCCATTCGTCCAGCGCCACGGCCTTGCTGCCCTGCATGTCTGATTTGAAACCGCCGAGCCAGACCAGCCCAGGTCCTTGACCCGATTCTTGACCGGATTCTTGACCGGATTCTTGGGCCGCGCGGCGCCGCACCGCGATCCGGCGTGCGGACGGGCCCTTGCCCACATCGATGAAGTCGAGCACGGCATCGGGGATTGGGTGATTCATGGAACGTTTACTCTGGCTGTGCGGTTTGAGCCGTCCGGACGTGCTCCGCAGCGCAGCCGGACGTCGTCCTTGGCCCTTTGGGACGCTTGCGGAACAGAAGCAAGGTGTCTATGTCCCTCTGCGTGCCCCGCCGTGGCTAAAATGCCTCGCATTTGAGGCTTTTTCGACCGCCGCACGAGCGATTGCTTGCCGGCAACCGTATCTTCCTGCAAAATAGCCGCCTCTTTTCATAACTTTGGAGAACCACCCATTCGCCGTCCAAATAAAGCCCCGCCCACTGCCGCCAAAGACGGGCCGCGCATCAATGACGATATTCGCAATGCGCAGATCCAGTTGATCGATCAGACCGGTGACAACAAGGGCACCATCGAGACCGTCGCGGCTATCCGCCTGGCCCAGGAAGCCGGCATGGATTTGGTCGAGATCTCGCCGAACGTCAGCCCTCCCGTCTGCAAGATCATGGACTACGGGAAGTATAAGTATTCCGCGCAGAAAAAAGCCGCCGAAGCCCGCAAGCGGCAGAAGATCGTCGAGATCAAGGAGATCAAGCTCCGCCCGATGATCGACGACCACGATTACGAAGTGAAGATGCGCGCCATGCAGCGGTTCTTCGAAGAAGGCGACAAGGTCAAGATCACCCTGCGCTATCGCGGCCGCGAAATGGCGCACCAGGAGATCGGCACCAAGCTGCTCGACAAGATCAAGACCGACGTCGCCGAGCTCGCCAAGGTGGAGCAGGACGCGCGGTTCGAGGGCCGTCAGGTCGTCATGGTGTTGGCGCCGCGCTGACGCCGATCCTTTGAATTCGCAAATTCAACGGCCCGTCCGGATGTCCGGCGGGCCGTTTTGTTTTGGCCGAGGTGCAAGCTGCGAGCTCGGTTGTAACCTCTCCCGCTTGCGGAGAGGTCGGCGCGTCGGGTGAGGGCTCTCTCCTCTTGGGGGTCCTCGCCTGCGGAGATACCCTCTCCCCAACCCCCCCCCGCAGGCGGGGGAGGGAGCGCATCGCGTGCTTGGCGACTAGCTCCTCGTCGCTTGCCAGGTGCCGCTGCACTGATCGCCGGAGATGATACCCTTCCACGAACCGGCGCCGTTCACGCCAGCGAGCCGGCCGCCGCCGCGGGCATGGGACGCCCCGACCGAGACCTGGACCGCGACGGTACCGCTGCGCTTGACCGTGCCGGAGACCCGGCCACCGCCCGCGGACGACACCCGACTGCCCGCGACGGTGAAGGGAACGCTGTAGCCGGAGCTGCAATTGCCGCGGGTGGTGGCGAAGGTGACGTTCCAGACGCCGTCATAGCCGCGGATGCGGGCATCGGCAGTCGACGGAAATGCAGCGATGGCGAGCACGGCTAACAGCGCCAGGCGGCGCGGACGGGCGACATCGGTCAAAGACGACAGCAACTGAGAAAAATGGGGCATTTTAATCCTGCTCCGGGCGCCACGGCCCGGACATGAGGTTAGCAATTCCGGATAGTCGGCGGCTAGGTTCCACCGGTTCATCGTTGCCAATTCGCCCGTCCTCTGTCATAAGCCCAGCCTTCATTGCCCGGCTGATTAAGGGCTGCCGTGGCGGTGTCCGTGCGGGTTTCGCGCTTGTTCGTAAAACCTGAGCACAATCAACGCTCTAACGAGCATTTTGACGGCCAGCCGCCTTCGCGGGCGGATTTCTATGGCCATTAGGAGAGCCAAATGCCCAAGCTGAAGACCAAATCGGGCGCTAAAAAGCGCTTCAAGGTGACTGCCACCGGCAAAGTGATGTTCGCTCATCGCAGCAAGCGTCACGGCATGATCAAGCGGACGAAGAAGCAGATCCGGCAGCTGCGCGGCACCGCCGTGCTGTTCAAGACCGACGGCGACAACGTCAAGAAGTACTTCTTGCCGAACGCCTGATCGCGTCCAAGATCGTTCAAGATCATTGCCACCCGCGCCGCAGCTTCGCGGCGATCCGAACATCAAGTCGCTTCTGAAGGATATTTGTCATGGCTCGCGTCAAACGCGGTGTGACCGCCCACGCCAAGCACAAGAAAGTCTACAAGGCCGCCAAGGGTTTCCGTGGCCGCCGCAAGAACACGATCCGCACCGCCAAGCCGGCGGTCGAGAAGGCTCTCGTGTATGCCTTCCGTGATCGCAAGCGCAAGAAGCGGACGTTCCGCGCGCTCTGGATCCAGCGCATCAACGCTGCTGTGCGTCCGTTCGGCCTGACCTACAGCCGCTTTATCGACGGCATGGCCAAGTCCGGGATCACCGTGGACCGCAAGGTGCTGTCGGATCTCGCGATCAACGAGCCCGCGTCGTTCCAGGTGATCGCCGAGAAGGCCAAGGCCGCTCTGGCGGCTTGAGCTAACGGCCGGCTCCGCCGGCCTTCAGCGCGCGTTGCGAGTAGCGCTGGGCGATCTCCGCCCGGCAGAATGCCGTGAATGACAGGTACATGGTGCCGGATTTATTCCGGTACTTCCGGTCGCACACGCGCATCTCGCGTTGGTAAGCCTGTTTCCGCGCAATGTTGAGGCCGGGCATGAAGTCCGCCTCGCATTTCTTCTCGACGGCGGCGCCGAGCTGGACATCACCGCTCGCGGTCAATTGGCAATCCTGAAACATTTTCATCGCGCTTTCGCAGCCCTTCTGGGCAGCGATGGTGTCAACCACCTCGTCCAGCGTCATGGATTTCTCCATGCAGACCATGGCGCGCGCCGGGGTGCTCGCGACCAAGAGAACGACGGCGAGAGCAGCCAGACCGGATCTTGAGAGCATCGCGAAAGCCTCCTTGCATCCCCTTGGTGCCAGGCCCCCGCGCGAGGTTCAACCCAGCCGCTCGTCAGCCCGAATGACCGGCTTTTCGCTTGACGTTACGGCCTTCGGGCGGCGACAACCCAGCCGAATTTGGCAGCAGGGATTTGACCGTGTCCGACCTCGCAATGCTCGAAACATCCATCCTCGACCAGATCGCCGCCGCCGGCGACGAGGCCGCCCTCGAAGCGGTGCGCGTCGCTGCCCTCGGCAAGAAAGGCTCGATCTCGGCGCTGCTTGCCACGCTCGGAAAGATGTCGCCGGACGAGCGCAAGACGCAAGGTGCTGCGATCAACCAGGCCAAGGACAAGGTCACCGAGGCGCTCGCCGCGCGGCGCGACGTCTTGAAATCGGCGGCGCTCGACGCGCGGCTTGCGTCGGAAACCATCGACGTCACCCTGCCGCTGCGCGATGCGCCGGCTGAGGCCGGCCGCATCCATCCGCTGAGCCAGGTCTGGGACGAGCTGACCACGATCTTTGCCGACATGGGATTCTCGGTCGCCGAAGGCCCCGATATCGAAACCGACGACTACAACTTCACCAAGCTGAATTTTCCGGAAGGCCATCCCGCGCGCGAGATGCACGACACCTTCTTCTTCCATCCGAAGGAGGACGGCTCCCGCATGCTGTTGCGAACCCACACCTCACCTGTGCAGGTGCGCACCATGCTGAGCCAAAAGCCGCCGATCCGCGTGATCTGCCCGGGCCGCACCTATCGCATCGATTCGGATGCGACCCACACGCCGCAATTCCATCAGGTCGAAGGCCTCGTCATCGACAAGCACTCCCACCTCGGGCACCTCAAATGGATCCTGCACGAGTTCTGCAAGGCGTTCTTCGAGGTCGATCACATCAACATGCGCTTCCGGCCCTCGTTCTTCCCGTTCACCGAACCGTCGCTGGAAGTCGACATCCAGTGCCGCCGCGACAAGGGCGAGATCCGCTTCGGCGAGGGCGAGGACTGGCTCGAGATTCTCGGCTGCGGCATGGTGCATCCGAACGTGCTGCGCGCCTGCGGCATCGATCCCGACGAGTACCAGGGCTTCGCCTGGGGCATGGGCATCGACCGCATCGCCATGCTGAAATACGGCATCGCCGATCTGCGCCAGCTGTTCGACAGTGACGTCCGCTGGCTCTCCCATTACGGCTTCAAGCCGCTGGAAGTACCGACCCTCGCGGGAGGGCTGAGCTCGTGATGGCGATGCTCGGACATGAGCTTGCGAAGACTCTCTCCGTTCCCTTCGCTGAGAGAAGCCTCTCCCTCTCCCTACCCGTCCCCCGCAAGCGGGGGAGGGAATGGATGGAGCGCGTGCGGGGCGTCCGCCTCATGGAAACGTATTCTCGCTCCCCGCGAGTGGTCGGACTCCCTCCCCCGCGTGCGGGGGAGGGTTGGGGTGAGGGTTTCTCCGCAATGGGGCTGCCGATGGTCGATCCCAAGCATCCGGACTGGAAAGTACCGGCCAAGCTACGAGCCAATGCGCGCGCGCTCAGACGCAATTCGACCGACGCGGAGCGCATTCTTTGGTCGGAGCTACGCGGCGGCCGGCTAAACGGTGCGAGTTTCCGGCGTCAGGTACCAATTGAGAATTACGTCGCCGATTTCATCTGCCACGCGGCTAAGCTCGTCATCGAGCTCGATGGCGGCCAACACTTCTCGGATGAAGGCGAGCGCGCCGACGCGCGGCGATCTGCTGTGATCGAAGCGAAGGGCTTCAAGGTGCTCCGCTTCAGCAATCTCGACGTCATGATCAATCGTGCCGGCGTTCTCGAAACAATTGCCACCACCATTGCGGAGAGAGCCCCCACCCCAACCCTCCCCCGCAAGCGGGAGAGGGAGCAGACCGTTCCCGTGGAGAAAAAGCAGCCATGAAATTCACTCTCTCCTGGCTGAAGGAACATCTCGAGACCGACGAGCCGCTGGACAAGCTCGCCGAGAAGCTCACCATGATCGGGCTCGAGGTCGAGAACATCGAGGACAAGGCGAAGGCGCTGAAGCCGTTCACCATCGCGAAGGTGATATCCGCCGAGCAGCATCCGAATGCGGATCGGCTGCGCGTCTGCATGGTCGACACCGGCGACGGTGGCGCACCGGTGCAGGTGGTGTGCGGCGCGCCGAATGCGCGCACGGGTCTCGTCAGCGTGTTTTCGCCGCCCGGCACCTACATTCCCGGCAAGGACATCACGCTCGGTGTCGGCACCATCCGTGGCGTCGAGAGCCGCGGCATGCTGTGCTCGGCGGCTGAATTGCAGATTTCCAACGACCATGACGGCATCATGGAATTGCCCGCGGATGCGCCGATCGGCGCTGCTTACGCCGCATGGGCCGGCCTCGGCGATCCCGTGGTCGAGATCAATCTGACCCCGAACCGGCAGGACTGCACCGGCGTGCACGGCATCGCGCGCGACCTTGCCGCCGCCGACATGGGCAAGTTCAAAGACCCGGCCATCAAGCCGATCAAGGGCGAATTCCCGTGCCCGGTGAAGGTCACGGTCGAAGACGCCGCGCTGTGCCCCGGCTTCGCGCTGCGCCTCGTGCGCGGCGTGAAGAACGGGCCATCGCCGGAATGGCTGCAGAAGCGGCTGACCGCGATCGGGCTGCGCCCGATCAACGCGCTGGTCGACATCACCAACTTCATGACTTACGACCGCGCACGGCCGCTGCACGTGTTCGACGCGAAGAAAGTGAAGGGCAATCTCGTGGTGCGCCGCGCGCGTGACGGCGAGACGCTGCTCGCGCTCGACGGCCGCAGCTACAATCTCGATCCCGCGATTTGCGTGATCGCGGACGAGCACGGCGTCGAATCGCTCGCCGGCATCATGGGCGGCGAGGCCTCGGGCTGCGACGAGACCACCACGGACGTGCTGATCGAATCGGCGCTGTGGAACGAGATCAACATCGCCCAGACCGGCCGCAAGCTCGGCATCAATTCGGACGCGCGTTACCGATTCGAGCGCGGCATCGATCCGGCCTTCATGGTGCCGGGGCTGGAGCTTGCGACGAAACTCGTGATGGAGATGTGCGGCGGCACGCCGTCCGAGAACGTCGTGGTCGGCAAGACCTTCGGCGACGACCGCGTGATCGATTTTCCGGTCACCGAGGTCAAGCGGCTCTCGGGCATCGAAGTGCCGATGCCGGAGATGAAACGCATCCTGACCCATCTCGGTTTCATGATGGCGGGCCCGGGCCCCGTCGTGAAGGTCGCGGTGCCGTCGTGGCGGACCGACGTGCACGGCAAGGCCGACATCGTCGAGGAAGTCGTCCGCATCCACGGCGTCGACAAGGTGCCGATGACGCCGTTCGAGCGCGGCGAGGACGCACGCAAACCCGTGCTGACCCCGCTCCAGCTCCGCACCCGCCGCGCCAGACGCGCGCTGGCGAGCCGCGGCATCATCGAAGCGGTGACTTGGTCCTTCATCACGAAATCCGCGGCCGAGTTGTTCGGCGGCGGCCAGCGCGAACTCGAGGTCGCCAACCCGATCGCGTCGGATCTCTCCGACATGCGCCCGACCCTGTTGGCGGGCCTGATCGCGGCGGCGCAGGCCAATGCCGATCGCGGCTTTGGCGATGTCGCGCTGTTCGAGGTCGGGCAGGTGTTCAAGGGCGACCGACCGCAGGATCAGTTCATGGCGGCAAGCGGCGTCCGCCGCGGCTTTGCGTCGTCGCAAGGCCTCGGACGGCACTGGTCGGGTTCGGCGCAGGCTGACTTGTTCGACGCCAAGGCCGATGCGCTCGCGGTGCTCGCTGCCGCCGGCGCACCGATGCAAGCGCTTCAGATCGTCGCGGGCGGCCCGTCCTGGCTGCATCCCGGGCGCTCCGGCACGATCCAGATCGGGCCGCAGAACGTGCTCGGCTATTTCGGCGAGGTGCATCCGCGCGCGCTCGAGGCGCTCGGTGCCGGCGGCCCGCTGATGGTATTCGAGGTGATCCTCGACCGCATCCCCGAGGCGAAGAAGAAGCCGACCCGTGCCAAGCCCGTGATCGAGCTGTCGGCATTCCAGCCGGTCTCACGCGATTTCGCCTTCATTGTCGACCGCACCGTGAAGGGCGGCGATATCGTGCGCGCGGCCCAGAGCGTCGACAAAAAGCTGATCACCGCCGTGAACGTGTTCGACGTCTACGAAGGCAAGGGCATCGACGACGGCAAGAAATCGATCGCAATCGCGGTGACGATCCAGCCGCGCGAAAAAACCCTGACCGACCAGGAGATCGAGGCCGTCGCCGCGAAGATCGTGGCGGAGGTGACGAAGAAGACCGGCGGCACTTTGAGAGCATGATCATGCTCGAGAAATCATAGAGCATGAGTCTCACTGACTTTCTTCCAAAGGACGTCAGCCTCACTGTTGCGATGGCGCTCTGCGCCGTCGCTTTCGTTTCGGGCACCGCGCGCGGCTTCTCCGGCTTCGGCTCGGCGCTGATCTTCATGCCGCTGGCGAGCAGCATCGCGGCGCCGCGTCTGGTTGCCGCGCTGCTCCTCGTGATCGACTTCGTCGCGGCCGCGCCGCTGCTGCCCGACGCCTGGCGCAAGGCCGACCGCAAAGCCACCGCCGTGATCGTGCTGGGCGCGCTGGTCGGCGTCCCCGTCGGCACCTATTTCCTCAGCGTGCTCGAACCCGTCACGACGCGATGGATCATCTCCTGCTTCGTTGCCGCGCTGTTGCTTCTGTTGCTTTCGGGCTGGCGCTATCGCGGCAAGGACCACGCCTGGCTCTCGGTCGGCATCGGCAGCCTCTCCGGCTTCTGCAGCGGCCTCGCCCAGACCGGCGGCCCGCCGATCGTCGGCTATTGGCTCGGCCGCCCCATCGCCCCGATCATTGCGCGCGCCAACATCCTGCTGTTCTTCGGCGCGTCGGACTTGTTCTCGATGATCAGTTACGCGACCACTGGCCTGATCTCGCGCGAATCACTGGCGCTCTCGCTGATCGTCGGACCGGTCTACGCAATCGGCGTCGCCTTCGGTGCGTCGCTGTTCGGCCGTGCCAGCGAGCAAGTGTTTCGCGCCATTTGCTACGGGCTGATCGCGGTGGCCGTGATTGCCGGACTGCCGGCGCTCGATGGAATTTTGCGCTGAATTGTCCTTAGTCGTCCTGGCGAAAGCCAGGACCCATTACCCGGTCAGCGCTATAGCGCGAAGCTGATAACCCCAAATCTTCGCCAAACCACTTCCTGGAGTCATGGGTCCTGGATCTGCGCTGCGCTTGTCCAGGACGACGATGACTCAATTGCCCTATTGCCGCGGCGCCCTGCGCTTCTTCGTCGATTGCGTCGGGACATCGGCCGGCTCGTCCTTGAGCGCGCCGATCTTGCGCAAGGCCGCGTCCGCGGCGCGCTCGCCGCTTTCCCAGGCGCCGTCGACGGTGCCCCACAGCGTCTCGTGCGTGGCTTCGCCGGCGAGGAACATGTTGCCGATCGGCTCGGCGAGGATCCTTCGCGAGAGCTGACCGCCGGGCGAGGCTGCCGACATCGCACCCATCACGAACGGCGAGGCGTTCCAGCGCGTCACGCTGGCTTTCTGCACGGCGACGGCAACCTCGCTGCCGAACAGCTTCGTGATCCATTCTCTGGCGAAGGCCGTCATCGCCTTCTCGCCTTGCTGGGTGAGATCACGGCCGAACGAGCCGCCGACATCGATCGAACACAGCGAGGATCCGCCGATATTGGCGAACATCAGCGCCGTGCGCGTCGAGTTGCTCTGCTCGATCAGGATGTCGTCGCGCGACAGGCCGAGCGGATTGCCCGGCAGCTGCAGCACAATGTGATCGTAGCTTCCGAGCGTGAGCTTCGAGGCGGCATCGAGCGTGCGCTTGGGAATGTCAGGCCCAAACTTGATCGCGCCCGAAATCAGCACATTGGTCGAGACCGTGATGATGGCGGCGCGCGCGGCGATCCTGCCTGCCTGTGTCTCCACGCTGACGTCACGATTGCTCCAGACGATCCGGCTCGCCGGTGTCGACAGCGCGACCGGCGCCTGCTCACCGAGTTTGGTGATCAGGGTCCCCAGGCCCTGACGGCAGGCGATTGCAGCGTTGCGATCCTGTGCCCGCGCCTTGTCGATCGCAGACAACTCCTTCAGGTCCTTCCCGGCGAAGCCCGCGCCCAGCATGAACTCGGCCGCGCCGGCCCAGTCGCCGAGATCCTTCGGCAGCACCGAGGCGCAGGCGGTATCGAGCTTGCCGCGCGCGGCCTCGTCGATGGCGCGGTTGGCGCGCACCAGCGCCGCCAGGAACTCCTCGGTCTCGCCGGCGCGTGCGTTGCGGCGACCTATGCGCATCTTCTGGCCTGACGGCGCCGGCAGAACGTCGAGCCCGGCGCTGCGCGCCAGCCGGATCATCGGATTGGTGTCGGGATTGTGCATCCAGCGCGCGCCGCGATCGAACGGCGTGTCGAAGGTGGTCGTATCCGTGATGCAGCGGCCGCCGATCTGCGACGCAGCTTCCACCACCACGACCTTGCGATTGGCCGCCATGATGCGCCGCGCCGCGGCAATTCCGGCCGCGCCCGCACCGATCACGACGATGTCAGCCTCCCGCGGCAGGGTCGCGGCGGTTGCGCGCAGGACCGGCATCGCGGCAAGGCCCGCCGATGCCGATAGGAAGCTGCGGCGCGTGATTGTCATGGCATGGTTTCCGGAGACTTGCAGCAAACGGGAACAGCTAGCGAACCTTGCCGTATCTGATCTTGCGCGGCAACCATCATGGTGAATCAATCGTGCTTGATCTCACAGAGCGATGAACCGAATTGCAACACGTTCAGACCATGGTAGAGAAGAGAAAAAGACGGCCGGAAAAGGCCGTGGGGGAGTTTTGAAATGGGGACGGTCCTGGACTCAGTCGGCAAGCTGATTGCCGCGTACCTCTCGAAGGAGGTGCCGGGCTATGAGCCGTTCACACCGAGCGACCCCGAGCACCTGCGCGGCGTCATCGAGCCGGGCGACGTGCTGCTGGTCGAGGGCAACAACCGCATCTCGGGCATCATCAAATATCTGACGCAGTCGACCTGGTCCCACGGCGCACTCTATGTCGGCCCGATCGAGGGCGCGGAAGAGCCCGACGGCGAGCCGCACGTGCTGATCGAAGCCAATATCGGCGAAGGCGTCACCTCCGCGCCGCTGTCGAAATATTTCCCCTATCACACCCGCGTCTGCCGCCCGGTCGGGCTGTCCTATGAGGACCGCACCACGGTCTGCCGCTATGCGATCAACCGCATCGGCTTCGGCTACGATACCAAGAACATCGTCGACCTCATGCGCTTTCTGTTTCCGCTGCCGATCCCGCAGCGCTGGCGGCGACGCATGATCTCGATCGGCTCGGGCGATCCCACCAAGATCATCTGCTCGGCCCTGATCGCGCAGGCGTTCGACGCCGTGCGTTACCCGATCCTGCCCAAGATCACCAAGGCCGGCAGCCGTGCTGCCCGCCGCGAGATCCTGCACATCCGCGATTCCTCGCTTTACATGCCCCGCGACTTCGACATCTCGCCCTATTTCGAAGTCGTCAAACCCACCATCGTGCACGGCTTCGACTACACCGCCTTGCACTGGGCCGACAAGCAGAAGCCGCTCGAGGAGGTAGCCGGCACCTTCGGTGTGTTTCCAGAAACGTTCCGTGCGCCGCCGCTCGTTCCTGAAGCGATTGACGAAGAGGCGCCGCTTCCGGCTGAAGAAGTGAGCGCGCGGCCAGCGGAGACGGTCGAGCGCGTGATCGCCTCGGAGCACTTCCGGCTGCTGAAGAAGATCGCGATGTACCGCCCGAGGCGGCGCGGTCGAGTGCGCGAGAGGGCGGCGTAGCCGTCCCTCCACCATCGTCATTGCGAAGCAATGACGACGACCCTACCGCTCCGCCCGCCCGATCACCGCCATCAGCTCCGCGATCTTCTCGCGCTGGTCGGCCTTGTCGCCGCTCGCGATCGCATGCTCGACGCAATGGGCGACGTGATCTTTCAGAACCTCTTCCTCGACCCGGCGCAGCGCGGCGCGCACCGCCGAGATCTGCGTGACGATGTCGATGCAATAGCGGTCTTCCTCGACCATTTTCGAGAGGCCGCGAACCTGCCCCTCGATCCGGCCGAGACGTTTTCCGACGGATGCCTTGATGTCCTTGCGCATGCGGACTATATACCCCCCTAGGGTATAACTTGCAAGGCCGGAGCGTGGCAATGAACGACGCCGAACACGAGCACCATCACAAGCCGGAAACACATTCCGGATGCGGCTGTTCCAGTAAAGCTGCCCCGGTCGACAAGCCCGCCGCTGCCTCCTGCTGCGGCGCGCACGGCGATCACGCGCATGACCACGGCGCCGCGGCAAAAGTCCGCGATCCCGTCTGCGGCATGACGGTCGATCCCGCGACCTCAAAGCACCGGTTCGACCATCACGGCGAGACCTTCCATTTCTGCTCGGCTGGCTGCCGCACCAAATTCGCCGCCGATCCCGCAAAGTACCTCGCCAAGGACAAGGCACCCGAGCCCGAGATGCCGGCAGGCACGATCTACACCTGCCCGATGCATCCGCAGATCCGCCAAGTCGGGCCCGGAAGCTGTCCGATCTGCGGCATGGCGCTGGAGCCGGAGGTCGCAAGCCTGGAGACCGGCCCCAATCCCGAGCTTGCTGACATGACGCGGCGGTTCTGGATTGGCGGCGTGCTGGCTTTGCCGGCCGTGGTGCTGGAGATGGGCGGCCATCTCGCGGGCCCGCACAACTGGATCGATGCGACGCTGTCGAACTGGATCCAGCTCGTCTTCGCCACGCCTGTGGTGCTGTGGGCCGGCTGGCCGTTCTTCGTCCGCGGCTGGCAGTCGCTGCTGACGCGCAACCTCAACATGTTCACGTTGATCGCGATGGGCACCGGCGTTGCCTATGTCTACAGCCTGATCGGCACCATCGCGCCGCAGATTTTCCCGGCCACCTTCCGCAGCCATGAAGGCGCGGTCGCGGTCTATTTCGAGGCAGCGGCGGTCATCACCGTGCTGGTGCTGCTCGGTCAGGTGCTGGAGCTGCGCGCCCGCGACGCGACGTCGGGAGCGATCAAGGCGCTGCTGCAGCTCGCCCCCAAGACCGCACGCCGCATCGATGGCGATGGCGGCGAGCACGAGGTCGAGATCGAAGCACTTCATGCCGGTGACAGCTTGCGCGTGCGTCCGGGCGAGAAAGTGCCGGTCGACGGCGTCATTCTGGAAGGCCGTTCCTCGCTCGACGAGTCGCTCGTCACAGGCGAATCCATGCCGGTCACCAAGGAGACCGGCGCGAAGGTGATCGCCGGCACGCTCAATCAGTCCGGCAGCTTCATCATGCGCGCCGACAAGGTCGGGCGCGAGACGCTGCTGTCGCAGATCGTGCAGATGGTCGCGGACGCGCAGCGCTCGCGGGCGCCGATCCAGCGCCTCGCCGACCAGGTCGCGGGCTGGTTCGTGCCGATGGTGATCGCCGTCGCGCTCGCTGCCTTCGCGGCCTGGGCCTGGTTCGGGCCGGAGCCGCGGCTGGCCTTCGGTCTCGTCGCCGCCGTCAGCGTGCTGATCATCGCTTGCCCCTGCGCGCTTGGCCTGGCGACTCCGATGTCGATCATGGTCGGCGTCGGCCGCGGCGCGCAGGCAGGCGTGCTGATCAAGAACGCCGAAGCGCTGGAGCGGATGGAGAAGATCGACACGCTGGTCGTCGACAAGACCGGCACGCTGACCGAGGGCAAGCCGAAGGTGGTCGCGATCGTGCCGGCCGCCGGTTTTGCGGAAGACGACATCCTCCGCATGGCCGCCAGCGTCGAGCGCGCCAGCGAGCATCCTCTGGCCGACGCAATCATGCGCGCCGCAAAGGAGAAGCAGCTCGCGCTCGGCCAGGTCGAGCAATTCGATTCGCCGACCGGCAAGGGCGCGACCGGCAAGGTCGACGGCAAAACCATCGTGCTCGGCAATGCCAGATATCTGACGTCGATCGGCATCGACACCAAAGCGCTCGATGGCGAGGCCGAACGGCTGCGCGGCGATGGCGCGACCGTGATCAACATGGCTGTCGACAGTCGGCTTGCCGGCCTGTTCGCGATCGCCGATCCGGTCAAGGCCTCAACCCCGGCGGCCCTGAAGGCACTCGCGGCCGAAGGCATCAAGGTCATCATGCTGACCGGCGACAACCGCACCACGGCGGAGGCCGTGGCGCGCAGGCTCGGCATCGCCGACGTCGAGGCCGAGGTGCTGCCGGATCAGAAGAGCGCGGTGGTGACAAAGCTGCAGAAGGCCGGCCGCAGCGTCGCAATGGCCGGTGACGGCGTCAACGACGCGCCGGCGCTGGCCGCAGCCGAAGTCGGCATCGCCATGGGCACCGGCACCGACGTGGCAATGGAGAGCGCAGGCGTCACGCTGCTGAAGGGCGATCTCACCGGCATCGTGCGGGCGCGAAAGCTGTCGCAGGCGACCATGAGCAACATCCGGCAAAACCTGTTCTTCGCCTTCATCTACAACGCCGCAGGCATTCCAATCGCGGCCGGCATCCTCTATCCGACCTTCGGCGTGCTGCTGTCGCCGATCATCGCCGCGGCCGCGATGGCGCTGTCCTCGGTGAGCGTGGTCGGGAATGCGCTGCGGCTGCGGGCAACGCGGCTGTGAGCGCCGCGGAATCCGTGTAAAACGGCATCGAGCGGGCGAGGGAGCACTCCGATGCAGCGGATTACGATTACGATCGAGGACGATCTCCTGGCGGAGATCGACGCTGCGGCGGAAGCGCGCGGCTACCAGAACCGCTCCGAGATCATCCGCGACCTCGCGCGCGCCGGGTTGCAACAGAGCAGCGAGGACACCGCACAGACGGGTTCTTGCGTCGCCGGCCTCGTCTATGTCTACGACCACGCCGCCCGCGATCTCTCAAAACGCCTGGTGCAGGAATTCCATGGTCACCACGACCTCGCGCTGGCGACGCTGCATGTCCATCTCGACGACAATAATTGCATGGAGATGACGGCACTGCGCGGCGACGCCTCCGAGGTCAGACATTTCGCCGACCACATCATCGCCGAACGCGGCGTGCGTTATGGACGTGTGGTGATGATCCCGACGGGGGACAGCAAGCAGGCGAAGGCGCGGAAGCACGGGCACCGGCATGAGTAGATTGGACTAGCACCGCGGCACTTTTCCCCTCTCCCCCTGTGGGAGAGGGTGGCTCGCCGCGAAGCGGCGAGACGGGTGAGGGGTATGTCTCCGCGACCACTCCTCTTCGAGCTCGCGGAGAGAAACCCCTCATCCGGCGCTTCGCGCCACCTTCTCCCACAAGGGGAGAAGGGAAGAGCATTCCGCTTGCGGATTTAAGCCGCCTTCGCATTCCCGCCCGGCAACCCGGCCCGCGCGACACCGCCGTAGAGCTGCTCGTTCGGCATCTCCTCGCGCAGGATCCTGCGCACCGTGATCAGCTTCTTCAAATCGATGCCGGTCGCGAAGCCCTTGCTCTCGCACAGGAAGACGAGATCCTCGAACACGACATTGCCGGTCGCGCCGGGGGCGAAGGGGCAGCCACCGAGGCCGCCGAGCGAGCCGTCGAGGATACGCGCGCCTTCGTCGAGCGCGGCGGCCGCGTTCGCGATGCCCATGCCGCGGGTGTCGTGGAGATGGATGCAGATCGGCTTTGATCCTGCGAGCTTCACCGCGGCGCGCGTCAGCTCCGCCACCTGCTTCGGCCCGGCATAGCCGACGGTATCGGCGATGCCGACGAAATCGACACCAGCCTCCAGGCATTTGTCGACCAGCCGCAGCACTTCTGCAGGATCAACCGCCCCGGTGATCGAGCAGCCCAGCGCCATCGAGATCGCCGCGTTGACGAGCGGCTTGTGGCTGGTGGCGTCGCGCAGCTCGCACAGGCGTTTCAGATTGGCGATGGCGGACTCGCGCGAGCGGTGCGCATTGGCCTGGCTGTGCTCTTCCGTTGCCGAGACCACCGAGGCGATCTCGCCAACGCCGGATTCAAGCGCCTCGTTGACGCCGCGCTCGTTGAGCGCAAGCGCGATGCCATGCGCGCCGGGCAATGAAGCGACGGTCGCGACAACGTCACGGACATCGACGAATTGCGGAAACGTCTTTGCCGGCAGGAACGAGCCGACCTCGAAATGCCGCACGCCGGCGGCATATTCCTCGCGCACCCAGCGCTGCTTGGCGTCGGTTGACGGAATTTTCTTCACGAGCTGGAGCCCGTCGCGCAGGCCGACTTCGCGCAGGCTGACGCGCTCTGCAGGGTAAATCTCCTGAATCCGGCTCATCCGCGCCTCCCTGTCGTTTTTGACGTGACGTCTTCATTTTCATTGTCGATCTCGGCGCGAACGGCCGCCGTGTCGGCGCCGAGCGGGGCGACCTTCAGGCCTTCGCCGATATGGCTGCCGTTCCATTCGATCGGCAGCGCCGGCACCCGGAACGGCTTGCCGTCGGCGGTGACATTGTTGACGAGGCCGCCCGGCCGCAGCACATGCGGATCGGTGAAGAGATCCTCGGGCCGGTTGATCGGCGAGAAGCAGATGTTGAGCGCATCGAGCCTCTGCGACAGTCTTGCCACGTCCCATTGCCTGATGATCCCGGCGGCGCGCGGAATGATCCGCCCGCGCGCCAGGATGCGATCGGTCGTGGTGCGCAAGGCGGGATCATCGAGGAATTCAGTCAGGCCGAACTCGCGGCAAAAGCTCTGCCAATGGCCTTCGGTGACGACGCCGATGAAGATGGGCTCGCCGCCAGCGGTCTCGAAGATGTCGTAGATCGGCCACGCATGCTCGCGCTCCGGCATCGAGCGCGGCTTGTTGCCGGTCATCTCGTATTCGACCATGTGCTGGGCAACCAGAAACAGGCAGTTCTCGAACAGGCCGATGCGGATGTCGGCGCCGCCGCGTTTTCCTCCGCGCTTCTGATAGAGCGCCGCGAGGATCGCGATCACGCCGAACATGCCGCCCATGATGTCGTTGGCGGACGAGCCGACGCGCTGGGGCTTTTCGCTGGTGCCGGTCATGGCGGCAAGGCCCGCCATCATCTGCACCACCTCGTCCAGCGCGGGGCGGTGCTCGTAGGGACCGGAGAGGAATCCCTTGTGGCCGGCAATGATCAGACCCGGATGCCGGCGGCGCAGTTCGTCCGCGCCAAGCCCCTGCTTACCGAGCTGGCCGTCGCGAAAATTCTCAAGGAACACGTCGGCGGTCGCCAGCAGCCGGTGCATGGTGTCGCGATCCTCAGTCTTCTCGAAATCCAGTACCACGCTGCGCTTGCCGCGGTTGAACAATGGGAAAAAGGCGGTCCCCATGCCTCCCAGGCTCCGGGTCTTGTCGCCCGCAGGCGGCTCGACCTTGATCACGTCGGCTCCGAGCTGCGCCAGGATCATGCCGCAGGTCGGGCCCATGACCATGTGGGTCATCTCGACCACGCGCACGCCTGCGAGCGGCAATCCGTCCGCCGATTCTTCCATCGCCATATGCGCCTGTTCCTTTGCCGCGCTGGTTCCGCTTGTTGTCAAGCGGGTTGGTGGAGCAACGGTCCTGCCGAATTCATCGTGGCTTCGTTGATGCGAGCGGTCAATCCGGCCATAAGCGGCGCCGCCGATCTCCCTTGCCGAAGTGGCCCGGGGTGTCTACCTCTCGCGGGTGATTTCGTGAGAGGAACTCCCATGCTGGATGCCGCCGTCAAGGCGCTGTCGCAAATGATCTCGCCGCCGATGCGCTCGATCCTGTGGCGGTCGATCGGCGTTGCACTGGTGCTGATCATCGTGCTGGCGATCGGCTTGCAGCGGCTCCTGAGCTGGTTTGCGACCTATGGCGAGGCCTGGCTGGAAGGCCTACTCGGTCCGGGCTGGCACTCATCGCTCGAGGTGTTGTCCTGGATCATCTCGATCGCCGCGGGCCTCGGCGTCGTGTTCGGGGCTGTGTTCCTGATGCCCGCGATCACGTCGCTGGTGGCGAGCCTGTTCGTGGACGACGTCGCCGACATCGTCGAGCGCGAGCACTATCCGGCCGAGCGGCCGGGCGTCGCGCTGCCGGTCAGCCAGGCGATCTACGAGGGCGTCAAGACCGCGCTGCTGACGATCCTGGTCTATCTGATCGCGCTGCCGCTGGTGCTTTTCGCCGGCGCCGGATTCCTGGTCTTCTTTCTCGCCACGGCATGGCTGCTCGGCCGCGAATATTTCGAGCTCGCGGCGATGCGGTTTCGCTCGCCGGAGGACGCCAAGGCGATGCGGCGCGACAATGCCGCGACCATCTTCACCGCGGGCCTGTTCATCGCAGCCTTCGTCTCGATCCCGATCGTGAACCTAGCGACGCCGATCTTCGCCATGGCCTTCATGGTGCACATGCACAAGCGGCTCTCAGGCCGGCGCCCCGAGCTGATCGAGCCGGCGCGGCAAATGCGGTGAGGGTGTCTACGTCACCGACATCCCGCATTTGCGCAACAGCATCCTGGCGAAGCCGAACGGCGCCGGCGTGAACGGGCCGGGCGGCGCCCGGGTGACCAGCGCGACGACGCCGAGCGCGGCCATCGCCACCCAGAAGCACAGCCAGAAGCCGTCGATATAGGCGAGCACATTGGCCTCGCGCTGGACCAAGCCCGCGAGCGTACCGACCGCGCGGGCCTGGGCCGAGCCCGCACCATGGGCCGCAAAATGGTCGGCGAGCTGTTTCAGCATGCGGACCACGTCGATGTCGCCGACGCCGAGATTCTGGCCGAGATAGAAGGAATGGATCTGCTCACGGACGCGCAGCCATGTCCCCATCAACGCCACGCCGATCTCGGCGCCGCCGAGCCGCATGATCTGGATATAGGCGGCAAACGAGGTGGCACGGCTCGGATCGGAATTGGACAGCAGCGTGATGATCAGCGGCAGCAAGGTCAGCGACTGCCCGATGGCCTGGAGCAGCACGATGCCGGCGAAATCCTCGCGCGCCCAATCATGACTGAGCTGCGTGCCCCAGAGATTGGCGGCGGCGAAGCAGGCAAATCCCACGACCATCACCGTCCGCGTATCAAAATGCCGCAGCAGCCAGATCGAAAGCGGCACCAGCGCGAACATCGGCAACGCGCCATAGGTGAGCAGCAGCAAGCCACTCTGCTCCGGCCTGAGCAGAGCGATGGTGGCGAGGAAATTCGGCACCAGCGACGCGTTAGAGAGGCTGGTCAGCGTATAGAGCAGGATCAGGACTAGCCCGAGACCGATATTGCGCGAGAACAGCACGTTGATATGCGCCCATGGCTGTCGCACCAGGGCCTCGTTGACGAGGAAGCCCGCGACCAGCACCGCGCCGGCAATGATCAACGCCATCACCGTCCCCGACCCCAGCCAGTCCAGCCGGTTGCCCTGGTCGAGCCCGGCATAGATCATGGAGACACCGGCGCCGAGCAGCAGCATGCCGCCCCAATCGGCCTCGCGCAGCAAAGCGCGATTCACCGGCTCGTTCGGCGTGCCCCAATAAACCATCAGGCCCATCAGGGGCGCGATCACGACGCTCTGCCAGTACAGCCATTGCCAGCCGAGATGGTCGACATAGAAGCCGACCAGCGAGCTCGAGGTATCAAGCGCGAAGCCGACGCGAATCGAATAGATCGAGATCGCCGGGAGCCACCAGCGGATCGGCAAATTGCGGAACACGATCATCAGCGTCGCCGGCACGAAGGTGCCCAGCAAGAGGCCATGCACGACGCTGAGCGCGAGCAATGTCGGATAATCGTGCACGAACGGGATGATCAGCGAGACCGCGGCATAGACGAGGCTGGGGATACCCAGCACGCGGCGCAGGCCGAACACGGTGGCAAGCCAGGCCACCGCAGGCGCGATGAAGATCTGCGAGCCGATGCCTGCGGTGGAGAGCCAAGCGCCCTCGTCGAACGAGAGCGAGAACGCGCCGCGCAGGTCCGGCAGGCCAATCGTGGTCAGGCGGCTGTCGAAATTGGCGAGGAACGAGCCGAGCAGCACCGCTGCCACCGCAAACAGCGGCTGCGGCGCGACGCCGCCGCGCGAGAGCGGCCCACGACTGGAATCGTCATTTTCCGCCATTGCCGGCCTTGGTGTCGATGCTGGTGACGACCGACATGCCCGGCACCAGCCGCGTCAGCAGCGGCTGGTTGTCGTCGAACTGGATGCGCACGGGAATGCGCTGCACGACCTTGGTGAAGTTGCCGGTTGCGTTATCCGGCGGCAGCAGCGCGACCTGCGCGCCGGTCGCGGGCGCAATGCGCTCGACCCGGCCGCGCAGCTTCTCACGCGGGAAACTGTCGACGGTGATCTCGACCGGCTGACCCGGTGCGACGTGGGTAAGCTGGGTCTCCTTGTAGTTCGCGATCACATAGACCTTCGGCAACGGCACGACATTGACGAGGTTGGTGCCGATGTTGACGTAGTCGCCGGGCTGGACCTGCCGCTCGCCGACGACGCCGTCGAACGGCGCCGATATCTTGGTGTAGCCGAGCTTGAGCTTCGCACTCGCCAGCGTCGCCTTGGTCGCTTCGAGATCGGCGGCGCGCTGCTTCCTGGTGCCTTGCAGCACCTCGAGCTGGTGCTGCTGGGCCGCGATCACGGCGCGGCTCGCGCGAACATCGGCCTGCGCCTTGGCATAGCCTGCGACCGCCTGCTCGAACCGCTGCCGCGTACCGGATTCGGTCTGCGACAGCGATTGCTGACGCTCCTGCTCCTGCCGTGCCTCGACCTCCACGGCTTCGGCCGAGAGCCGCGCGGCTTGCGCCTGCGCGATCGTCGCATATTGCAGCTCGATCTGATTGGCCAGATTGTCGAGCACGGCCTGCGCGGCGGCGACCGCCGCTTCGGACTGCGCGACTTGCGCCTGATAGTCGGCAGGATCGATCTGGATCAGGAGATCGCCGGCCTTGACGCGCTGGAAGTCGGTGACCCCGACGGTCAGCACTTCGCCGGAGACGCGACTGGCAAGCCGCGTCAGCTCGGCGCGCACATAGGCGTCGTTGGTGGTCTGGACCACGGCGTTTCCGACCCATTCGTCGAAGCGCTGCGTTGCCAGCGCGACGAAGCCGAGCGCGACGATCACCGCGAACAGCGGAATCGCGAGCCGGCTCCACAGCGAACTCGCCGGTCGCTGCGTTGGCTTCGGTGGCGGCGCCGGCGTGGCAACAGGTGGCGGCGACGGGATTTGTTCCGGCTGACTCACGCTAGACTCCAAAAACCAGTTTCCCGAACGCTATTTTCAGACCGTCTTTTCCGGCCACCTGCAGAGATCGTTGATCAGGCAAACCTCGCAGCGCGGCTTGCGCGCGAGACAAGTATAGCGGCCATGCAGGATCAACCAATGATGGGCATGCAGCATGAACTCGGCCGGGATCACCTTTTCGAGACCGAGCTCGACCTCCAGCGGCGTCTTGCCGGGCGCAAGTCCGGTCCGGTTGCCGACGCGGAAGACATGGGTGTCCACCGCCATGGTGTGCTCGCCGAAGGCCATGTTGAGCACGACATTGGCGGTCTTGCGCCCGGCACCCGGCAACGACTCGATGCCGGCGCGCGTGCGCGGCACCTCGCCGCCGAACTCGCTGAGCAGCTTCGCCGACAGCCCGATCACGTTCTTCGCCTTGGTGCGATAGAGGCCGATGGTTTTGATGTATTCGCGCAGGCGTTCCTCGCCGAGGTCCAGCATCTTCTGCGGCGTGTCGGCGATCGCAAACAACGCACGCGTCGCTTTGTTGACCCCAGCATCGGTCGCCTGCGCCGACAGCACCACCGCAACCAGCAGCGTGAACGGATTGACGTGCTCGAGCTCGCCCTTCGGCTCCGGGTTGGCCTTGCGGAAACGGCTGAAGGCCTCGTGGACCTCGGGCGGCGTCCAGGGCTTCATGGCCTTGAGGGATTTCTTCGCGGGCGCCTTTGGTTTTGCCGCGACCGGCTTTGCCTGTTTCTTCGGCACGGAGGTTTTGCGCGGGGCCGGCTTGCGGGTGATTTTCGCCATGATCGGGATATACTGAGGGACGATGAGCACAGGCAACGAAATTGAGCGCGAACGATCGGGAAGCGAGGCTGAGCCTCAGATCTTTTCCGCGCGCCTGACGCCGCACCGCTCGCTGAACCGCACCGGCTTCCTCGCCGTGATGCTGTTCCTGAGCGCCGTCAGCTTCGTCACCGGCCTCGTCTTCCTGATGATGGGCGCCTGGCCAGTGTTCGGCTTCTTCGGCCTCGATGTGCTGGTGATCTGGTGGGCCTTCAAAGCCAATTTCCGCGCGGCGCGGGCCAGCGAGGAGATCGTGGTCACACCATCTGAATTGCGCGTGCGGCGCGTCAGCCAGCACGGCCAAATCGTCGAATGGACCTTCAATCCGCTCTGGGTTCGACTCGACATGGAAATCGACGAGGATTTTGGCATCGAGCATCTGTATCTGATCTCGCGAGGTCACCAGATCCAGATCGCCCGCTTCCTGGGACCGGACGAAAAGGCAAGTTTTTACAAAGGTTTGGTTGAGGCATTAAATGCCGCCCGGCGCGGCCCGACCTACAATCCGGTCACCTGATTTGCGGATCGGAAATCGGGTGGTTTCGCACCCCGCCCTCTCCTACATTTGTGGTCATGATGACACTCGCGATACATGACCAGCGCCTGGCCGGGCCAGGCTCCCAGAACGCCGCGTTGCGCGACTATGATTCCGTGCGCCGGGCGATCGCCTTCATTTCGGAAAACTGGCGCGCACAGCCGACCATCGAGGCGATGGCGGATGCGGCCGGCGTCACCCCGGACGAGCTGCACCATCTGTTCCGCCGCTGGGCCTCGATCACGCCGAAGGCTTTTATGCAGGCGCTCACGCTCGATCACGCCAAGGGCTTGCTCAGGGACTCCGCGAGCATCCTCGACGCGGCGCTCGACTCGGGCCTGTCGGGTCCGGGGCGCTTGCACGATCTCTTCGTCACGCATGAGGCGATGTCACCGGGCGAATGGAAGAACGGCGGCGCGGGGCTCATCCTGCGCTACGGCTTCCATCACTCGCCGTTCGGCACCGCGATCGTGATCGCGACCGATCGCGGATTGTCGGGCCTCGCCTTCGCCGATCCCGGTGAGGAACAGGTGGCACTTGCCGACATGACGCGGCGATGGCGGAACGCAACTTACGTCGAGGATCACGAAGGTACCGCACCATTGGCGCAGCGCATCTTCGACACAAAACTCTGGCGGCCGGACCAGCCGCTGCGCGTGGTGATGATCGGCACCGATTTCGAGGTGCGAGTGTGGGAGACCTTGCTGAAGATCCCCATGGGCCGCGCGGTGTCCTATTCGGACATCGCCTGCAACATCAACAGCCCGAAAGCCTCACGCGCAGTCGGCGCCGCGGTCGGCAAGAACCCGGTGTCCTTCGTCGTGCCCTGCCACCGCGCGCTCGGCAAAAGCGGTACGCTCACCGGCTATCACTGGGGCATCACCCGCAAGCAGGCGATGCTGGGCTGGGAGGCCGGGCAGCTGGGGATGCAGTAAGAGTTGCTACGCGTAAACTGCCCCACATCGTCGTCCTGGCGAAGGCCAGGACCCATTATCCCAGGGAGATGTTTTGGCGCCGACTGCCAACCACCAGTCATGGCAAAACCAACGACGGTGGTTATGGGTCCTGGCTTTCGCCAGGACGACACCGAGTGCTTGGCCGGCTCAGTCCCGCGCGAACGTCTTTAGCCCGCCAGATCCAGCTTCGAGGCCACCGTCGAATCCGCATTGAGGCGGTAGATGATCGGCACGCCGGTGGCGAGCTCGCGCTTCAAGATGCCTTCCGGCGAGAGCTTTTCCAGCACCATGATCAGCGCGCGCAGCGAGTTGCCGTGGGCGGCAACCAAAGTGCGCTTGCCGTTGAGCACGCCGGGCAGGATCTCCTGCACGTAATACGGCAATGCACGCGCCAGCGTGTCCTTCAGGCTTTCACCGCCGGGCGGCGGCACGTCGTAGGAGCGGCGCCAGATCAACACCTGGTCCTCGCCCCATTTCTTGCGGGCGTCGTCCTTGTTGAGGCCGGAGAGATCGCCATAGTCGCGCTCGTTCAGCGCGAGGTTCTTCGTTGTCGGCAGGCCCTTCTGGTCGAGCTCGCCGAGAATGAGGTCGAGCGTGTGCTGGGCGCGCGTCAACACCGAGGTGTAGGCGACGTCGAACACGAGGCCCTGCGCCTTCAGCTTGCGGCCGGCTTCGGTTGCTTCCTTCACGCCGAGTTCGGTGAGGTCAGGATCCTTCCAGCCCGTGAACAGGTTCTTCAGATTCCATTCGCTCTGGCCGTGCCGCACCAGCACGAGAAGACGTTCGCTCATTGACTGCTTTCCGTTTCGTTTAAATGTCAGACAGGCCGAGCACGTCGGCCATGGAGTAGTGCCCCGGCTTCTTGCCATGCGCCCAGAGCGCGGCCTTCAGCGCGCCGTGGGCGAACAGCATGCGATCCTCCGCGTGATGCGACAGCGTCAGCCGCTCGAACGCGCCGAGGAAGCTCACGCTGTGATCGCCGGCCGCGGTGCCGCCGCGCAGCGACGCAAAGCCGATGTCGCCGGGCTTGCGCGCGCCGGTGATGCCGTCGCGGCCACGATCTGCATGCTCGTCGAGCGCGATGCCGCGGCCGGCCGCGGCGGCCTGACCCAGCATCAGCGCCGTGCCCGAGGGCGCGTCGATCTTCATGCGGTGATGGGTTTCGACGATCTCGATGTCGAAGCTCTCGTCGAGCGCCTTGGCGACACGCTTGACCAACGCGGCGAGCAGATTGACACCCAGGCTCATATTGCCGGACTGCACCACGACGGCGCGGTTGGTGACGCTCTTGATCACGGCGTTGTCGGAGCCCGACAGGCCGGTCGTTCCGACCACGTGCACGAGGCCGCGTTCGGCGGCGATCGCGACATTGGCGAGGGTCGCCGCGGGCACGGTGAAATCCAGAATGCCGTCGGCGTCCTTCGACAACGCCCAGAGATCGCCGGAGAGCTTGATGCCATTGGCCGGCAGGCCCGCGAGCACGCCGGCATCCTTGCCGAGCAGCTCCGAGCCCGGCGCCTCCAGCGCGCCGGCCAGCACCGCGCCTTTGCTCTCGGCAATCGCTCGCGTCAGCGCCCGGCCCATCCGGCCGCCGGCTCCAGCAACAATCAAGCGCATGTCGGACATGGTGCGATCCCTCTCACGGTCGTTGTAGCGGGGGGAGGCAGTTCCGGCAACCGAGGGGGATCGGGCAGGCGGGCTTCCACCTTCCCCTGGAGCGCCGGTCGCTTGTGACCATCCTTCGAGACGCCCGCCTACGGCGGGCCCTCAGGATGAGGTCAGAATCCGTGGCAACAAATTCGACGGGCGCCGATACTGCTTAACCTCATCCTGAGGAGACCGCGGAGCGGTCGTCTCGAAGGACGAGGCGTGCGCGCAGACCCAGCCTCAGCCGTCTGATGGTTGTGGGCCGTCATAGCCCTCGATGATGATGAGGTCGGCGACGGAGTGCGGCTGGCGCACCTTGATGTTGACTTGGTATTCCGGCGAGTTGTAGCAGGCGATCGCGGTCTCGTAGTCCGGGAATTCGATCACGACGTTGCGGGTGCGGCTGGCACCTTCGACGGTGGTGAACTTGCCGGCGCGGACGACGAAGCGGCCGCCCCATTTCTTGAAGATCGGACCATTGGCGACGGCATAGGGCTTGTAGCCCTCGTCGCTGCTCACGTCGACGCGTCCGATCCAGTAGCCTTTTGCCATTGTTCTTCTCCCTGTGTTGTTGGGTTTCTATTTGAGCATGATCTGATCGGAAAACCGCTGCACACTTTTCCGGATCATGCTCCGAGCGCTTGCGCGATCTCGGCCTGGATGGCCTCGGCAATCGCCTTGGGGTCCGTGGCTTCCACCACCGGCCGACCGACGACGAGGTGGTCCGCGCCGGCCGCAATCGCGCGGCCCGGCGTCATGATGCGCTTCTGGTCGCCGCTCGCCGCACCGGCCGGCCGGATGCCGGGGGTGACGAGGCTCATCTGATGGCCGACGATCTTGCGCAAGGCTCCGACTTCCTCGGGCGACGATACCAGCCCGTCGATGCCGAGCACCTGCGCCTGCTGCGCGCGCGCTTCGACGAGCTCGGAGACGCCAAGCCGGAAGCCTGCCGCGTGCAGATCGTCCTCGTTGTAGGACGTCAGAACAGTGACGGCGAGGATCTTCAGGTTCGAGCTGCCGCGGCCTTCGACGGCACCCTTCATGGTCTGCGGATAAGCGTGGACCGTGAGGAAGGTCGCGCCGAGCCTGGTGATGCTGTCGACGCCCTGCGCCACGGTGTTGCCGATGTCGTGCAGCTTGAGATCGAGAAAGACCTTCTTGCCCTTGTCGGCAAGCTTGCCGACCAGCGGCAAGCCGCCGGCATAAGCCAGCCGATAGCCGATCTTGTAGAAGGTGACGCTGTCGCCGAGCCGGTTGACCATCGCTTCCGCGGCATCAACGCTGGGAAGATCGAGCGCGACGATCAGGCGGTCTTTCGGGGCAATCTCGGCTGGCGTCATGTCACCTCACATCATGCGTTGGGAAATGTCGATCAACTGCCGCACCAGTTCCTTCAACGCGGCGATATCGCCCTCGTGCTTCAGCCTGTCCATATCGTCATAGGCCTGGTCGGCAAAGGCGAGCGTGAGCTGGCTGGCAATCACATTGGCGTGGCAGGAGGTCAGGATCAGGCGAAGCGCCTGCAGCGCGCGAGCTGCGCCCAGCCGGCTCTGCGAGGCGCCGGCAAGCGCGAAGACGCGGTTGCGGAACACCTCGCCGCGCGGCTCGTGCAGCTCATGCACGCGACTGACCCAGTCGATCGCGTTCTTCAGCAGCGGCGGCACCGAAGCGTTGTATTCGGGCGAGACGATCAGCACGCCATGATGCGCGCCGATCATGCGCTTGAGATTGATCGCGTGCTTGGGCACACCGGATTTGGCCTGCAGGTCACCGTCATAGATCGGCAGCGGAAAATCGGCGAGCGAGATGCGGGTGACGTCGACACCGGCCTGGTCGAATGCATAGGCGGCGACCGCTGCCAGCTTCGCATTATGCGAGCCGGTGCGAAGAGAGCCGGGAATGATCAGGATTTTCGGTGCGGACATCCGCTTCCATGCGTTCGGCGAAACGAGCCCGCCACGCAAACAGGAATGCCGGCGGAATTAGTCCTTGCGATACACCCAGACGCGGGCCGGCGGAAGGTTCATCCAGATCCGTTCCGAGGCCTCTGTGGACACGCCGGGCAGCGATTTCGGAATCGGCGGCACCACCGCATAGGTGAACTGGACGAAGGGCGCACCGGGCGCCAGCGCCGTGAAGGCGTCGCGGATGAGCCGCAGCCGCGTCAGCATCGGTTTTGTGACCAGCGGCAGGCCGGAGACGACCGCGGAGGCCGGCGCGCTCAGCACGTTCCAGAGCGTGTCGCGCAGGCGATACGCATCGCCCTGCACCACCTTGGCCTGCGGATAGCGGTCGCGCAGCAGCGCGCAGAAGCCTGGATTGTATTCGACGAGGACGAGACGCTTCTGGTCGACGCCGCGCTCGACCAGGGCCGAGGTGATGGCGCCGGTGCCGGGCCCGAGCTCGACCACCGGTGCGTCCGAATTGACGTCGACGTAATGGGCCATGGTCCGGGCCAGCAGCTTGCCCGACGGCATCACCGCGCCCATGTGGAGGGGCTTTTCGATCCATGACCGGAGAAAACGCACCTCGTCATCGAGACGGGGCTTCTTCAACGCACGCGCGGACGATGGCAATGGCATATCGGGACCGGCCGGGACCGCGTGACCGCGGCGTGTCAGAAAATGGTCATAAAGACGTATAGGCCGAAGGCGGTACGGTCAAGACGCGTCAACTCGCGCGATTACCGAAGAAATCCTTGACCTTGGTGAAGAAACCCTCGGATTCCGGCTGGGTGTTGCCGGAGGAGAGTTTTTCGAACTCGGCCAGCAATTCCTGCTGCTTCTTGGTGAGGTTTTGCGGGGTTTCGACCACGACCTGAACATACATGTCGCCCATCTGGCGCGAGCGCAGCACCGGCATGCCTTTTGATGCGATGCGGAATCGGCGGCTGGACTGGGTTCCTGCGGGGACCTTCACCTTGGTCTTGCCCTTCTCAATGGTCGGCACCTCGAATTCGCCGCCAAGCGCCGCCGTCACCATCGAGATCGGCACACGACAATGCAGATCGGCGCCGTCGCGCTGGAAGAACTGGTGCTGGGCCAGCGACAGGAAGATGTAGAGGTCGCCGGGCGGGCCGCCGCGGACCCCGGCCTCGCCCTCACCGGCGAGCCTGATCCTGGTGCCGTCCTCGACTCCAGGGGGAATGTTGACCGACAGATTCCGCTCGCGGGTGACACGGCCCTGACCCGAGCAGGACGGGCAGGCGTCCTCGATCATCTGGCCGCGCCCCTGGCAGCCCGGGCAGGTGCGCTCCAGCGTGAAGAAGCCCTGCGACTGCCGTACGCGTCCGGCGCCGCCGCAGGTCGAGCAGGTCTTCGGCTTGGTGCCGGCCTTGGCCCCAATGCCCGAACAGGCTTCGCAGGTGACCGAGACCGGGATCTCGATCTGCGCAGTCTTGCCGCCAAAAGCTTCCTCGAGCGTGATTTCCATGTTGTAGCGCAGGTCGGCGCCGCGCTCGCGGCCGCCACGGCCGCCGCGCTGTCCGGCCATGCCGAACAAATCTTCGAAAATGTCGGAAAAGGAGGAGGCGAAGCCCGCGCCAAAACCGGCGCCGCCACCGCCGCCCTGCTCGAAGGCGGCATGGCCGTAACGGTCATAGGCGGCGCGCTTGTCCTTGTCTTTCAGGACCTCGTAGGCCTCGTTGATTTCCTTGAACTTGACTTCGCTGGTGTTGTCCCCGGGATTACGGTCGGGGTGAAACTTCATCGCCAGCTTGCGGAACGACGATTTCAGCGCGGAATCGTCGGCATCGCGTTCGACTTCGAGGGTCTCGTAGTAGCAGCGCTTGGTGGACGTGGACATGATGAGCTCAGTCTATCCGATCGCGATTCAAGTCGGAGCGAAGCAACGTCGCCATGCGACGATATAGGCAGCCTTCCGCCTCGCGGCAGAGGATTGCACGGCAGCATTCAGAATAACGGCTGGGAATTGATCGATCGTAACGGGCCCGGCTTTAACAGAGCCGATTTTCAAAGGGTCTTGGCCCGTCGAGCCCGACACGATGGCCTCCCCCGCGAGGGAGGAGGCCGTTGGCGCGTGTGGGGTCCAAGCCGTCCGCATCATCACCCTCGCGGGGTTCAGGCGGACTTCTTGTTGTTCTTGTCGTCGTCGACTTCGGTGAATTCCGCGTCGACGACGTCGTCCTGGGCCGCATCCTTCTTGGCGTCGGCCTCGGCCTGCTGCTTGTACATGGCCTCGCCGAGCTTCATCGAAGCCTGGGCCAGCGTTTGGGTCTTGGCCTTGATCGCTTCGGCATCGTCGCCCTTCAGCGCTTCCTTCAGATCGCTGACGGCATCCTCGATGGCGCGGCGCTCGGTCTCGGCGACCTTCGAACCGTGCTCGGCCAGCGCCTTCTCGGTCGAATGCACCAGGCCGTCCGCTTCGTTCTTGGCAGTCACGGCCTCGCGGCGCTTCTTGTCCGCCTCGGCATTGGCCTCGGCGTCCTTGACCATCTTCTCGATGTCGGCTTCCGACAGACCGCCGGAGGCCTGGATGCGGATCTGCTGCTCCTTGGACGTGGCCTTGTCCTTGGCCGAGACGTTGACGATGCCGTTGGCGTCGATGTCGAAGGTCACCTCGATCTGCGGCATGCCGCGCGGAGCCGGCGGAATGCCCATCAGGTCGAACTGTCCGAGCATCTTGTTGTCGGCCGCCATTTCACGCTCGCCCTGGAAGACGCGGATGGTGACCGCGTTCTGGCTGTCCTCGGCGGTCGAGAACACCTGGCTCTTCTTGGTCGGGATCGTGGTGTTGCGGTCGATGATGCGGGTGAACACGCCGCCCAGCGTCTCGATGCCCAGCGACAGCGGGGTCACGTCGAGCAGCAGCACGTCCTTGACGTCGCCCTGAAGCACGCCGGCCTGGATCGCGGCGCCGATCGCCACGACTTCGTCCGGGTTGACGCCCTTGTGCGGCTCCTTGCCGAACAGCTGCTTCACGACTTCCTGGACCTTCGGCATGCGCGACATGCCGCCAACCAGCACCACTTCGCCGATCTCGGCGGCGGTAAGGCCGGCATCCTTCAGCGCCTTGCGGCAGGGCTCGACGGTCTTCTGGACGAGATCATCGACCAGCGCTTCGAACTTGGCGCGGGTGAGTTTCATCGTCAGATGCTTCGGGCCGGTCTGGTCCGCGGTGATGAAGGGCAGGTTGATCTCGGTCTGCGTCGTCGACGACAGCTCAATCTTGGCCTTTTCAGCGGCTTCCTTCAGGCGCTGCAACGCGAGCTTGTCGTTGCGCAGGTTGATGCCCTGCTCCTTCTGGAATTCGTCGGCCAGATAGCCGACCAGGCGCATGTCGAAGTCTTCGCCGCCGAGGAAGGTGTCGCCGTTGGTCGACTTCACCTCGAACACGCCGTCGCCGATTTCGAGAATCGAGATATCGAACGTGCCGCCGCCGAGATCGTACACGGCGATCGTGCCGGCCTTGGTCTTGTCGAGGCCGTAGGCGAGCGCGGCCGCGGTCGGCTCGTTGATGATGCGCAGCACTTCAAGGCCAGCGATCTTGCCGGCGTCCTTGGTCGCCTGGCGCTGGGCGTCGTTGAAGTAGGCGGGCACGGTGATGACGGCCTGGTCGACCTTCTGGCCCAGATGGGCTTCCGCGGTCTCCTTCATCTTCTGCAAGATGAACGCCGAGACCTGCGAGGGCGAGTAGGTCTGGCCGTCGGCCTCGACCCAGGCGTCGCCGTTGGAAGCCTTCACGATCTTGTACGGAACGAGCTTCTTGTCCTTCTCGACCATCGGGTCGTCGTAGCGGCGGCCGATCAGGCGCTTCACTGCGAAGAACGTGCGCTCGGGATTGGTGACGGCCTGGCGCTTGGCCGGCTGGCCGACGAGGCGCTCACCGTCGTCCGTCACGGCGACGATCGAAGGCGTCGTGCGCATGCCTTCGGAATTCTCGATGACTTTGGCGTTCTTGCCATCCATTACGGCGACGCACGAATTCGTGGTGCCGAGGTCGATCCCGATGACCTTTCCCATGGTCCTGTATCCTTGTTTTTGCGGCAGGCTGGCTGGGCCCAGAAGGCACCCGAACCGAAACCCCCTAAGATCAAACATTCGCGATATTGCGATGGTTGGGGGTCATATAGGAGGGGGGGAGGTGCCTGCAAGGACCGAACGCAAGTTTCGGCCGTGAAAACATTGGGTTTTGGAAGAACATATCCGGGCTGCACCGCCCTTGCGGGTGAGGAATTATTAACAGGTGCCGCGATCGGCCGGCATCCGCTACCGCATTCCGTCCCGCCCTGTTGCGGCCAGACCAAAACCGCTAAAAGGCGGGCAGCCGGCCGGGCTCGTCATCGAGCTGCCTCGCGCGACAAAAGGGGCCGGCTGGCCACCATCGAACGGCCTCAATGTGAACCAATCAGAGTGCCCATGAAGCTGATCCGCCCCCTTGCTGCGCTCGCCCTCCTCGTTGCCTCTGCGCTTCCGGCTCTGGCTGCCGACGCCGTTTTCCCACCCGGCCTGCGCCTCGGCATGGTGCCATTGGTCGGTCTCAACACGGCAAAGACCTTTCCCGGCTTCGAGAGCGAGGACGGCAACGTCAAGGTGCTGATCACAGAACTGCCGCCGGCGGCCTATGGCGAGGTCGTGAGCGCCTTCAACTCCAATCCGGCCGGAACCAACGGCATCAAGCAGGACAAGATCGAGACACCCGCGGGTCTTGCCTATTTCACCACCGAGAGCGGCAAGGCCGGCGAGACCCCGGTGCGGCGCTATTCGATGATCGTGCCGGGGGCCGGCTTCTCCGGCTATGTCGCGGTGCAGATTCCGGAGAATGCGGTCAAGATCTACACCGACGAGGCGGTGCGGCAGATGTTCGCGAGCGTCGTCACCCGCAAGCAGGTCTCGGCCGACGAGCAGATCGCGCTGATGCCGTTCAAGATCACCGATCTCGCCGACTTCAAGGACGTTCGCACGCTGGCGCCGGGCTCGAGCATCATCCTGGCCGACGGCGACGAGAGCTCCGGCTATGAATCGAAGCCGTTCATCATCCTCGGCGTGATTGGCGCCACCCCGCAAGCCGCCGACGACCGTGCCCGCTTCGCCCAGGAGGCGGCGCTCCAGATTCCCGGCGTGCGCGAGTCGCGCGTCACCATGTCCGAGCCGATCCGCATCAGCGGCCAGCAGGGTTTCGAGACCCGGATCGACGGCGTCAGCGGCAAGGACAAGACGCCGGTGACCGTGGTGCAGTGGATCCGCTTCAGCAGCGGCGGCGCCTCGCTGCGCATCATCGCCAGCGCCCCGCGCGAGCAATGGCCGGCCGCCTTCACCCGCTTCCGCGCGGTCCGCGACGGCATCCAGCCGAAGGGCTAGCCTGACACTCATCGTCGTCCCGGCGAAGATACCCGGTCAGCAGCCCAACCACTCGCCAAAGCCCGCTGCATTTTCGGGCTTCTGTTCGTACACGAACGGAACTAGGCTCCCCTTCCGTTGAGTTCATCCTGGAGGGAGGCGAATGATGCTGGATCGGCGACAAGTCTTGGCGGCGCTCGGGACGAGCGCGCTCGTGGCGCTCGCGCCAACCGCGATTCTGGCGGCCACATCGATCAAGCCGGACGATGCATCCGCGCTGCTCGTGATCGACGTGCAGAACTGCTTCCTGCCCGGCGGCAGCCTTGCCGTGAAGGAAGGCGAGCAGGTGGTGCCCGTCATCAACAAGATCTCGAAAGCGTTTTCGAACGTGGTGATGACACAGGACTGGCACACGCAAGGCCATGTTTCCTTCGCATCAGTCCACGCCGGCAAGAAGCCGTTCGAGACCGTCGATCTTCCCTACGGCAAGCAGGTGCTGTGGCCCGACCATTGCGTGCAGGGCACCGACGGCGCCGCGCTGTCGAAGGACCTTGCGATCCCGCACGCCGAGCTCATCATCCGCAAGGGTTTTCACAAGGACGTCGACAGCTATTCGGCCTTCCTCGAAGCTGACGGCAAGACCTCGACCGGCCTTGCCGGCTATCTGAAGGCGCGCAAGATCAAGCGCGTCTTCGTAGTCGGGCTGGCGACGGATTTTTGCGTTGCGTGGACCGCGCTCGACGCGCGCAAGGCGGGCTTCGAAGTCTATGTGGTGGAAGACGCCTGCCGCGGCATCGACAATCAGGGCTCGCTCGCAAAAGCCTGGGCCGACATGGCCAAGGCTGGCGTGAAGCGGATCCAGTCCGCGGATATCGCGGCGAGCGCGTAAGAGGCGCGATCGAACTGCAAGACCCTCGTCCTGAGGAGCGCGCTTCCTCGCGCGCGTCTCGAAGGATGAAGGCCTCGCTGCAGCAGCTCGGCCTACATGGTTCGAGACGGCGCTGATGCGCCTCCTCACCATGAGGATCGATCAGTTGGCCGCGCCGTTCGGCTCGTTGCTGTTGGCGGGCGCGGCCTTGGCGCCGCCCTTGGCGACACCGACCAAGGCAGGACGCAGCACGCGCTCGCCGATGGTGTAGCCGGCCTGCATGACCTGCACGACGGTGCCCGCGGGCACCGATGCATCAGGCACCTCGAACATCGCCTGCTGGAAGTTCGGGTCGAACTTCTGGCCCAAGGGGTCGAATTTCTTCACGCCGTGTTTTTCCAGCGCGCTGAGCAGCGAGCGCTCGGTCAGCTCGACGCCCTCGATCAGCGAGGCGAGGCCTGCATCGGCCGCCGCACGGGCCTCGGCCGGAACGGCATCGAGCGCGCGCTGGAGGTTGTCGGCGATGTCGAGCACGTCGCGGGCAAAGCCCGTGACGCCGTAGAGCTTGGAGTCCGCGACCTCCTTGGCGGTGCGCTTGCGCAGATTCTCCATCTCGGCCAGCGTCCGCAGCATGCGGTCGCGCGCCTCGGCGACTTCCTTCTGCAGAAGCTCGACCGAGCCGGGCTCGGGATCGTCGGGCATGATGTAGGGTTTTGACACCACGGGCTCGCCGGCCGCAGCACTCGTGTCTTCGGGTTGCCGGTCTCGATCGGTCATCGGCTCTCTTTTCGCATTCGTCTCAGGGGGTTTCTGGCCCGGATATCGTGCTTCGGGCGCCGAAAATCAAGCGCCCGTGATCGGGGGAGACGCCGGTCAGCCCCCCAGCAGCCGGCTGACGATGCGGGCAGCGTAGTCCACGGTCGGGATCACGCGGGCATAATTCAGCCGCGTCGGCCCGATCACGCCCAAAACACCGACGATATGGCCGGCGGCATCCCGATAGGGCGAGATGATGGTGGACGAACCCGACAATGAGAACAGCTTGTTCTCACTGCCGATGAAGATCCGCACGCCTTCCGCGGTCTCGGCCCGGCCGAGCAGGTCGATGACGCCGCGCTTGGTCTCGAGATCGTCGAACAGCAGGCGAACGCGCTCGAGGTCCTCCAGCGCATGCAAATCCTCGAGCAGATTGGCGTGGCCGCGGACGATGAGCTGGCGGTCCTCGTTCTCGCCGCCCGACCAGCTGGCAATCCCGGCCGAGATCACCTTATGCGTCAGCTGATCGAGCTCGGTGCGCGCCTCTCCGAGCGCGGTCTCGAGCTCCAGCCGCGCCTCGGCCAGGGTCCGTCCCCGGATCCGCGCATTGAGGAAGTTGCCGGCTTCGGTCAACGCCGACGATGGAACTCCCGGCGGCAGCGTCAAGACGCGGTTTTCGACCTGCCCGTCCTCGCCGACCAGGATCACCAATGCCTTTTCCGGTTCCAAGCGGACGAATTCGATATGTTTCAGCCGCGCATTGGATTTCGGCGTCAGCACGACGGCAGCGGCGCGGGTCAGGCCGGAAAGCCGCGTCAATGCTTCCTCGAGCGCAGCCTCGACCGATTGCGCGTGGCCCACGGAGGTCAACTGGCTCTGGATCGCCTGCCGTTCACTGTCATTGAGGTCGCCGACCTGCATCAGGGCATCGACGAAGAAGCGCAGGCCGAGTTCCGTCGGCAGCCGGCCGGCGGAGGTGTGCGGGGCGTAGATCAGGCCGAGCTGTTCCAGGTCGGCCATGACGTTGCGGACCGAGGCGGGCGACAGCGGCATGGCGATCAGGCGAGAAATATTGCGCGAGCCCACCGGCTCCCCGGTCGCGAGATAGCTTTCGACGATTTGACGAAAGATGTCGCGGGAACGCTCGTTGAGCTGGGCGAGGCCCGCGCGCGGCGCGATCAGATGGATCGGATCGTGATGGGCCACAGACCGTAACTCCTCTCAGATGCAGGTAATTTGTCTATCCCGGACGCTTCTGACAAGCGTGGTGTTGGCGGATTGAAATTCGGCAGTGAAGAAGACCTCGATCTTCCCCCTTGCCGCCCACCCTCCCCCCACCTACAAGCACCGCCAACAGCCCTTTTCCGAGACTTTTGGAGGATTTCCCATGCGGCCAAGCCGCCGTGCGCCCGATGAATTGCGCCCCGTGACGCTGGAGCGCGGCGTGGTCAAATATGCGGAAGGCTCGTGCCTGGTGAAATTCGGCGATACCCACGTGCTGGTCACCGCCACGCTGGAAGACCGCCTGCCGCCATGGCTGAAGGGCCAGGGCCGCGGCTGGGTCACCGCCGAATACGGCATGCTGCCGCGCGCGACCTCGGAACGCACCCGCCGCGAGGCCTCCGCAGGAAAGCAGAGCGGCCGCACCGTCGAAATTCAGCGCCTGATCGGCCGCTCGCTTCGCACCATCATCAATCTCGAAGCGCTCGGCGAGCGCCAGATCACGGTCGATTGCGACGTGCTCCAAGCCGACGGCGGCACCCGCACGGCCTCGATCACCGGCGCCTGGGTCGCCCTCGCCGATTGCATCACCTGGATGAAGGCGCGCAACATGGTCAAGGCCAATGTGTTGCGCGACAACGTCGCCGCGATCTCCTGCGGCATTTACAAGGGCACGCCCGTGCTCGACCTCGACTATGCCGAGGACTCCGAAGCCGACACCGACGCCAATTTCGTCATGACGGGCGATGGCCGCATCATCGAGGTCCAGGGCACCGCGGAACGCGAGCCGTTCACGGAAGCCGAGTTCCTCGCGCTGATGGCGCTGGCGCGCAAGGGCGTCGCGCGTCTCGTGGACTTGCAGAAACTGGCGGTAGCGTAGTCAATAGCCCGATGCATCGCCGAATCACCGGAAAGCTGGTCATCGCCACCCATAATCCCGGCAAGCTCGCCGAGATGAAGGAGCTGCTCGCGCCTTACGGCATCGAGGCGGTGTCGGCCGGCGAATTAGGCCTTCCGGAGCCGGAAGAGACCGGAAACGATTTTCGCAGCAACGCCGCGATCAAGGCGATCGCGGCAGCGCAGGCGACGAAGCTGCCGTCTTTCGCCGATGATTCCGGCATCGTGGTCGACGCGCTCGACGGCGCGCCCGGCATCTACTCGGCGCGCTGGGCCGGCCCGAACAAGGATTTTGCCGCGGCAATGGCGCAGATCGAACGGCTGTTGCAGGAGCGTGGCGCAACGACGCCCGCCAAGCGCAAGGCGCACTTCGTTTCCGCGCTCTGCGTTGCATGGCCCGACGATCATCTCGAAGAGGTCGAGGCGCGCGTCGACGGCACGCTGGTGTGGCCGCCGCGCGGCACCGCCGGCTTCGGCTACGACCCGATGTTTTTGCCCGACGGCCATAGCCGCACCTTCGGCGAGATGGAGAGCATCGAGAAGCACGGCCTGCCGCCGCTCGGTCTCGGCCTGTCGCACCGTGCCCGCGCCTTCGTGAAACTGGCGGAGATCTGCCTTGAGCCGCGCTAGAGCGTTTTCGAGCGAAGTGGATACCGGTTCGCGCCAGGAAAACGCGTCAAAACAAGAATCCGAAGCCTTCGGCGTCTACGTGCACTGGCCGTTCTGCCTGTCGAAGTGCCCCTATTGCGACTTCAACAGCCATGTCCGCCACGCCGCGATCGACGAGGCGCGCTTTGCGTCGGCTTTCGCGCGCGAGATCGCTGCGACCGCTGAGCGCGCGCCCGGCCGCGAAGTCACCTCGATCTTTCTCGGCGGCGGCACGCCATCCCTGATGCAGCCTGCGACCGTCGGCGCTGTGCTCGATGCCATCGGCAAGCACTGGAGTGTGGCGAAAGACGTTGAAGTCACGCTGGAGGCAAACCCGACCAGTGTCGAAGCCACGCGCTTTGCCGGTTATCGCGCCGCCGGCGTCAACCGCGTCTCGCTCGGCGTGCAGGCGCTCGACGATGCCTCGCTGAAGGCGCTCGGCCGCATGCACAGCGCGCGCGAGGCCCTCGACGCGGTCGCCATCGCGCGCCGCTCGTTCGATCGTTATTCGTTCGACCTGATCTATGCCCGTCCCGACCAGACGCCGGCGATGTGGGCCGATGAATTGCGTCTCGCGATCGGCGAGGCGGCCGAGCATCTGTCGCTCTATCAACTAACCATCGAAGAAGGCACGCCGTTCTTCGGCCTGCATCAGGCCGGCAAGCTGAAAACGCCGGATGAAGCGATCGCACGCGCGCTCTACGACGTCACGCAGGAGACCTGCGACAAGCTCGGCCTGCCCGCCTACGAGATTTCAAATCACGCGCGGCGCGGCGCCGAGTGCCGGCACAATCTGGTCTACTGGCGCGGCGAGGAATATGCCGGCATCGGCCCCGGCGCCCATGGCCGGCTCGACATCGACGGAATCAGGCACGCGACCGCCACCGAGAAGCGTCCCGAAGCCTGGCTGATGCGGGTCGAGACCAACGGGCACGGCGTCGTCACCGACGATCTCCTCAACAGCGAAGAACGCGCCGACGAATTTTTGCTGATGGGCTTGCGCCTTGCCGAGGGCATCGACCCCGAGCGCTACCGCGCGCTGTCAGGCCGCTCGCTCGATCCCAAGCGCATCACGCTCCTGCGCGAAGAAGGCGCGATCACGGTGGATGCAACCGGACGCCTGCGCGTGACCAGCAGCGGTTTTCCGGTGCTGGACGCAGTGGTTGCGGATCTCGCGGCGTAGCGAGTTCTACGAAAATTACGCCCCGAAACTCTTCGGCGAGCCCGCGACTGCCACACCACCGCCTGTCGTCACCTTCATCACCGCAAGGCCGCGCTCGTTGGTGCCGTCGGCGCGGAAGCGGAACAGCCCGTCGATGCCGGCGAATCCGGAAGGATTGGTGAGCACGTCGGACGAGAAGCGCGTCGTGCCTTGCGTGCGCGCCAGCGCGGCGACCAGGGCGACGGCGTCATAGGCGAGCGTGGCCGTGCGGATCGGCTCGGCGCCGTATTTGGTGCGATAGCGGCCGGAGAAGGCGCGGAAGCCGGCCGGGTCGGGCGCGGCGTAGAGGCCGCCTTGCAAGCTTGAGCTGGCATAGACGCGCGGACTGTCCCAAAGGCCGGTGCCGAGCAGCTGGATATTGCGCAGGTTCGCACCCGCCGCGCTCATCGCATCGGCGACCGAGACGACGGCGTCGCCGTCATCGGCGATGAACAATGCATCGGCGCTGCCGAGCTGCTGCGCCACGGTCCGGGCCGGCGTGGTGCGATCGGCGCCGTATTTCTCGAACGCGACGATGCGCCCGCCGCGGCGCGGCACCGCCGCCTTCACCGCGGCCTCGACCACGTTGCCATAGGCATTGTCGGGCACGAGCACGGCGACGGAGCGCTTTCCGATGCTGGCGGAATATTCGACGATGCGGTTGACGTCGGACTCCGGCAGGAAGCTCAGCAGATAGACACCGCGCCCGGCGATGCTGGAATCGGTCGAGAACGCCATCACCGGGATGCCGCGCGTGCGCGCGATCTGCGCCACCGCAGGCACCGACTGCGCGAACAGGGGCCCCAGGATGATCTCGGCGCCCTCATCCACCGCCTGCTGCGCGCTCGCCTGCGCACCCTGCGGGCTGCCATTGTCGTCCTTGATCAGGAGCTGGATGTTGGGATTCTGGAACTCGGCCAGCGCCATCTCGGCGGCGTTGCGCATCGACTGCGCGGCGAGGCCCGCATTGCCGGAGGCCGAGAGCGGCAGGATCACGGCAACCTTCACCCCGCCGGTGCCGGCGGTCGTGGCCTGCTGCGGCGGGCCGGCCGGCTGGGCCGGAGGCGGAGAGGAACTGCTGAAGGGATTCGAGAACTGGCTCAGGCTCTGCTGCACGCCGGCGCAGGCCGACAGCAGCGGCGTGCCGAGCAACAGGCCGAGCGCGCTCCGCCGGGTCGCCCCCGATATCAGGGACCCCTGAACGGGAGACTCCTCCGAAGAGGAAGATCTGGGATCACGTGGGCCCGTCATGACAGTTTCTCTTCTGATCGACCGTCGCCAGCCGCTCACGATATTCTTTCCACGACACCGGCCATGGATTCAGGCATATTGTCGGCAAATAGTTAACTCAAACAAAAGGATAATGCCCGCTTAACGCGGCTTCCTCTCAAGTTCTGGCTAGCTGTCCGCCGTCCGTCACCCAGCATCAAGGCGGCGTTTCCGCCGCGAATATGGCGCTGACGCTTCATTCCCTGGGGAATGTGATGCCGAATGGATCACATTCCAGTCCTTCCTCGCCCCTTGCCTTGCCCAGGCACGATCTTTTTCCGGGGACCGGTTCCCAGTCCCGGGGATCATGCCTAAGTTCGTCTGATTATGCGCGCAAAGCCGTCCCCGATAAATACACCCGAGACGACGGAGCCCGCCTCGCGCGGTTTCTCCATCGACGTCCATCGGCTTGTCGCGCCGAAGGCCGCGCCTGGCCTGCACCTGGTCGCGACCCCCATCGGCAATCTCGGTGACATCACGCTGCGGGCGCTGCAGACCCTCGCCGGGGTCGATGTCATCGCCTGCGAGGACACCCGCATCACGCGGCGTCTGACCGAGCGCTACGACATCTCCGCGCAGCTCAAGCAGTATCACGAGCACAATGCGGAAGCGGCCCGTCCAAAAATCCTGGAGCGGCTTTCGCAGGGCGGCTCGATCGCGCTGGTGTCGGACGCCGGCACGCCGCTGATCTCGGACCCCGGCTACAAGCTGGTACGCGAGGTCTGCGCCGCCGGCCACGCGGTCTACGCGCTGCCCGGCCCGTCCTCGGTGCTGGCGGCGCTGTCGGTCGCAGCGCTGCCGACCGACCGCTTCTTCTTTGAAGGCTTTCTGCCGGCGAAATCGGCCGCGCGGAAGTCGCGCCTGGCCGAGCTTGCGCGCATCGATGCGACGCTGGTGATGTTCGATTCCGGCAATCGCGTGCAGGACACGCTCGCCGAGCTCGCCGAGATCATGGGGACCCGCGAAGCCGCGATCTGCCGCGAGCTGACGAAACTGCACGAGCAGATTTCGCGCGCTACGCTGCATGAACTGGCGCGCGACGCCGACACGCTAGAGACGCGCGGCGAATTCGTGCTGGTGATCGCTCCGCCTGCGGCGGATGCCGAGATGCTGACATCGGACGCGCTCGACGACCTCCTGCGCGAGCAGCTCGCCGCGAACAGCGTCAAGGACGCGGTGGCGCATGCGGTCGCGCTCTCGGGCCGGCCGCGCCGCGAAGTCTATGCCCGCGCGCTCGAGCTTGCCAAAGATCTGCGGGGCGGCGATGGCGAAGACTGAGACCCCGGCGGAACCGAAAATCGCCTCGCCCGAGCGCATCGCCGCCTTTCGCACCGGCATCTCCGCGGAAAGCCGCGCCGCGGCCTATCTCATGGCCAAGGGCTACCGCATCCTCGCCAAGCGCTTCCGCACGCCGCATGGCGAGATCGACATCGTGGCGCGCCGCCGCAATCTGATCGCCTTCGTCGAGGTCAAGGCGCGCGCGACCCTGGACGACGCCGCCTTCGCGGTGACGCCGCGCCAGCAGCAGCGCATCATCGATGCCGCGCAAGGCTGGCTCGTTGCGCATCCCGAGCATGCGGAATTCGAAATGCGATTCGATGCCATGCTGATTGCGCCGCGGTCACTTCCACGCCATGTGTTGGCGGCATTCGACGCCTCGACCTGAAAGGCAGACCATGAAACTGAACGTCGCCGTCCAGATGGACCCCATCGCCCGCATCAACATCAAGGGCGATTCCACTTTTGCGCTGCTCCTGGAGGCGCAGAAGCGCGGCCACGGCCTGTCCTATTACACGCCCGACAAGCTCTCGATGGTCGGCGAGGAGATCGTCGCTCCCGTCCAGCTGCTCACCGTGCGCGACGAACCCGGCAACCATTTCACCCTGGGCGAACCCAGGCGCGAGGCGCTCAACGGCTTCGACGTGGTGCTGCTGCGCCAGGATCCGCCGTTCGACCTCGCCTATATCACCTCGACGCACCTTCTCGAACGCATCCATCCGAAGGCGCTCGTCGTCAACGATCCCGCCTCCGTGCGCAACGCGCCGGAGAAGCTGTTCGTGATGAACTTCCCGCAGCTGATGCCGCCGACGCTGATCTCGCGCGACCTCGACGAGATCAACGCGTTTCGCGACAGGCACGGCGCCGTCGTCATGAAGCCGCTGCACGGCCATGGCGGCGCGGCGGTGTTCCGCGTGATGCCGCAGGACATGAATTTCGGCTCGCTGTTCGACATGTTCTCGGTGACATTCAAGGAAGCCTGGGTGATCCAGCAGTTCATCCCCGAGGTAAAGCACGGCGACAAGCGCATCATCCTGATCAACGGCGAGTTCGCCGGCGCGGTGAATCGCGTCCCGGCCGCCGACGACCTCCGCTCCAACATGGTGCGCGGCGGCGCAGCGCAGGAGACCGAGCTCACCCCGCGCGAGCGCGAGATCTGCGCCACCGTCGGCCCGGCGCTGCGCGAGCGCGGGCTGTTGTTCGTCGGCATCGACGTCATCAACGGCAATCTCACCGAGATCAACGTAACCTCGCCAACCGGCATCCGCGCCATCGCGCGGCTCGGCGGACCGGACGTTGCCGCAAAGCTCTGGGACGTGATCGAGCAGAAGCGGGCGAAGTAGGCATCGGTCCGTAGCCTCCTCAATGTCGTCCTGGCGAAAGCCAGGACCCATTACCCCGGCTGCCGGTTTGACGAACATCGAAACGATCACCTCCTTAACAATTCATCGCGGTGGTAATGGGTCCCCTGGCTTTCGCCAGGACGACAGCGGTGATGTGGCGCGTTGTTTCCATCTCACTGCATGCCGGCACCAAGCATCACCTCACACATCACTAACCACCCCTTCACCATGACGCGGCGCGCATCATTCGAACGCACGGGCCGCGACTGCGTGAAACTACGGGGCCAGTGGCCGACCGGCTAACGCGACGTTCACCATCTGCCGAAAGAGCACAGCGCGGCTGTCGATCGCATTCGGCCTCGCAACACCGCTTATACTTTTACTGCCTACTCATCGACACGGGGAACCCGCCAGGTGCGGTTCGAGTGCCCCGCGTAAGAGTAGAAGCGTATGAACACCGCACGCATTGTCGTTCTCGTCATCGCGCTGGGCGCCGGCGGCGTCGCTGCGTATCTGGCGAGCGGCTATGACAACAAGCCCGCGCCCGTTCTCCCCGTCGCCGAAAAGCTGCCGACGGTCGAGGTCCTGGTCGCCAAGAACGACATCCAGCTCGGTCAAGCCGTGAAGCCCGAGGACCTGCAATGGCAGGTCTGGCCGGCGGCGACCGCGAGCAGCGCCTTCATCCGCCGCGACAACAGGCCCGAGGCGCAGATCCAGATCGCAGGCTCGATCGCACGCGTGCCGTTGATGCAGGGCGAGCCGATCCGCGAGCAGAAGCTGGTCAAGGCCGACGGCTCCGGCTTCATGGCCGCGATCCTGCCGTCTGGCATGCGCGCCGTCTCCACGGAGATTTCAGCCGAGACTGCCGCCGGCGGCTTCATCCTGCCGAATGACCGCGTCGACATCGTGCTGACCCGCCGCCTGAAGAATCCTGACGGGGCCGCCGGTAACGACCTCATCCTGTCCGAGGCGATCCTGACCAATATCCGCGTGCTCGCGATCGACCAGGCGCCGAAGGAAAAGGACGGCCAGAACGCCGTCGTCGGCAGGACCGTCACGCTCGAGCTCAAGCCCGACCAGGTCGCCACGCTATCGGCAGCGCGCCAGGGCGGCACGCTGACACTCGCGCTGCGCAGCATCGTCGATGCCAACTCGATCGACAGCACGCCCGAGGACCAGGCGAGCAAGCGGTCCGGCGGGGTCAACGTGATCCGCTACGGCGTGCAGGCGCGGCAACTGACGTCACAGAAGTGATGGGGATATGATGAACTTTGGGGATGATCGGACGGGCATGCGCATTCGGGGGAATCGCGCGCGCTCGGTCTGGACGGGGACGATGCTGATCCTGGGGCTGCTCGCAGCCCCCGATGTCGTTAGCGCCGCAGATGCGCCGGTCGGCGACCAGGCGCCGATGCAGGCAGCGGATCTCGATGTGTCGCCGGTCGGGACGATCGCACCGGCGAAGACGCGCTTCCTGTCGCTCGGCGTCGGCAAGTCCGCTGTGATCGACCTGCCGCGGGACGTCAAGGACGTGCTGGTCGCCGATCCCAAGATTGCCAATGCGGTGATCCGCTCGGCCCAACGCGCCTATATCATCGGCGGACAGGTCGGCCAGACCAACGTCGTGTTCTTCGCCGCCGACGGCCAGCAGGTCGCCGCCTACGACATCGCGGTGAAGCGCGATCTCAACGGCATGCGCACGGCGCTGCGTCAGTCGCTGCCGGGCGTGCAGATCGAGGGCGTCGGCGACAGCGTGATGCTCACCGGCTCGGTGTCGAGCCCGGTCGAGGCCCAGCAGGCCGGCGACGTCGCCGCCAAACTAGTCGGCGGCTCCGAGAAGGTGGTCAACAACATCGTCGTGCGCGGCCGCGACCAGGTGATGCTCAAGGTCGTCGTCGGCGAAGTGCGCCGCGATATCGTCAAGCAGTTGGGCGTCGATCTCAGCGCCAGCCTGAATGCCGGCACCGCGGTGGTGAACTTCAACAATTCCAACCCGTTCTCAGTCAGCGGCGGACCGATCGTCAGCAACAACGGATTAGGTGTCGCCGGGCTCACCAAGGGCTTCGCGACCGTCAGCGCCACGATGCGCGCGATGGAAAGTGCCGGTGTCATGCGCACGCTCGCCGAGCCGAGCCTGACCGCGATCTCCGGCGAATCCGCCACCTTCATCGCCGGCGGCGAATTCCCCATTCCGTCGGGCTATGCCTGCGATCCCGTCACCCACGTTTGCACCACCCAGATCACCTACAAGAAGTTCGGCATCTCCCTGAACTTTACCCCGGTCGTATTGAGCGAGGGCCGGATCAGCCTGCGCGTGATGACCGAGGTATCCGAGCTGTCGAACCAGAGCGCCATCACAGTCACCCAGGCGCTGTCCTCGAACTCGACCAACTCGATCACCATCCCCTCGATCCAGACCCGCCGCGCCGAAACGACGCTGGAAATTCCCTCGGGCGGCTCGATGGCGATGGCCGGCCTGATCCAGCAGCAGACCAAACAGGCGATCAACGGCCTTCCCGGCGTCGACCAGGTGCCGATCATCGGCGCACTGTTTCGCAGCCAGGACTTCGTCAACAACGAGACCGAGCTGATGGTGATCGTGACGCCCTATGTGGTGCGCGCGGTGGCCCAGAAGGAGCTGTCCCGGCCCGACGACGGCTTCGCGCCGGCCTCTGACGCCCAGACCGCGCTGCTCGGCCGCATGAACCGCCTCTATGGCATCGCGCGCCGCGTCGATCCGATCGCGGGTGCGCCCGGTGATTTCGGCTTCATCATCGACTGATGACGAACGGACGGCTTGGGGAATGGGGCAAGAGACGGGCAAGAGACGGGGCACGAGGGGATGAAGCGATGACGAAGACCATGGCCGATCGACGTCGCAAGTTGGGCGTCGCGCTGGCACTGACGGGGCTCTCCGTCATGCTGGGCGCCTGCAACACCACCGGCGAGGTCGTCACCCAGACGGTGCCGACCGACTATCGCCAGCGTCACCCGATCGCGGTCGAGGAAGCCAAGAAGTCGATCGTCATCTTCGTCGGCAAGGCTCGCGGCGGCCTCTCGGCCGCGCAGCACGCGGACGTCGCCGGCATCGCCCGGGACTGGGTGCGCGAAGGCACCGGCTCGATCGTTGTTGACGTCCCTGTCAACGCCGCGAATTCGCGCGCGGCGGCAGCGACCTATCACGAGATCCGTTCCGTGCTCGCCTCCGGCGGCGTACCCGCGCGTGCCATCGTCCAGCATCCCTATCGGCCCGAGGATCCCGGGCTGCTGCCCACCATCCGTCTGAGCTATTCCCGGATCGCCGCGGTCGCGGGCCCCTGCGGGCTGTGGCCGGAAGATCTCGGCCCCTCCATCCTCGACCCCGGCTACAACGAGAACCGGCCCTATTTCAATCTGGGCTGCGCCAGCCAGCGCAACCTCGCGGCCATGATCGACAATCCCGCCGACCTCGAGCAGCCGCGATCCGAGACGCCGGCCTATAACGCACGGCGTGACGTGGCCTTCGAGCGCTATCGCAAGGGCACGCCGGTCGCGACCACGAATCCAGACGCCGACAAGGCCAAACTCAGCGACACAGGCAGATGACACGCGTCCAGGACGAAGAAGCGGACGATCCGCAGCACCCCGAGGAACATATTGCGCCGGTTCCTCGCATCTCCGTGCAGGCCTTTTGCGAGACCGAGCAGACGCTCGCCGCGGTGACCGCGGCCGGGCAGGATCGCCGCCTCGCCAAGGCGCATCTTACCGCCAAGGACGGTGGCTTAGCTGCGGCAATCGAAGTCTATGAAACGATGCCGACGCCGAACGTCATCGTGATCGAATCCGACGGCACGCGCGACATCCTCGAGGGCCTCGACGACCTCGCCGGCGTCTGCGATCCCGGCACCCGTGTGGTCGTGATCGGCAACCCCAACGACACCGCGCCCTATCGCGAGCTGGTCCGCCGCGGCGTCAACGACTATGTGGTGGGACCGGTCGAAACGCTCGACGTCGTCCGCTCGATCTGCAGCCTGTTCTCGGCGTCCGAAACCATCATCACTGGCCGCGTCATCGCGGTGGTCGGCGCCAAGGGCGGTGTCGGCGCGTCCACCGTCGCGCACAATGTGGCCTGGACCATCGCCCGCGACCTCGCGCTCGATTCCGTCGTGATCGATCTCGACCTCGCCTTCGGCACCGCGGGTCTCGACTACAATCAGGACCCGGTGCAGGGCATCGCCAATGCGGTGCTGTCGCAGGATCGGCCGGACACGGCCCTGATGGAGCGTCTGCTCTCCAAATGCACCGAGCGTCTCAGCCTCCTTGCCGCGCCTGCCAGCCTTGACCGCGTCTACGATTTCGGCGCGGAGGCCTTCGACGCAGTGTTCGACACGCTGCGCATGACCACGCCCTGCATCGTGCTCGACGTTCCCCACCAATGGTCGGGCTGGACGCGACGCGCGCTGGTCAACGCGGACGACATCGTGATCGTGGCCGAGCCCGATCTTGCGAACCTGCGCAACACCAAGAACATGCTGAACGTATTGAAGGCGGCGCGGCCGAACGACCGGCCACCGCTCTACTGCATCAACCAGGTCGGCATGCCCAAGCGTGCGGAGATCGAGGTCAAGGCCTTTGCCAAGACCATGGAGAGCCAGCCGATCGCGGTGATCCCGTTCGATTCGAAGCTGTTCTCGACTGCGGCCAACAACGGCCAGATGATCGCGGAGGTCTCCAAGAGCCACCGCACCACCGAGCTGTTCCAGAACATGGCGAACCGCCTCGCCGGGCGCGGCGAGGTGAAGAAGCCGAAGCGCTCGCTGCTCGGACCGCTGCTGAAGAAGCTGAAGGGCAGGTCGGGGCGCGGATCAGCCCCGCATCGCAAGGCCTCGTAACCAAGGCATCCTGACGCGCGCGGTTACTTCTCCGCCCGCTGCTGCTTTTTCACCAGCAATTGCCGCAGCGCCGTGACCTTTGCCGCCGCCTGATCCGGCGGCAGGTCGGCCTTCACGATGGTCTCGGCCTCGGCCTGCTTTCCTTCCAGTCCCAGCACGAGCGCGAGATTGGCGCGCACGCGGAGATCGGCGGGATTGCGCGCGTGCGCCCGGCGCATCGTTTCCTCTGCCCGCGGCAGATTGTTCTGCAGCATGTAGGACAGTCCGAGATTGGACAGGACCGACGGCTCGTCCGGCACGATCTTGAGCGCGGCGGCGTAATATTGCTGCGCTTCCTCGTTTCGGCCGAGTTGATCGAGCGCGGCGCCCTGCGCCGACAGGATATGCCAGTCGGGATCCTCGGGCGAATGCGCGCGACCGAGGACGTCGAACGCCTGCTGGAAACTTCCGCTGTCGGCGAGCGCACGGCCGTAGCCTGCGAGCAGCGCCTTGTTGCTGGAATGGGCGAGCACGGCCTGCTCCAGCACCGCGAGCGCCTGCGCGCGCTGGCCGGTCTGGCGCAACGCCTTGCCGTATTCGAGCGCGATGTTGGGATCGCCAGGCCTGGCGCGATAGCGCTCGCGCAGCGCGTCCATGTCCGGCCTCATGTCCGGCCTCACGTCCGGCTTGGTGTCGGCCCTGCCAGCCGTTTCCGACTTTCCGCCGAGCGCACCGGTGATGTCCTCGATGCCAGTGGTCTGACAGCCGCCAAGAGCCAGGATCAGAAGCGCGGAAAACAGATATCTCGCCGGAGGAGAGGCGACGGACAAACGCTTGGACATACTCTGATCACTCGGCGACTGATCAGAGATGCTTACCGATTAACGCTAAAGTCCCGTTAAGGCGGGGCGCTTGCGCAGCTCAGTCGGTGAATTCAGCGCCGAACTCGCAGCCGATGCGCCAGCGCAGGCGGCACTGCCGGGAATAGTCGGGCGCGAAGATGATGGTGAATTGCGGCGGCACTTCCAGGAACTCCGCCACCACTTTCACGCCGCCATCCGAAATATCCGTGATCGTGCAATCCCGCGGCAGCGAGCCCGCGCCAAAGTGAATCTTGGCGAGCCGCGTGCACATCCGTCGTTCGCTTCTCCGGCGATTTGCAAGCATTTGAATTGTTCACCCGTTAGACCACGGCCCATCCCGCACCCTAGGAGTAGCGGACATTCGTTGGGATGTGCTGAGCAGAGCAGCTTGCATTCGAGGCGTAGTGTCTTCGTCGTGTTTAGGATCAGTTAAGGCCTCCCGGCCCCTGAGTATGTTCCTGTATTGTTCTTGCAAGAGCCGGCCCGCTCTGCTACCCCTAATTGTGCAAAAGGGCAGGCTGGTTCGGGCATGGTTCAGCGGGTTTCTACCGTCGCCTTTGAGGGGATCGAGGCCCGTGCGGTCGACGTGCAGGTGCAGGTCGCGCCGGGTCTGCCGGCCTTCGCGATCGTCGGTCTCCCGGACAAGGCGGTGTCGGAGGCGCGCGAGCGGGTCCGCTCGGCGCTGATCGCCTCGGGGCTGGCGCTGCCGGCGCGGCGGATCACCGTCAATCTCGCGCCCGCCGATCTGCCCAAGGAGGGCAGCCATTATGACCTGCCGATCGCGCTTGGGCTGATGGGGGCGATCGGCGCGATCCCGCCGGATGCGCTGACCGGCTTCACTGTTCTGGGCGAGCTTGGCCTCGACGGATCGATCGCACCGGTCGCCGGTGTTCTTCCCGCCGCGATCGGCGCCAATGTGCGCGAAGAGGGGCTGATCTGTCCGGCAGCTTGCGGCTCGGAAGCGGCGTGGGCAAGTCCGGACATCCAGATCATCGCCGCGAGTTCGCTGATCCAGATCGCCAACCATTTCAAGGGAACGCAGGTGCTGTCGCGGCCCGTGCCGAAGGTGCATGAAGCAGCAAGCTCGCCGCTCGACCTGCGCGACATCAAGGGCCAGGAGAGCGCCAAGCGGGCGCTGGAGATCGCGGCCGCCGGCGGCCATCACCTGCTCATGATCGGCGCGCCCGGCGCCGGCAAATCGATGCTGGCGGCACGCCTGCCCTCGATCCTGCCACCGCTGTCACCGGGCGAGTTGCTCGAGGTCTCGATGATCGCCTCTGTTGCCGGCGAGATCGAGGGCGGCGCGCTGACGGCGCGGCGGCCGTTCCGATCGCCGCATCATTCCGCCAGCATGGCCGCGCTCACCGGCGGCGGCATGCGCGCACGGCCCGGCGAGATCTCGCTCGCGCATCAGGGCGTGCTGTTCCTCGACGAGCTCCCCGAATTCGATCCGCGCGTGCTGGATTCGCTGCGCCAGCCGCTGGAGAACGGCGAGGTCTCGGTGCCGCGCGCCAATCACCGCGTCACCTATCCCGCGCGCTTCATGCTGGTCGCGGCGATGAATCCCTGCCGCTGCGGCAATGCGTTCGAGGCCGGCTATGCCTGCAAGCGCGGCCGCATCGATCGCTGCACCGGCGACTACCAGGCCCGCATCTCGGGGCCGCTGATGGACCGCATCGATTTGCGCATCGAGGTCCCCGCGGTGACCGCCGCCGACCTGATCCTGCCGCCGCCGGCAGAGGGCTCGGCCGAAGTCGCCGCGCGCGTGGCCGCCGCCCGCGACATCCAGCTCGCGCGCTACGCGGATGCCGGCCTGCCGAAGGTTCGCACCAACGCCGAAGCCCCGGCCTCGGTGCTGGAGGAGATCGCCAAGCCGGATGCGCAAGGCCAGAAGCTGCTGCGCGACGCCGCCGAGACCATGCGGCTGTCGGCGCGCGGCTATCACCGCGTGCTCCGGGTGGCGCGCACGCTGGCCGATCTCGACGGCGCCGACAGGATCGGCCGGCTGCATCTCGCCGAGGCGCTGTCCTACCGCGCACTCGCGGAGGATGTGCGCCAGTTGGCGTGATCATTCCGCGCATCAACCCGGCGGTAACGAGTTTCCTTTACGCTCTGCAAACCATAAGGCCCATCAGTTCCCGTACAGGGCCTGGCGAGTAGCGTGTCATGTTGCGTTTCAAGATCCTGGCCTCGGTTGTTCCCCTGTTGGCGGCCGCGGTGTTTGCCCGCAGTGAGATCGGATCGGTCTCGCATCCCTGCATCGCCCTCGGCGACACCTCGGTCGAGCTGACGTCGCTGTTCTGGACCGCCGGCGTGCATGTCGCCTTCACCGATGATCCCGCGCGCGCCACGGTGCGGGTTCAGATCACCGAGGATGCGGACGCGGCCGACTTCGCGGTCGTCGACGACGGCCTCGGGTCGGAATCGGAGTCCTGCCAGGCCAATCCCTCGACTCGCCTGATCTCGATTGCCGCGCAGCCCGTCGACGGCGGTCAGGTGATCTATCTCTCCAGCGAGGGGCCGGCGGATTACCGCGTCTATGTGCGCTCGAAGACCTTCTCCCAGCGCGAGGCGGCGGCGCTGATCGTCGGCGCCCACGGCGGCCACCGCCATCTCCAGGCCGCTTCGCTTTGAACCGCCTCGCTCTGCGCCGTTAACACCTCGTCAACCCTGTTCGGAAGCGGTCGCGACACCTCAAACTGTTCGCAAGGTCGGCGGCACATCGTCGTTTACAGCGAGTACAGCGTTTTAAGAAAAGAGTCGGGTCGGTGGCGATGGATCGGACATTCCGGATCAAGGTGCGCGTGCGCCGCTTCAGACGACAGTACCCCAGAAGCGCTTTCGCGATCCGCTCCTTCATGATCTTCTCGGCGACCTTCGGCGGCGCCTATGGCTTTGTCTCCGGCAGCCGGTCCGAGACTTCCGGCTACGATCCCAATGCGTTTGCGATCGGCGTCAGCTTCCTGTTCGCGCTCGCCTGCCTCGGCCTCGCCACACTCAGCATGCGCCTGCGCTTCGTCAACAAGCGGATGCGTGCGCTGGCTGCCCACAACGAAACGCTGATCGATCGCAATTGGGAGCTGAAGGAGGCCGAGGAACGCGCGCGCAGCCTGTTCGAACAGCAGGGCGATCTGATCGTGCTGCGCGACACAAGCGGCCGCATCACCTTCGCCAACGAGGCCTATTGCGCGCTTGCCGGACAGGCGCGCGGCGCGCTGGTCGGCACGCGCTTTGATTTCGATGTGCTGGAGCAGGGCGACAGCGCGCGCGAGAGCAACGGCACGCGCATTCACGACCAGAAGATCGCAACCCCCCTCGGCGCGCGCTGGATCGCCTGGCGCGAAGGCTATGTCCGCCTCGACGCCGGCCAGCCCGCCGAATTGCAGAGCGTCGGACGCGACGTCACCGACCGCACCGAGACCGAGCGTGCGCTGTCCGACGCCCGCGACCAGGCCGACGCCGCCAACCGGGCCAAATCGCGCTTCCTGGCGATGGCCTCGCACGAGATCCGCACGCCGCTCAACGGCATCATCGGCATGGGCGGGCTGCTGCTCGACACCACGCTGACGCCGGAGCAGTCGACCTACGCAAGGGCCGTGAAGACCTCGGGTGAAGCGCTGATGGCGCTGATCGAGGAGTTGCTCGACTATTCCAAGATCGAAGCCGGCAAGCTCGATCTCGAGCAGCGTCCCTTCGCGCTCTCGGCCCTGATCGAGGACATCACCGAGCTGCTCGCGCCGCGCGCGCAGGCAAAGAAGCTCGAGATCGCCGCCTATGTCGACGAGCGGCTGCCGCTCGAGGTGGTCGGCGACGCCGCGCGGCTGCGCCAGGTGCTGCTCAACCTCGCCGGCAACGCCATCAAGTTCACTGCGAGCGGCGGCGTGGCGCTGATCGTGGAGCCCGGTATCTGGCCGAACGAGATCAGTTTTCTGGTGCGCGACACCGGCATCGGCATCGCAGCCGACGCGCAACAGCGCATCTTCCGCGAATTCGAGCAGGCCGACGAACGCGTCGCCCGCACCTATGGCGGCACCGGCCTCGGTCTCGCCATCAGCGAGCGCATCGTCAAGCGCATGGGCGGCCGCATCACACTTACGAGCGAGCCGGGCAGGGGTTCGACCTTCGAGGTCGCAGTCCCGCTCGCGTCATCCGCTGTCGGCGCGGAACAGACGGCATTCCCGAGTCCCGACCTCGCAGGCAAGTCGATCCTGCTGATCGCCGACGGCATCGAGGCCTCGCTGATCGCGCGGCGGCTGGAGCGCTGGGGCGGCCAGACCTGCATGGTGACGGACGCGGCGGTGGCGGAAGCGCTGCTGCCGGAACGCTCATGGCATTCGGTGCTGATCGATCGCGCGCTCGGCGCTGCCATTGCCGACCGCCTCGGCGAAGCCGCACGCAGCCATGCGACGCAACGCCTCGTGCTGCTGACGTCGGGCTCGCGCCACGAGAAGCTCTCGCCGGCCTTCACCGGCTTCCTGGTGAAGCCGCTGCGCGCGGCCTCACTCGCCGCACGCCTCGCGCTGCCCCCGGAGGTCGCCTCGCCCGATCTCGCGCCGGAGCCGTCGGCCCCATCCACCGGCACGGCACCGGCGAAAGGCCTGTCAATTCTCGTCGCCGAGGACAACGAGATCAACGCGCTGTTGATGCGCTCGCTGCTGACGAAACTCGGCCACCGTGTCGTCATCGCCGTCCATGGCGAGGCCGCGCTGGAATCCTGGCTCGGCGCGGCATCGGCCGGCACGCCCTATGATCTCGTGCTGATGGACATCCAGATGCCGCAGCTCGACGGCATCGAAACGACAAACCGCATCCGTGCGCATGAGGCGGCCAAAGGCGGCCAGCACACGCCGATCCTTGCGCTCACCGCCAATACGCTGGTGGAAGATCGCTATGCCTGCTTTGAAGCGGGCATGAACGGGTTTCTGATCAAGCCGCTCGATCGCGAGAAGCTGGAAGAGGCGCTGGCCGGACTGGCGGCGGCGCGGCAGCTGGCGGTTTGATCCGGACTTCTTGGGAACCCGATCTCGGACGGCGATCGACAATTGAAATCGACCGCGTCGCGCGTCACCATCCTCTGGGGCATTTAAGCAGAGGATTTCGCATGAACGTGCTGTACCGCCTCGCCTTCGTGATCCTTCTCTGTGGTTCCATTCAAGCCACCGCGGCCGCGGCCGATAGCTCGCAACTGATCGCCTCGCTCAAGCAAGGCGGTTACGTGCTGGTGTTTCGCCACACCGCCACTGACGACAGCCAAAAGGATGTCTACCCTTTCAAATTCGACGACATGAGTGCCCAGCGTCAGCTCAGCGAGAAGGGCCGCGACATGGCGCGCCAGATCGGGACGGCGATCAAGGAGTTCGCGATCCCGATCGGCGACGTCTACACCAGCCGGCTGAACCGCGCGATCGAGGCGGGCAGACTGATCTCCGGCCGCGAGGTCAAGCCAGTCGACGCATTGACGGACAGCAGCAACGCAAGTGCGTCGGGCATGGCAAATCCGACTGGTGCCAATGCAAAGGCGGGCCAGGCCGTCCGGCAGCTCGTCGATGCGCCGCCCAAGGCCGGCACCAACACCGTCCTGGTCACCCACAAGACCAACATCGCCGATGCTTTCGGCAAGGATGCCGGGGACGTTCAGGAAGGCGAAGCTTTCGTCTACAAGGCCGGCAGCTCGGGTCCCGCAACCTTTGCAGGGCGCATCAAGCTTGCCGACTGGACCGCGAAAGCAGACAAGTGACGGCCCGGACATCAGGTCCGGATCATGCTCGGGCAACAGAAGGGCTGGCGAACACGTGAGAACATCGGAAGACCGCTCATTCCTTATCTTGCTTGCCGCGATCTCCCTTGCGTTCGGGTGGGTGCTTTGGCCGTTCTCCGGCGCGTTGTTGTGGGCCACGCTTCTGGCGATCATCTTTGCACCGCTCTATCGACGCGCCCTGGAAAGCCTTCCGGGAAGGCGCAACCTTGCCGCATCGTTCACCGTCGTCGTCGTGATCGTCATGGTCCTCATCCCCGTGGCGGTCGTCATTGCCTCGCTCATCGATCAGGGTGGGGAGCTGTATCAGCGCGCTCAAAGCGGGGAGATCAGTTTCGCTCATCCCCTGCAGCAGCTGAAATCCGCGCTGCCCGCCTGGGCTGCGTCCCTGTCGGATCGCCTGGCCGGCATCGATTTTTCGGCCCTGAAGGAACGTCTGTCGAGTCTGGTCGTGCCTGCCGGCCAACAGCTGGCGGGGCACGCCATCAACATCGGTCAGTTGACGCTGGAGTTCGTCGCGAGCTTGCTCGTGATGCTGTACCTGCTGTTCTTCCTGCTCCGCGATGGTGACGAGCTCAACGCACGGATCCGCGACGCGCTCCCGCTGCGGCCGAGCCACACTACCGAGATTCTGAATGCGTTCACCCTCGCGGTTCGCGGGACGATCAAGGGGATCGTTCTCGTTGCCCTGATTCAGGGAGCGCTTGGCGGGCTGATTTTCTGGCTGCTCGGCTTGACTGCGCCGCTGCTGGCGGGCGCCCTGATGGCGCTGCTCTCGCTTCTGCCCGTGCTCGGCTCTGCGCTAGTTTGGGTTCCGGTCGCGCTCTACCTGCTTGTGGCAGGCTCAGTCACGAAAGGGATCATTCTGCTCGCCTTCGGGATCTTCGTGATCGGTCTTGCGGACAATTTTCTCCGCCCGATCCTGGTCGGCCAGTCCATCCAAATGCCGAGCTATGTCGTGCTGCTCGCCACCGTAGGCGGCCTTGCGGCTTTCGGAGCGAACGGGTTTGTCATCGGCCCACTCGTCGCCGCGATGTTTCTCACGGCGTGGCACATCTTCATCGGCTCGAAAGCGCCACAGGAGGTCCGGAAATGATCGTCATATCGAGTTACGATCCCGCGGTCAGCCGAGCGCCGAATCCGGCCACCCTCGAATGCTATGCGGCGTGAGCAGCAAACCGCGGCGCGGACAGCTTGGCCGGCGGCGCTGGCGTGCCCTTGAATTTGGTGTCTGCCTGGGCCGCGCGCTTGCAATGCGGGCACACGAAAAGGTGCGCGATGATCGGGGTCGGCTCGTCCGCGAGCAGCTCGGAACGGAACCACTTCATCTCGATATGGCAGTCCGGGCAGGTGGGTGCTTCCAGCTGCTCGGCAGCGCTTCTGAGACGATCAACCATGGGGCCCGTGTGCGTTTCCGAAAGCCATAACCAAATACCCCTCGCCGGTCTGCAACAAAAGATACTCATCCCGAAATTTAACAAGGGCTACGTTCATCAAGGCAGTTACAGCCGCCTGAGCGCCACGCTCGACACCGTGTGGTCGGCGCCCTTCTTCAGGATCAGGGTCGCGCGAGGGCGGGTCGGCAGGATATTGTCCTCGAGATTGGCGAGGTTGGTGCGCTCCCAGATCGCGATGGCGGTGGCGGTGGCTTCCTCGTCCGACAACAGCGCGTAGCGGTTGAAGTAGGATTTTGGGTTGGTGAACGCGGTGTCGCGCAGCGACAGGAAGCGCCTGATGTACCACTGCCGCAGCGCGGCCTCATCGGCGTCGATATAGACCGAGAAATCGAAGAAGTCGGACACGACAGGCACGGCCTTGCCGTCACGCGGCAGCTTGCCGGTCTGCAGCACGTTGACGCCCTCGACGATCAGGATGTCGGGCTGGTCGATCTCGGCCCATTGGTTCGGCACGATGTCGTAGGTCAAATGCGAATAGACCGGCGCGCGCACATGGCGGCGGCCGGCCTTGATGTCGGAGAGGAAGCTGAGCAGCAGCGGCAGGTCGTAGCTCTCCGGAAAGCCCTTCTTCTGCATGATGCCCTGCCGCTCCAGCACGGCGTTCGGGTACAGAAATCCGTCCGTGGTGATCAGCTCGACCTTGGGACGCGGCGACCAGCGCGCCAGCAGCGCCTGAAGCACGCGGGCCGTGGTGGATTTTCCAACCGCGACCGAACCGGCGACGCCGATGATGTAGGGCATCTTGCGGTCGCGGATGTTGAGGAACTGGCGCTCCGCGTAATAAAGCCGCTGCATCGCATCGACATAGATCGACAGCAGGCGCGACAGCGGCAGGTAAATGTCCTCGACCTCCTGCAAGTCGAGGCGGTCGTGCAGCGAGCGCAGCCGGTCGAACTCGCCGGGCTCCAGCGTCATCGGCGTGTCGTCGCGCAGACGCGACCACTCCTCGCGCGTGTAGACGCGGTACGGATTATACTGCTGCTCGGGTGCGCGGATATCCATGACGCGACTCTCCACCTCGGCTAGCTGCCGCCCTTGCGCGACGCCTTTTCTTCCAACCCTGACATATTGGTCCGCTTGTCCAATGCGGCCTCGACCTCTTCCAGCTTTACGCCGCGGGCCTTGAGCAGCACAAGGAAATGATAGAGCAGGTCGGCGCCTTCGGCGATCAGATGCGCGCGATCGTTTTCGACTGCTGCGATTACGGTTTCGACTGCCTCCTCACCGAACTTCTTGGCGCAATGTTCGGCGCCCTTGTCGAGGAGCTTGCGGGTATAGGACGCCTCGCCACCCGCTGCCGCGCGGGCGTCGATGGTCTCGGCCAGATCGTGGATCGTGAAACGCGGCATACAAATACTCGGAAAACGCGCCTCGGCCGGTATTGGCCGTCTATCCGGCGGGATAAGCCGGTCCCCGCCGATCATGTAGCATTTTTACGGACGGGAGTCGTCAGGCATCGAGGCGCATGGGCAGCCCGCGCCGGGACATGTGCTCCTTGGCTTCGCGGATGGTGAATTCCCCGAAATGGAAGATCGAGGCAGCCAGCACGGCGGTGGCGTGGCCGTCGCGAATACCGTCGACGAGGTGGTCGAGATTGCCGACGCCGCCCGAGGCGATCACGGGAACGGGAATGCTGTCGGCGATCGCCCGGGTCAGCGGGATGTCAAAACCCTGCCGCGTGCCGTCGCGGTCCATCGAGGTGAGCAGGATTTCACCGGCGCCGAGCGAGACCACCTCCTGGGCATATTCGATGGCGTCGATGCCGGTCGAGTTGCGGCCGCCATGGGTGAAGATCTCCCAGCGCTCGCCGCCACCGGCGCGCTTGACCCGCTTGGCGTCGATCGCGACAACCACGCACTGCCCGCCGAATTTCTCGGCGGCTTCCTTGACGAACTCGCGCCGTGACACCGCGGCGCTGTTGATCGAGACCTTGTCAGCGCCGGCGCGCAGGAGGGTCTTGATGTCGTTGACCTCACGCACGCCGCCGCCGACGGTCACAGGCATGAAGCAGGCTTCAGCGGTGCGTCGGACCACGTCCAGCATGATGCCGCGATTCTCATGGGTCGCGGTGATGTCGAGGAAGGTGAGCTCGTCGGCGCCGGCAGCGTCATAGGCGATCGCCGCTTCGACGGGGTCACCGGCGTCGCGCAAATCGACGAAGTTGACGCCTTTGACGACCCGTCCGTCCTTGACGTCGAGGCAGGGGATCACGCGCACCTTGAACATCGGAGGTCTCCTAGGCCGCGGCGCGGATCAGGGTGAGGGCGGAAGCGGAATCGAGCCGGCCATCGTAAAGCGCGCGGCCGGCGATCGCGCCGGCGAGCTTTTTCGCGCGCGGCGTCAGCATCGCCTTGACGTCCTCGATCGAGGCGAGGCCGCCGGAGGCAATCACGGGAATCGAGATCGCATCCGCCAGCGCAATGGTTGCATCGAGATTCAGGCCCTTGAGCAGGCCGTCGCGCGCAATGTCGGTGAAGATGATGGCGGCGACGCCGGCATCCTCGAAACGCCGTGCGATCTCCAGCACCGTCACCTGCGAGGTCTCGGCCCAACCTTCGACCGCGACCTTTCCGTCACGCGCATCGAGCCCGACCGCGACGCGGCCGGGGAATTTCCTGGCGGCAGCCTTCACCAATTCGGGGTCGCGCACCGCGGCGGTGCCGATGATGACACGGGTGATGCCCTTGTCGAGCCAGGCCTCGACAGTCGCGAGATCGCGAATGCCGCCACCGAGCTGCACCGGAATCGTGATCGTCTTCAGCATCGCCTCGACGGCCTGCGCATTCACCGGCCTGCCGGCAAACGCGCCGTCGAGATCGACGACGTGGAGATACTCAAAGCCCTGCGCAACAAAGCTCGCCGCCTGCGCGGCGGGATTGAGGTTGAACACGGTCGCGCGCGCCATGTCGCCTTGCTCGAGGCGCACGCATTGGCCGTTCTTGAGGTCGATCGCAGGAAAGAGAATCACGGTTTCCATCGCAAAAAGTTCGAGATCAGGGCCAAACCAAAGCGCTGGCTCTTCTCGGGGTGAAACTGCGTCCCGATGGCCGTGTCCTTGCCGACGATCGCGGTGACAGGCCCGCCGTAATCGGCGCGCGCGAGCACATCGGCCTCGTTGGCGGCGTTGAGGTGGTAGGAGTGCACGAAATAAGCGTGCTGGCCCTTAGGGCCGAGCGGCAGCTTGTCCAGCACCGGATGCTCGCGCAGCACATCGAGCGTGTTCCAGCCCATGTGCGGGATCTTCAGGCTCTCGTCGCGCGGCGTGATCTTCTCGACGTCGCCGCCGATCCAGTTCAGCCCTTGCGTGATGACATGCTCCTTGCCGCGGGTGGCGAACAGCTGCATCCCGACGCAGATGCCGAACATCGGCCGCGCCTTGACGCGCACCGCTTCGGTGATCGCCTCGACCATGCCGTTGACGGCATCAAGCCCACGCCGGCAATCGGCGAAGGCGCCGACGCCCGGCAGCACTAGACGGTCGGCGCTGTAGGCCTGGTCCGGATCGCTGGTGACGAACACCTTTTGCGGGTTATCCATGCTGCGCGCGGCGCGCTCGAACGCCTTGGCGGCCGAATGCAGATTGCCGGAACCGTAATCGATGATGGCGACGCTCATCTTGACCCTCCCGGTTCTGGAAACAAACCAATGATGCCGCCTGCCGGCATCGGCGGCGGATTTGAGAATTGCTGACCCGGCACGTTGCGGGTCGGCGGCGGGCCGCCGCGATCGACGGCCCATTGATCGTTGACGATGCCGCGCTGCTTCTGGCTCCAGCGCTCGAAGAAGCGGCGCTCGGCGGTGTCCTCGTCGTCGGAAATCACCACGTCGAGCTGCCGCCATTTCCCGCGCGACAGCGTCCAGCGGCGCAGGCTGGAGGCCTCGAATCCCATCAGGAGCGCGACGATGATGTCGGCGAAGAAGATCGACGACCGGCCGACGCCGAGGCTGGACAGCCCGACGTTGAAGGCGGCAACGAAGATCAGCCAGCCGACCAGCGCCAGCCACAGCCGATTCCACAGCAGCCAGAACGGTCCGAAGATCATCGCCCAGAAATGGAAGCCGTCGCGCACGAAGACGAACTTGTCGGTCGCGCGCAGATCGGCTCCGGCAGGAGAGGGAGCATGAACTGTGTAGACGGACATGACGATGCCCCGTTCCTAGGAATTCAGTGATACCGCAAACGGCGCGCGCCGCCGGCCCGGAATGTCAGCCGCCGAGCGAGCCCTTGGTGGACGGGATTTCGCCCACCGCCTTCGGGTCGATCGCGACCGCCGTGCGCAGCGCCCGCGCCAGACCCTTGAAGCAGGACTCGGCGATATGGTGGCTGTTATCGCCATATAGGGTCTCGACGTGAAGAGTCACGCCGGCGTTCATGGCGAAGGCCTGGAACCACTCGCGCACCAGCTCGGTGTCGAACTCGCCGATCTTGTCGCGGGGGAAGTCGACCTTGAACACCAGGACCGGGCGGCCCGAGATGTCGATGACGACGCGCGACAGCGTCTCGTCCATGGGCATGTGCACGCCGGCATAGCGGGTGATGCCCGCCATGTTGCCGAGCGCCTGCTTGAGGGCCTGGCCGAGCGCGATGCCGGTGTCTTCGGTAGTATGGTGATGATCGATGTGCAGATCGCCGACCGCCTTGACCGTGAGGTCGATGCGGGAATGGCGGGCGAGGAGATCGAGCATATGGTCGAAAAAGCCGATGCCGGTCGCGATATTGGACACGCCGGCGCCATCGAGGTTCACGGTGACCTCGATGTCGGTTTCCTTGGTCTTGCGCTTGATCGTCGCGGTGCGCATCAAAATTAGCTTTCATCCTCGTTCGGGCCGAAAACGCCGGTCTTTTAACAGCCAAATGACGCCTTCGCTACTGCGGGAACGGCTGGCCGGGCCTCTACTTCTGCCTATGGTGAGCGAAATTGGGCCCGGAGCGGCCCGTTGTGCGCCAGTTGTCCCCTTGGCCCCGACCGCCTAAATCAGCCCGGACAACGAGGATCATTCATGCAGGACTCCCCAAACAGCTCGCCGGGCTGGCACGGCACCACGATTTTGACGGTCCGCAAGGGCGGCACGGTGGTGGTCGGCGGCGACGGCCAGGTCTCGATCGGCCAGACCGTGATCAAGCACAACGCCAGGAAGGTCCGGAAGCTCGGCAAGGGCGACGTCATCGGCGGCTTTGCCGGCGCGACCGCCGACGCCTTCACGCTGTTCGAGCGTTTGGAAGCCAAGCTCGAGCAATATCCGGGGCAATTGACCCGGGCCGCCGTCGAACTCGCCAAGGACTGGCGCACCGACCGTTATTTGCGACGGCTGGAAGCCATGATGATCGTGGCCGACAAGGACGTTTCCCTGGTGCTGACAGGCACCGGCGACGTGCTGGAGCCCGAAGCCGGCGTGATGGCCATCGGCTCCGGCGGTAATTACGCGCTGGCGGCCGCCCGCGCCCTGCTCGACACCGACAAGGACGCCGAGACCATCGTCCGCCGCTCCCTCGACATCGCCGCCGACATCTGCGTCTACACCAACCGCAATGTGACCGTCGAAGCGCTGGCGGCCGGGTAGGACTTGTGGCTGGACAGCGGACCTCCGGACTGGCTGCAACCTCTCCCGCTTGCGGGAGAGGTCGCGCCGAAGGCGCGGGTGAGGATTCTGTCCTCTTGGGGACTGTCCCATTGCGGAAACACCCTCTCCCCAACCCTCTCCCGCAGACGGGAGAGGGAGCGCCGCACCGCCCTGGCCGCTAGATGACCCCCGCCTACATCTTCCGCCCGATGACCGCGGCCGATCTGCCGCTGATCCGGCGATGGCTCGGCGAGGCACATGTGGAGGCGTGGTGGGGCGATCCGGACGAGCAGTTCGCGCTCGTGAGCGGCGATCTCGACGAGCCGGCAATGGACCAGTTCATCGTGTTGGCCGGCGGCAAGCCGTTCGGCTATCTTCAATGCTACCGCCTGACCGCCTGGAATACAAGTCTTGGGCCGCAACCGGAGGGCACCCGTGGCATCGATCAGTTCATCGGCGAAAACGATATGATCGAGCGCGGGCACGGTTCGGCGTTCATCCGCCAATTCGCCGACGCGCAGTTGCGGCAGGGGCTGCCCCGCATCGTCACGGATCCTGATCCGCTCAACGCGCGCGCCGTGCGCGCCTATGAGAAGGCCGGCTTTGTCCGCGAGCGCATGGTCGAGACGCCGGACGGGCCGGCACTTCTGATGGTGCGCGAGGCATGACGCTGACAAGTGTGCACGGGAGCAAGGCCGCGTTTCCGCCGCTCGCCTGGGTCGGCATCGCGCTGCTGCTGCTGGCGCTGCAGGCCTCGATTCTGCTTGCGATGGGCCGGGTGCCGATCTGCACCTGCGGCTATGTCAAGCTGTGGCATGGCGTGGTGAACAGCTCGGAAAATTCGCAGCACATCGCCGACTGGTACACCTTCTCGCACATCCTGCACGGCTTCCTGTTCTATGGACTGACCTGGCTGCTGTTCGCGCGACTGCCGTTCGTGTCTCTGTCCTGGCCCGCGCGGCTGATCATCGCGATGCTGATCGAAGGTGGCTGGGAGATCGTCGAGAACTCGCCTTTCATCATCGAACGCTACCGCGCCGGAACGATCTCGCTGGATTATTTCGGCGACAGCATCGTCAATTCGGTTTCTGACAATTTGTCCATGATGGTGGGCTTCCTCGCCGCGCGCCTGCTGCCCGTATCGGTGACCGTCCTGCTCGGGCTCGTCTTCGAAATCATGCTGGCGCTCCATATTCGCGACAATCTGACGCTCAATATCCTGATGCTGATCCATCCGATCGAGGCCGTGAAACAATGGCAATCGGGTCCGCCGATCATCTGACGGCCAAAAAAGCGGCTTGTCCCGCCCCGCATCTGTCCCTAGCTAAGGTCCCATGACAGACTTTTCTCCCCGCGAAATCGTTTCCGAACTCGACCGTTTCATCGTCGGCCAGGCCGATGCCAAGCGCGCCGTCTCGATCGCGCTGCGCAACCGCTGGCGGCGGCAGCAGCTCGAAGGCTCCTTGCGCGAAGAGGTGCTGCCGAAGAACATTTTGATGATCGGCCCCACCGGCGTCGGCAAGACCGAGATCGCGCGGCGGCTCGCCAAGCTTGCCAACGCGCCGTTCCTGAAGGTCGAGGCGACGAAATTCACCGAGGTCGGCTATGTCGGCCGCGACGTCGAGCAGATCGTGCGCGATCTCGTCGAGGTCGCGATTGCCCAGGTCCGCGAGCGCAAGCGCAAAGACGTGCAGGCACGCGCGCAGCTCGCTGCCGAGGAGCGCGTGCTCGACGCCCTGGTCGGCGCCAATTCGAGCGCCGCAACGCGGGACTCTTTCCGCAAGAAGCTGCGCGCGGGCGAACTCAACGACAAGGAGATCGAGATCGAGACGCAAGGCGGCGGCAGCGGCTTTCCGATGTTCGAGATCCCAGGCATGCCCGGCGCGCAGATGGGCGCGGTTTCGATCGGCGACATCTTCGGCAAGCTCGGCGGCCGCAGCAAGACGCGGCGGCTGACGGTGGAGAGCTCGCACGAGATCCTCATCAACGAGGAATCCGACAAGCTGCTCGACGGCGATCAGTTGACGCTGGAGGCGATCAGTGCGGTCGAGAACAACGGCATCGTGTTCCTGGACGAGATCGACAAGATCTGCGCCCGTGAAGGCCGCGCCGGCGGCGACGTCTCGCGCGAGGGCGTGCAGCGCGACCTGCTGCCGCTGATCGAGGGCACCACGGTCTCGACCAAGCACGGCGCGGTGAAGACCGACCACATCCTGTTCATTGCCTCAGGCGCCTTCCACGTCGCCAAGCCGTCCGATTTGTTGCCGGAACTGCAGGGCCGCCTGCCGATCCGCGTCGAGCTGCAGGCGCTGACCCGCGACGACATGCGCCGCATCCTGACCGAGCCCGAGGCCTCGCTGATCAAGCAATACGTCGCGTTGATGCAGACCGAGGGCGTCACGCTCGACATCACCGACAACGCGATCGACGCGCTTGCGGACGTCGCGGTCGCCGTCAATTCCACCGTCGAGAACATCGGCGCGCGGCGGCTGCAGACCGTGATGGAGCGGGTGCTGGACGAGATCTCCTTCACCGCCCCCGACCGCAGCGGCGAGACCGTCAGGGTCGACGCCGATTTCGTGCAGAAGCACGTCGGCGACCTCGCCAATAACGCGGATCTGAGTCGGTTCATTTTGTGATTCCTGCCAGTCCGCTATCTATCCGCCGTCGTCCCGGCGAAGGCCGGGACCATAACCACCGGCAGTTATTGTTGGAAAAGATAGCGGCTCCAGCCTTGGCTCAAAACGAACATTCGTGGCTATGGGTCCCGGCCTTCGCCGGGACGACAACGGAGGGTGCCGCGCGTCGAGTGCCATATGCTCACTGACCTTCAGAAAGACCCCTGGCGTCTCCTGCTCGCGATCAACGCGGCGGCCATCGTCGGCGTCTTCGTTCACAAGATCCAGCTGCCGCCTTACGTCCCCTACATCCACCTCCTCGTCGACTATCATTTCGGCTTCATCAAGCGCGCGCTGATCGGGGCGATCGTCGCGCTGTTCACCGACAAGGTGCCGGTGTGGCTGGTGTTCGCGCTCGGCGGCGCGACATGGCTGGTGACGCTGGGACTTTACGCAAGACTATTCCGGACAACGTTCGGCTTCACCGCGAAGACATTGCCGCTGTTCGTCTTCATCGCGGGCTCGCCGTTCTTCCTCAAGAATTTCATGCACACGCTCGGCCATTTCGACATCTATGGCTGCGCGCTCGCGATCGTCCTGCTGCTGGTGCCGGCCGGGTCGCTGCTGTTCGTGGCGCTGGCTGCGCTGTTCTCGATCGTTCTCGTCCTGATCCACCACATCCATCTGCTGATGTATGTGCCGACCATCGTCACCATCGTCGTGATCAGGCACTATCTGACGCACGGCTGCGATCGCACCAATGTCGCGTTCGGCATCATTGCCCTGGTTGCCGTCTCCGCGCTGTTCTTCGCCGCGCAATTTTGGGGAACGATGCCGATCCCGGAGGCGGATTTCGTTGCCTACCTGAAGAGCCGGATGGCCGATCCCGCGCGGGCCGACCTGCTGCAGTTCGCCTACATCTGGTATCAGCCGCTGACGAAGGAGATTTCCGACACCTGGGGCCGCCTGCCGCACAACATCCTCGGCGTGCCCGTGTTCGTGCTGCTGATCTGGCTGCACACACCGCTGTGGCGCTATTTTGCGAACCTGATCGCTGCGCTCGCAAACGACACGCACCGGCGCCTCGTGGTCGCGGCGCTCGCGGGCGTCAGCCTCGCCTGTCTCGTGATGTTCGCGATGGTGTTCGACTATTCGCGCTGGATCTCGAACTGGGCGGTCTGCATGTTCCTGATCCTGCACGCGGTGAAGATGCTGCCCGCCGCGCGCGAGACGCCGCTGATTCCGGCGGAAGATCGGAAGACAAATATCTTCGGTCTGATCGTCACACTGATCCCGCGCGTCGGAATCGTGCGGCCGTTCTAATATCTCGCCCGCCTGATCCGCACGTAAAGCGCGCCCTCGCCGCCGTGGCCGATGCCGGCTTCCTCGAACCCCACGACGAAGGCGCGAAATTCCGGCAGGCTCAGCCATTCCGGCACCTGACGGCGCAGCACGCCGCTTTCGCCGCCGCTTCGGCCCTTGCCGGTGATGACGAGCACGAAGGTCAGGCCGTCATGGTGGGCGCGGTGCAGGAAGCCGGTCAGTGCACGATGGGCGCGCATCTGGGTCATGCCGTGCAGATCGAGCCGCGCCTCGATCTCGCTACGCCCGCGCGACAGCTTTGTGCGCTCGCGTTTGCCGAGCGGCGCCAGCGGCGGCACTGCGGGTTTCGCTGCACGCGGTGCCGGGGCAGCGGCAATTGGACGTGGCGAGGGCGCAGGCCGCGTGGCGGGCGCTGCAGGGGAAGGCTCGGTGCGCGGTGCGGCCGGCACCTTGGCGGCACGATGCTTCCTCAGCGGCTTGACCTGCTTGGCGATCGCATCCCACAGCGCGCGCTCTTCCTCGCTCAGCGCGCGACGGCGCGGCGAGGGACGAGGCTCCAGCACGGGCGGACGGGACGATCGCTTCATTGCTGCCGATGGGAACGATTTTTCACCGGCCGCCGCGGCTCCTGAACTGGCTCGATCACGGGACGCGGCACCGGCAGCGGGACTGGCCCGGCGACAGCGACCGTCTCGCTCTTGCTTGGCGCCTCGGCTGCCGCCGGCTTGTCCTTCGCAGGCTCGGTTTGCGGAAACAGCTTTGCGATCTTCTCCGAAGGCCGCGGGTCCGGCACCGGCAGCCGCGCGGCACGCGCTGTTGGATCGAGGCCCTTCGGCACCAGCATCACGAAATGCATGGCATGGCGCAGCCGCCCGGAGACGCGGCCTGCCTCCTGACCCGCGCCGAAATAGAGATCCGCGCGCGCGGGCCCGATGATGGCCGAGCCGGTGTCCTGCGCGATCATCAAGCGATGGAACGGCGTCTTCGCGCGTTCGGACTCGATCGGCAGCTCGCCTTCGATGAAAAACGGCGTGCCGTAGACGTGGAGCGATTTGTCCACCGCGATCGAGCGGCCGGCCGTCAGAGGGATACCTTGCGCGCCGACCGCCTCCTCCTTGTCGGACAGATTGACCTCGCGGAAGAAGATGTAGGAGCGGTTCTGGCGCCGCAGCTCCCTGGCGCCGTCGGGAGTCTGGGCCATCCACTCCCTGATCTTCTGCATCGACATCTCTTCCTTCGGAATAATGCCGCGCTCGATCAGGATGCGACCGACCGCCGTATAGGGATAGCCGTTATAGGCATCGTAGTTGAGCCGGACCGTGCCGCCGTCGTCGAACTTGATCCGGGCCGAGCCCTGGATCTGGGCGAACAGCAGATCGGTCGGGTCCTTCAGCCAGGCAATCTCGAGTCCGCGGCCGGCAATCTTGCCGTCCTCGATCTCGGCGCGGTCGTAATAGGGCACGAGCTTGCGGCGGCCGATCTTGCGATAGACAGGGCCCTTGTTGGGCAGGCTGACCGAATCCTGCTTGTAGCCGCGCACGAAAAGGTTCGACGGGCGGCGATAGACCGGGACGTTGTAGACGTCGGTCTGCGTGCGCGATCCCTCCAGCACCGGCTCGTAATAGCCGGTGACGAAACCGTCGGGCTCGCCGAGGCGCGAGATCCGCAGTGGCGCGAAATTCTCTTCGAAAAAGGTTTTGGCCCTGGCGTCGTCGGCAAGCTCGAGCGATTTGGCGACCCGGCAGGGTTCGCCCAGCGATGCGCCCAAAGCCTTCGGTTCGGGAGCGCCGGTCTGCGCACTGATCGGACGGCAGCTTGCGCGAAAGGTCTTGTAGGCGGCGAGATGATTGTCGTCGCCCCAGCCCTTCACGTCGGCCCAGGCCAGCGGCAGATATTGCGCGCCGGGAATCTCGAACGGCAGGGGAAGCTGCGGATACGGCAAGGCGCGAGGCGGCGCGGCGGGCAATTCCGGGAGATGATGGTGATGGCTGCGATAGTGGCGCCGCGCCGCCTCGGCGCCGAGTGAAAACGACGACAGCGCGACGGCACCTGCGCAAAGCGCCGTCGCGCTGGTCTTCAGGAAAGCCTTAATTCGCGCTTCCGGTGCCAACCAGCTTCCAGTTCGGATCGCGAGAGGTGATGTCGCGGGCGAAAGTCCAGATGTCGGTGATGTCGGCAACCGTGTCGGCGCTGCCGTCGACGATGTTGCCGGCCTTGTCGCGGGTGGCCGAGATCATCTGCGAGACGAAGCGGATCGTGAGCTGGGCGGTGCGGTCGCGCAGCTCGGCGCCGACGAGTTCGGCCTTGTCGATCGAGACAAAACGCGTCTCGGTCTTCTGCTCGTTCTTCTCGCGTTCCTTGATCGCGGCATCGAAGCTTTCATAGACCTCCGACGACAAGAGGTCGCGCAGCGCGCGGCGATCGCCATTGGCAAAGGCCAGCACGATCATCTCATAGGCGCCGCGGGCGCCGGAGATGAAATGGCGCGGATCGAAGGTGGAATCCTTTTCGACGATGGCGTCGAGACCCTGCGCGAGCACGGTGCCCGGCTCGGTCAGGCCCTTCCAGCGGTCGGAGGGCGGGGTCGGCTCGGCGGTCGGCGCCAAGGGGGCCTGGTCGATGACCTTGCCCGGCATGGTGACGACGTTCTTGTCCTGGGCACCCTGGAGCGCGTTGCGGTCGAACGGCGGCCGCTCGTTGCCGGTGCGCTGCCCCAGCACACTGCGCAGCCTCAGAAAAATGAAGACCGCCAGCGCCAGGAAGATGATGGTGTAGATGTCCACGTCGTATTCGCTTTCTGGTCGTCTGTAGAAGGGGCCGTCTCGAAAGGATCGTGCCGGGAAAATCGATCCGGCCAGTAGACCGTTCCATACCGGAACGGCAAGTCTACATCACCATTTTGGGTCCGCGCGTCAGGTCCGTGGGATGTAGGCACGAAATCTTGCCCGGCCAATGGCGCCTTTTGGCACAGCACCGAGTGTAGCGCGTTTTATGCTTAAGGGGAAACCCGATCCTGCCCGGAAATCGCGCATCTTCAATCGTTTAAGCCGCGGTTAGGTGGGATCGGCGGGGTGAACGGCATAGTTGTGGGCGTGGCCGGAATTCCCCATCCGGGACCGTTCGTCCTTGTGGAACGTGGTAGCCCTATGTTAGCCAACCGCCGCGAAATTCAGCCCAATCGGGTAAGGAGACACTCTTATGACCAACGGTAACGGCACCCCTCCCGAGGCGGCCCAGGCTCCCCAGCTCAACGTCCTGGCGCAATATACCAAGGACCTCTCGTTCGAAAATCCGAACGCGCCCAGCTCGCTCCAGCAGCAGAGCCAGCCGCCCCAGATCAACATCCAGATCAATGTCAGCGCCAACAACCTCAGCGAACAGGAGTTCGAGGTGACGTTGTCGGTCGAGGGCAAGGCCGAGACCGCCGGCAAGATCATGTTCTCGTTCGAGCTCGCTTATGCCGGCGTGTTCCGCATCTCCAACGTGCCGAAGGACAATTTGCATCCGCTGGTCATGATCGAATGCCCGCGCCTGCTGTTCCCGTTCGCCCGTGAGATCATCGCCACTGCCGTGCGCGACGGCGGGTTCCCGCCTTTGATGCTGGATCCGGTCGATTTCGTCGGCCTCTATCGCCAGAACATGGAGCGACAAATGGCCGCTCAGCCGAGCGGCCAGGCTTAACCGGCCAAAGGGGCAGCTCGAGCGGGCAGAAACTCGTTCCAGATCGCCTTGTCGCCGAGCGTTGCGATGAAGGCCCGGTGGGCCTCGCGCTCGGCGTCTGAAATCCGCGGGGTGAGCGGAGCCGGCCGTTGCCGCCGAGGCGCATCGGCAGCCCCATTGGTGCGAGTCTCCTCAGATTCTGAAGCCAGCAGCAGCTGCGATTGCCGCGCCCCGACCAGATCCACATAGACTTCCGCAAGCAACTCGGCGTCGAGCAACGCGCCGTGCTTGGTGCGGCGTGAATTGTCGATCGCATAGCGCGAGCAGAGATCGTCGAGCCGGTTCGACACGCCGGGATGCTTGCGCCGGGCCAGCAGCAGAGTATCGACCAGCCGCTCACGCGGGATCGCCGGGCGCTTGATCCGGTCGAGCTCGGCATTGATGAAGCTGATGTCGAACGAGGCGTTGTGGATCACCAGCGGCGCGTCGCCGATGAACTCCAGAAAATCGTCGACGACCTCGTGGAACAGTTGCTTGGTCGCCAGAAACTCGGCCGACAGCCCGTGCACGGCAAAGGCTTCTGCCGGCATGTCCCTCTCGGGATTGATGTAGACGTGGAAGCTCTGCCCCGTCGGCATGCGATTGAGCATCTCGACGCAGCCGATTTCGACCAGGCGGTCTCCCCGCAGCGGGTCGAGGCCGGTGGTTTCGGTGTCGAGAACGATTTCGCGCATGATCTGAGAAGCCGTGTAACGCGGCGAATCAGGCTCGCCGCTGCGGCATCTTAACGACCTCGGCGAGGATGTGCGCGATTTGGGCGCGCACCGGATCGAGTCCATGCGACGTATCCACCACGAAATCGGCACGCCTGCGCTTTTCCGCATCGGGTGTCTGCTTGGCGATGATGGCGTCGAGCTTGGCCTCGTCCATCGTGCCGCGCGCCAGCACCCGCTCGCGCTGCAGTTCCGGGGACGTCGTCACCACGACAACGGCATCGACCCGCGTCTCACCGCCCGTCTCGAACAGCAGCGGAATGTCCAGCACCACGACCGGCGCGCTGGCGGCTTCGGCGTCGGCGAAGAATTTTTTCCGGGAAGCGCCGAGCATCGGATGAACGATCTGCTCGAGCTGCTTGATGGCGGCAGCATCGTGCACCACACGCGCCGAGAGTTTTGGCCGATCGACCTTGCCGTTCGCGGTGGTGCCGGGGAAGGCGGCCTCGATCGCGGGCGCAGCCTCGCCCTCATAGAGCTGATGAACAGCCGCATCGGCATCGTAGACAGGGACGCCAGCCTCCGCGAACAATTTCGCGGTGGTCGATTTGCCCATCCCGATCGAGCCGGTCAGTCCCAGGATCCGCATCAGCCTAGCCATATCTGCGATTCAAACCGCAACTAGCCGCTCGCGCCGCAGGAACGCAAGCAGCGGCAGCAGCGGCAGACCGAGAATGGTGAAGTGGTCGCCCTCGATCCGCTCGAACAAATGGATCCCCAGGCTTTCGAGCTGATAGCCCCCGACACTGGTGGTGACGGCATCGCCGGCGATGTCGAGATAGACCGAAAGCTCGGCCTCGGTCATCTGCCGCATGGTGAGGCGGGCGACCGAGACGTCCTCGAAGATGATCTCGCCATCGCGTGCGATCGCCGCGGCGGAATTCAGCTCATGGCTATGGCCGGAGAGATCGCGCAGTTGCGCCAACGCTTGGGCGCGGCCCGCAGGCTTGTTGAAGAGGCGATCGCCAAGCGCCAGCGTTTGATCCGCACCGATGACGGTGCTTCCAGCGTGATGGGCCGAGACTGCTCTGGCCTTTTCGCGCGCCAGCAGCAACGCAATCTCGCGCGGACCGGAAAGCCCGGAGGCGGCCTGGATCGCGCGCTCGTCGATATCAGCCGTGATCGCCTTGAACTCGAGCCCGGCATTGGCCAGCAGCATCTTTCGCGCGCTGCTCTGCGAGGCCAGGATCAACGAAGATTTGCCGAGCCACAGACCCATCGCAAAATTATTCCCAAGTCTATTGCAAGACTATTCAGAAGGCCGGTTACGCTGACGATCGCTGTAGAGTTTCATGATCGCCGCGGCGGTTTCCTCGATCGAGCGCCGCGTGACGTCGAGCAGCGGCCAATCATGCTTGGCGCTCAGCTTGCGGGCAAATGCGACCTCTTCGGCGACCGACTGCTTGTCGGTATAGGTGTCGCTGCTGGAATCGGCGCCCATGGAGAGCAGGCGGTTGGTGCGCACCTGGATCAAGCGTTCCGGCGTTGCATGCAAGCTCACCACCAGCGGTCGCGTCAACGTTTCCAGTTGCGAGGGCACCGGAATGCCTGGAACCAGCGGCACGTTGGCAGTGCGGATGCCGCGGTTGGCAAGGTAGATCGACGTCGGGGTCTTGGAGGTGCGGGAGACACCCACGAGCACCACGTCCGCGTCGTCGAGCCCTTCGACATGCTGGCCGTCATCGTGGATCATCGTGTAGTTCAACGCGTCTATGCGCTTGAAGTATTCGGCATTGAGGACGTGCTGGGCGCCGACCCGGCCGGTCGTAGCAGCTCCGAGATACGCCTCGAACAATTGCATCACCGGGCCGATGATCGACAGGCTCGGAACATTGATCCCCTTGCACTTGTCCTCGAGCCTGGCGACCAGATCCTTCTCGAGCAGCGTGAACAGCACGATTCCCGGTGCTTCCTCGATCTCGTCGAGCACGCGATCAAGCTGTTTCTGGCTGCGCACCAACGGATAGACGTGCTCGACCGGGGTCACGTTTGCGTACTGAGCGGCAACGGCGCGCGCCACCGTGATCAGCGTTTCACCGGTGGAGTCGGAGACGAGGTGCAGATGGAAATAATTGCTCGAGGTCGGCACAAAAGCCCTTTGTATGAAACCGGTGTGGTTTGTGGATTTCTGTGGAGCTTAACCCCTTGGAAAGGGATGTGCGACACCGCGGGCGGGACAAGTGCCAATTTTCTTCACACCGCTGCCCCTGAGAACAACTTCGACGCCCTGCCGAAAGGGAAACGGGATTGCGTCGATAACCCTCTTGATAAGCTGCCGACAGAAACGCGCAAGCCTTTGAAGCTGACCGACTTATCGAAAGCGGCCAGAGCGATCAGGGATATGTTGATGGATGTGAACAAGCGCGTGTGAACGGGCGGACGGAAATGTGTGAGTCCAATTCACCGTCACATAGACTCAAACCTTAAGAATCTAAGATTCTTATTGGAGAAGGGCGCTACGGACGGATATGTGTGCAGGCAAGACCTTAACGACTCCTTACTATCCCCAGCGTTCCCCGCGGCTGGGCAGGAATCCGGACTCCAGACATGTTTGAAGACGTCTATCTCTGGATCAAGGCGCTGCATGTGATCGCCGTCATCTCCTGGATGGCGGGCATGCTCTATTTGCCGCGGCTGTTCGTTTATCATTGCGAGGCCGAAATCGGCTCGAAGCAGTCGGAAACGTTCAAGGTCATGGAACGGCGGCTGTTCAAGGCGATCATCAATCCCGCCATGATCGTGACCTGGCTCGCCGGGCTTTATCTCGCCTGGGCTGGACACTGGTTCACTTTCGGCTGGCTGCACGTAAAACTGGCACTGGTTCTGGCGATGTCCGCGGTCCACGGCTTTTTTTCGCGCTGGTTGAAGGATTTCGCGGCGGATCGGCGCCCCCGAAGCCAGAAATTCTATCGTATTATCAACGAGGTGCCGACTGCCTTGATGATTCTGATCGTCATCATGGTCATCGTGAAGCCGTTCTAGGCAGCGGCCGCGAACAATCGCTCAGTGCTTCTGCTTGCGGAGTGTGAGGCGATTTTCTATATTAGCGATATCCCACCCAACGCAGGCGGATGTGGTCGTGTCTGAGCTTTCCAGAGGCCGGACACCCCATCAGGTTTGAAGCCTCACCGGCGCTCTCCTTGCCAGACCTGCGGACCTTACCTTTTCGCGTCCGCATTTCAGAGCCTCCTCGCACCCCCCTCCCAGGTTACCCCACAGGACCACCCCAATGCGGGAAATCAAACTCCAGGACCTCAAGTCGAAGACGCCGGCCGAGCTCGTCTCGTTCGCGGAAGAGAATGGGGTCGAGAATGCCAGCACCATGCGCAAGCAGGAGCTGCTGTTCGCCATCCTCAAGCAGCTTGCGCTCGCCGAGACCGACATCGTCGGCGAAGGCGTCGTCGAGGTTCTCTCCGACGGCTTCGGCTTCCTCCGCTCGCCCGATGCGAATTACCTGCCGGGCCCGGATGACATCTACGTTTCGCCCTCGCAGATCCGCCGTTTTGGCCTGCGCACCGGCGACACTATCGAAGGCCACATCCGCAGCCCGAAAGAGGGCGAGCGCTATTTCGCGCTGCTGAAGGTCAACACGCTCAATTTCGAGGACCCGGAAAAAGCCAAGCACAAGGTCAATTTCGACAACCTCACGCCGCTGTTTCCGAATCAGCGCTTCCGCATGGAAATCGACGACCCGACGCGGAAAGACCTGTCTGCAAGGGTTATCGACATCGTCGCGCCGATCGGCAAAGGCCAGCGCGCTCTGATCGTCGCGCCACCGCGCACGGGTAAAACCGTGCTGATGCAGAACATCGCGCACTCGATCGCGCATAATCATCCCGAGTGCTATCTGATCGTGCTTCTGATCGACGAACGTCCGGAAGAAGTCACGGACATGCAGCGCTCGGTGAAGGGCGAGGTCGTCTCCTCGACCTTCGACGAACCGGCGGTGCGCCACGTCCAGGTCGCCGAGATGGTGATCGAGAAGGCCAAGCGTCTGGTCGAGCATGGCCGCGACGTCGTGATCCTGCTGGACTCCATCACGCGCCTCGGCCGTGCCTACAACACCGTGGTGCCGTCATCGGGCAAGGTGCTGACCGGCGGTGTCGACGCCAACGCGCTGCAGCGGCCGAAGCGCTTCTTCGGCGCCGCCCGCAACATCGAAGAGGGCGGCTCGCTGACGATCATCGCGACCGCGCTGGTCGATACCGGCAGCCGCATGGACGAAGTCATCTTCGAAGAGTTCAAGGGCACCGGTAACTCCGAGCTGATCCTCGACCGCAAGGTTTCGGACAAGCGGACCTTCCCGGCGATCGACATTTCGCGCTCCGGTACCCGCAAGGAAGAGCTGATCACCGATCCGGTGGTTCTGAAGAAGATGTACGTGCTCCGCCGCATCCTGAATCCGATGGGGACGATGGACGGAATCGACTTCCTGCTCGACAAGCTGCGTTCGACCAAGAGCAATTCCGAGTTCTTCGACTCGATGAACACCTGATTGCAGTGCAGCATGATCAAAGGGCGCCTTCGGGCGCCCTTTTTCGTTGTGCGGCTTTGCTGCAACGAAGGTGCAGCATTGTGGGGCGTCTGTCGCTTGCAGCGGATTTCGCTTAACATATTGATATTACTTGTGAATATAGATATATGGGGACGTCGTTCATTCCGTTGGAAGTGGTTCTTGCAGCAGACGCTCGTGAATTTGTTGCATCGCAACATAGGCTTTACTGCGGGAATTGGTGCAGCAAATCGCGCGATTTGTCTGCCGAAACAGATGTTTGCCTTTTTCCTGTCAGCCGGACAAATAGGCCATGCATCCGCGAGATCAGACCATCTTTGCGCTGTCGTCCGGCCGTCCGCCCAGCGCGCTCGCGGTGGTGCGCGTCTCCGGGCCAGGCGCCAGCCTGGTGCTGACGACGCTGGCCGGCAAGCTACCCGCGCCGAGACAGGCCGGCCGCCGGCTCCTTCATGACGGCGTCGGCCAGCCGATCGACGATTCGGTGGTGTTGTGGTTTCCGGGGCCGGGCAGCGCGACCGGCGAGGACGTCGCCGAATTTCACGTCCATGGCGGCCGCGCGGTGCTGGCCGCACTGTTTACCGCGATTTCCGTAATTCCGAATATGCGAGCTGCCGAGCCCGGCGAATTCACCCGGCGCGCCTTCGAGAACGGCAAGCTCGACCTGACTGAGGCGGAGGGGCTCGACGATCTCATTCATGCCGACACCGACCGCCAGCGCCGCCAGGCGTTACGGCAGTTGCAGGGTCTCCTCGGCAATCGCGCGCGCGACTGGCGCGAGCGTATCATCGACGCCTCGGCCTTGATCGAGGCCGGCATCGATTTCTCCGACGAGGGCGATGTGCCCGCCGAGTTGATGGCGCCTGCGGTCAAGGCGATCAGTGCGCTGCATGACGAAATTGCAGAAGTCCTTGCGGCACAAGGACAAGCTGAACGCTTGCGCGACGGCCTGGTGGTTGCGATCGCGGGCGAGCCGAATGTCGGCAAGTCGACGCTGATCAACCAGCTCGCGCGCCGCGACGTTGCGATCGTCTCGCCTCATGCCGGCACGACGCGCGACGTGATCGAGGTGCAGCTCGATCTCGATGGCTATCCCGTCACGGTGATCGACACCGCCGGCATTCGCGAGACCGACGATCCGGTCGAGCAGGAGGGTGTACGCCGGGCGCGAGCCCGCGCCGACGACGCTGATCTCGTGTTGTGGCTGGTGGAGGCGGGACGCGCTGTCGACCCTGACGCGATGTCGCTACTGGGCAAGTCCGGCAATGCAAGCAGTCCCTCCGGCGGCGCGATCTGGATCGTGCGCAACAAGATCGATCTCGGCGGGGTCGAGGACGTCCGACCGCGCGGTGAGTTCGGAATCGCGGCGAGCCGGGGGGACGGCATTCCTGAGCTGGTCGATGCCCTCGTGAAATTCGCCGCCGACTTCTTCGGAACGACTGAGGGGGCATTGGTGACCCGGGCCCGCCAGCGCGATCTGCTGCGTCGGGCAGCGGACAGCTTGCGCCGGAGTCTTGAGCTAGTAGAAGATGGTGAGGAGTTTGCCGCCGAAGAGCTGCGGGCTGCCGCCTATGCCTTGGGCCGACTGCTGGGTCGGGTGGATGTCGAGGACGTCCTGGGGGCCATTTTCCAGAAATTCTGTGTTGGAAAGTAGTGCTAGTTGTTCATTGAAGAAATAGCCTTTGTTCCATTTCTTGCCGTTTCACGCGAACGGGGTCGGCTTGGTTCCGTGACGTTTCACGTGAAACACCGCCTTGAGGTCCGGTCCGCCAGAAATACGGGGACGGGCTCTTGCGGTCGCGCTTTCCCGCCCGAGGTCGCTGGCTTTATGTCCTTCTGACGACGCCTTTCTTGCCTTCGCAAGCCCATTTGTTGCACGAAAAACGGTAATCTTTCCAAGGGCCATTCTACTGTGCATGGGGTTGTTTTCGCGAAAAACACTTAGGCACCGCTTCGCCCCGTTTCACGTGAAACAGTCACCTCTCCAGTTTCCGCTTCCGGCTTCCCCGCCTGTGAGTTAGAACTCCGCCCATGCGAACAGAGCGAGAGAGCTTCGACGTCATCGTGATTGGCGGCGGCCATGCCGGCTGTGAGGCCGCTTCTGCCTCTGCCCGGATGGGTGCGGCCACCGCTCTGGTGACACACCGTTTCTCCACCATCGGCGCGATGTCCTGCAATCCCGCTATTGGCGGTCTCGGCAAGGGCCATCTGGTTCGCGAGGTCGACGCGCTTGATGGTCTGATGGGCCGGGTCGGCGACGCCGGCGGCATCCAGTTTCGCGTCCTCAATCGTCGTAAGGGCCCGGCGGTCCGCGGTCCGCGCGCCCAGGCCGACCGGAAGCTCTATGCCGCCGCGATGCAGGCGGCGATCCGGGAGACCGAGGGTCTTTCCGTCATCGAAGGCGAGGCGGACGAGCTGATCGTGGTCGATGGACGGGTGATCGGCCTGCGCTTGGCGGACGGTCGCGAACTTCGGGCAGGGGCCGTTGTCGTCACCACCGGCACCTTCCTCCGCGGACTGATTCATCTTGGCGAGAAGAACTGGCCGGCCGGCAGGGTCGGCGAGGCGCCTGCAATGGGCCTTTCGACCTCCTTCGAGCGCGCCGGGTTCACGCTTGGACGGCTCAAGACGGGAACTCCGCCGCGACTGGACGGCTCGACGATCGACTGGTCGGCGGTCGAGATGCAGCCGGGGGACGAGCCCCCGGAGCCGTTTTCGGTGATGACCGAGCGGATCACGACCCCGCAGATCCAGTGCGGGATCACCCGGACCAATTCCGCGACCCATGACGTGATCCGGGCCAATGTCCATCGCTCTCCGATGTACTCCGGCCAGATCAAGAGCTCCGGACCGCGCTATTGCCCCTCGATCGAGGACAAGATCGTTCGCTTCGGCGATCGCGACGGTCACCAGATCTTCCTGGAGCCGGAAGGGCTCGACGACAGCACGGTCTATCCCAACGGCATCTCGACCTCGCTGCCGGAGGAGGTACAGCTCGCCATTCTCGCAACCATTCCCGGCCTGGAGCGGGTGAAGATGGTCCGGCCGGGTTATGCCATCGAATACGACCACATCGATCCGCGTGAGCTCGATCCGACCCTCCAGACCAAGCGTCTGCGCGGCCTGTTCCTGGCCGGGCAGATCAACGGCACGACAGGATACGAGGAAGCCGCCGGCCAGGGCATCGTGGCCGGGCTGAACGCGGCATTGGCCGCGAGCGGGGCCGCGCTGACGGTGTTCGACCGAGCCGATGGCTATCTCGGCGTGATGATCGACGACCTCGTCACCCGCGGCATCAGCGAACCCTATCGGATGTTCACCTCCAGGGCCGAGTACCGGCTGACGCTGCGGGCGGACAATGCCGATCAGCGTTTGACCGTGAAGGGCATCGCCCTGGGATGTGTTGGGAGCGCCCGGACCGTGCATCATCGCGCCAAGATGGACGCCCTGAATGCGGCTCGAGCGCTCTCCAAGTCGCTGACGATCACCCCGAACGAGGCCATCAAGCAGGGTCTCACCCTGAACCGGGATGGCCAGCGGCGCTCGGCCTTCGAGCTGATGGCGTATCCCGATATCGGCTGGAGCCAAGTCCGTGCGATCTGGCCTGAGCTGGCCGGCATCGATCCCGTCATTGCCATCCATCTCGAGATCGACGCGAAGTACGACGTCTATCTGGAGCGCCAGAACGCCGACGTCGAGGCCTTCAGGCGGGACGAGGGGATGGTGCTGTCGGACGTCGATTACCAGCAGGTCCCTGGTCTCTCCAACGAGGTGCGGGCCAAGTTGGAGAAGGCGCGGCCGTTCACGGTTGGCCAGGCCGGTCGAATCGACGGCATGACGCCGGCCGCGCTGGGTATCCTTGCGGCCTATCTTCGCCGCGAAGCGCGGAAGACTTCCAAAGCAATCGCATAGGTTTCACGTGAAACAGCGCGAGCCGGGCGGCAGCAGATCGTCATCAGGAAAGCCTCCGGCGGGTGAGGGCGTGGGTCGTCGCTCCGAACCGGCGCCGACCAAGCCGAAGATCGACAAGGCCAGCGCTAACGATCGATCGTTGGACGCCGTCATCGCGGCCGACAAGGTTGCGGCACTCAAGCTCGCACCCATTTCGCATGAAACCGAAACCCGGCTCGATCGCTACATCGCACTGCTGCGGGAGTGGCAGGCCAAGACCAACCTCGTCGCGCCCTCGACCTTGCCGCATCTCTGGACCCGGCACATCGCCGATTCGCTTCAGCTTGTCGCTCTTGCCCCGTCCGCCAAACGCTGGGCCGATCTTGGCAGCGGCGGCGGCTTTCCGGGTGTCGTCCTGGCCTGCGCCATGGCAGGGACGGCCGGGGCGAGCGTCCATCTGGTCGAGCGAATCGCCAAGAAGGCAGCCTTCCTGCGCGAAGCCATCCGCGTCACTACATCTCCGGGAGTCGTACATCTCGCTGAGATCGGGGATAATGTGGATAGAATCACCGGCCCGGTCGATTGCGTCACCGCGCGTGCACTGGCTCCGCTACATCAACTCATCGGCTTTGCGGAGCCGCTGATGCGCCAAGGCGCAAAAGCGTTGTTTCTCAAGGGTCAAGATGTAGAGTCTGAATTGACCGAAGCTACTAAATATTGGAATATTCAGCCGCAGCTCCACCAAAGCCGTACAGGCGACGGTTGGATCGTCGAGCTGGCTTCCGTCGAACGGCGCGGGTGAGGCGTCAGGGGCCGAGTGGGGAATTTGCGATGAGCGTGATTGACGAACCGCAGCAAGAACAGACCGCCGCCGTCCCGCAGGGCCATCCGCGCATCCTGGCGCTGGCGAATCAGAAGGGCGGCGTGGGAAAAACAACCACGGCGATCAATCTCGGCACGGCGCTCGCTGCGATCGGCGAACGTGTCCTGATCGTCGATCTCGATCCGCAGGGCAACGCCTCGACCGGCCTCGGCATCGATCGCCGCAACCGCTCCTGTTCCACCTATGACGTTCTGATCGGCGAGGCGAGCTTGCGAGAAGCGGTGGTGTCGACTGCAGTGCCGCGGCTGCATATCGCGCCCTCGACCATGGATCTCTCCGGCCTCGAGCTCGAGCTCGGCACCACGCCCGGTCGTGCGTACAAGCTGCGCGACGCGATCAGCGCGCTCAACAACAACGTCTCGCCAGATGCCGATTACACCTACGTTCTGATCGACTGTCCGCCCTCGCTCAATCTGATCACCGTGAATGCGATGGCGGCTTCCGACGCGATCCTGGTGCCGCTCCAGTGCGAGTTCTTCGCGCTCGAAGGTCTGTCGCAGTTGCTCCAGACGGTGGAGCAGGTGCGCTCGACGCTCAATCCGAACCTGTCGATCCACGGCATCGTGCTGACCATGTTCGACTCGCGCAACAATCTCTCGAACCAGGTCGTTGCCGACGTTCGGCAGTTCATGGGCGAGAAGGTCTACAAGACCATGATCCCGCGCAACGTGCGCATCTCGGAGGCGCCGTCCTACGGCAAGCCGGTGCTGGTTTACGATCTCAAATGCGTCGGCAGCGAAGCTTATCTGCGGCTCGCCACCGAAGTGATCCAGCGCGAGCGCGAGCTGCGGACGACGCATTAGAGGTGCTGTAGGGTGGGCAAAGGCGTCTTCGCCGTGCCCACCATCTTCCGCACATGACTAACTGGTGGGCACGCTTCGCTTTGCCTACCCTACGACAATTCAGTTCTGGAGTGCTGCACCGTGAATCCAAGGGAGCTGGCGATGGCCGACGAAGCGCGTTCGCGATTGGGCCGGGGTCTTGCGAGTCTGATCGGTGATGTCGGCGGCGAGGCCCAGCATGTCGATCGGCCGCGCGCGCAACGCAAGGTGCCGATCGAGTTCATCAAACCCAATCCGCGCAACCCGCGCCGCACCTTTTCGGAAAGCGAGCTCAGGGAGCTCAGCGATTCGATCAAGCAGCATGGTGTGATCCAGCCGATCGTGGTCCGCCCGGTGAAGGGGGCGCAGGACCGCTTCGAGATCATCGCCGGCGAGCGGCGCTGGCGCGCGTCGCAAATGGCCGGCCTGCACGAAGTGCCGATCGTTCCCGTCGACATCAGCGACAGCGATGCGCTGGAGTTTGCGATCGTCGAGAACGTGCAGCGGGAAGACCTCAACCCGATGGAAGAGGCGCTCGGCTATCACGCGCTCGCCAACGAGTTTAAACGCAGCCAGGACGACATCGCCAAAGTCGTCGGCAAGAGCCGCAGCCACATCGCCAATATGATGCGGCTGACCAAGCTTCCCGCCGAGGTGCAAGCGTTGATCACGAGCGGCGACCTGACCGCCGGTCATGCCCGCGCGCTGATCGGCGTGCCTGATCCGCTCGCGGCTGCCAAGCGCATCGTGGAAGAGGGCCTCAACGTCCGCCAGACCGAGGCGCTGGCGCATGAAGAGGGCGTGCCGGAGCGTAAGCCGCAGAAGGCGCGCACGGGGGCGAAGGAAAAGGACCCCGACACGGTCGACCTCGAGAAGCGCGTCAGCGACGCGCTCGGGCTCAAGGTCACGGTGAGCCACCGCGATCCCGGCGGCTCAGTGCAGATCAACTACCGCAACCTCGATCAGCTCGACGAGGTCATGCGGCGGTTGGCGAAGGGCGCGCTGTAGGCCGCTTGGTGTCGTCCTGGCGAAAGCCAGGACCCATGGCCCATCCACACGTCATTGCGAGCGCAGCGACGCAATCCAGAATCTTTCCCCGGAGAGATTCTGGATTGCTTCGTCGCAAGGGCTCCTCGCAATGACGAGGCAACAGAACGGCGTGCTCAGCCCCGCCGCTTCGCGTTCGCGGCGATCGCCATCAGCGTGCGCTGAGCGATGGCGGCGGCGAGGATGGATTGCTTGCGGGTGTCCAGCGCGGCGGTCGCGAGCTGCTCGATGATGGCGGCGAGCCGCGCCACGCTGAAATTACGCAGTGCGGTTTCGACCGCGGGCTTCCGCGAAAAATGCAGGCGCGGATAGCCGCTGTCGAGCACCGCGGAAGCGGGCGTGCCGTCGGCGATTGCGAGCGCCGATTTGTGCAGCCACGCCGCCTGACGCTGCGCCGCAGAGATGATCACGCCGGGGTAGGTGCCGGCGATCATGGCTTTGGCAAACTCGCTCTCGACGATCTCGGGCCGGCCGGCGAAGGCGCCATCGACGATCGGATCGAGTTTCAGCTCCGACGCATCGGCGACGACAGCCATCACGTCATCCAGCGTGATCTCGCCCTTGCCATGGGCATAGAGCGTGAGCTTGCGCAGCTCGTTGCGCGAGGCCTGCCGGTCGCCGCCGAGGAACGACATCAGCGCCGCGCGGGCATCCTGCGCGATGCGCAAATTGGCGATGCGGAGCTCGTCTTCCATCAGCTTGGCAAGGTCGCGCTCGGTATCGGGATAGCAGGCGATCGCGACGGCCGCCTTGGCGCGTTCGCAGGCTTTGCGTAGTGGCGATTCCGGGCGCAGCTCGCCGGCCTCGATCACGATGCGGCAATCCCTGACGCCCATCTCCGCCAGCGTGTCGATAGCGCTGGCAAAGCTGCGCGAGCCGGCGCGCACGCGGATGGCGCGGCGACCGCCGAACAGCGGCACCGTCATGGCTTCGTCGACGAGGCGCGACGGCTCGGCGGAGAGCTCGTCACCATCGACCTTGACCAGCGAGAAGGGATCATTGGGATCGTCGACAGCCGAGGCGATCAGCGCATCCGCGCGTTCGCGGACCAGGCCGGCGTCAGGACCATAGAGCAGGATGATCGGACGGCCCGCATCGGGGCGGGCGAGAAAGGCGTCGATCTCTTTTCCGCGCAGCGCGACCATGTTGCCTGGGATTCGTCATTCCGGGCGAACCGGGGTGACGGGATGAATTAAGTGCCCGCGGTGAAGAACGAGGCGAGGCGAGTCGTGATGTTCTCGGCGATCTCGTTGGCGGCACGATCCTCGGCATCACGTACCGCGCGGTTGCGGCTGAAACGCTGATAGGAGCCGGGCATGTCGTAGGACACGCGGGAGAACGTCGTGCCGGTCATCACCGACTTGCCACTGACGACCTCGATCAGATTGTACTGGGCGTCGAGGCCGTAATTTTCGCTGCTCGGCAGGCCGGTATTGGGATCGACGATCAGCGACGTCTTGCTGCTTACGAAGCGGATCTCGAGGCGGTGGGTCGGCGGCATGCCGGTGGCGGTGCCATAGAGCTTGAAGGCCAGCGCGTTGCGGACCTCGACGCCGACGCGGGCTTCGCGCGAGGCATTGGCTTTGGCGATCGGGGGCAGATCGACCCCCATCAGCTTCTCGCGCAGGCCGGGCGTGCCGTCGGTGTGCTCGGCATACATCGGGTGGAAGCAGCCGGCCGTCATTGCCGCCAGTGCGGCGACCGCCAGCAAGCGGGCTGCGATGCGGATCCTAGCCGACAACATTCACGATCCTCTTGGGGACGATAATCACCTTGCGGACGGGCTTGCCGTCCAGGGCCAGTTTTACCGCATCAAGGGCCAAAACGGCAGCCTCGATTTCCGGATTCTCGGCCGCTGTTGCAACTGTGACCTCACCCCGCTTCTTGCCGTTGACCTGAACCACCAGGGTCACACTGTCTTCAACCAGCAAATCGCGTTCGATTTGGGGCCAATTGACCTCGGAAACCAGCCCGCTGTGCCCGAGAACCTGCCAGCACTCCTCAGCCAGGTGCGGCATCATCGGGGAGAACAGCTGGACCAGGATCTGGCTGGCCTCCCGGATCGCCCAGGCCAAATCTGGGGCCGGCTGGCCGGGGCGCTGCAAGACCTCCGCGAATGAATTGGTGAATTCGCGGATATGGGCGAGGCAGACGTTGAAGTGCAGGCGCTCGATCCCGGTGGTGACCTTGTCCAGCGCGCCATGGGCGGCCTTGCGCAAGGCGGTGGCGTCCGGGCCGAAGCTGGCGGGCCGGGCCGCCGGCGCGGCCTTGCCGGCTTCAACAGAGTCGCTCACCAGCCGCCACAGCCGCTGCACGAAGCGAGAGGCGCCCTGGACGCGCTCGTCGCTCCAGATCACGTCGCGCTCGGGCGGGGAATCCGACAGCATGAACCAGCGCGCGACGTCGGCGCCATAGGTCTCGATGATGTCGTCGGGATCGACCGTGTTCTTCTTCGACTTCGACATCTTCTCGATCGGGCCGATCTGGATGTCTTCACCTGACGTCAGCAGCGTGGCGCGGCGGCCGTTGGCGCCGGTCTCGACCTTCACCTCGACCGGCTGGACGTAGGTGCCGTCGGCCTTCTGATAGGTCTCGTGCACCACCATACCCTGCGTGAACATGCCGGCGAACGGCTCGTCCAATGCGATGTGCCCGGTCGCCTTCATCGCGCGCGTGAAGAAGCGGCTGTAGAGCAGATGTAGGATCGCGTGCTCGACACCGCCGATATACTGGTCGACCGGCAGCATCCGGTTGGCGACCTCTGGCGTCGTCGGCGCGTTCTCGTTCCAGGGATCGGTGAAACGCGCAAAGTACCAGGACGAATCCACGAAGGTGTCCATGGTGTCGGTTTCACGCTGCGCCTTGCCGCCGCATTGCGGACAGGTCACGTGCTTCCAGGTCGGATGATGATCGAGCGCGTTGCCCGGCTTGTCGAAGCTCACATCCTCCGGCAGCACCACCGGCAGCTCGGAATCCGGCACCGGCACCACGTCGCACTTCGGACAGTGGATGACGGGGATCGGGCAGCCCCAATAGCGCTGGCGCGAAATGCCCCAGTCGCGCAGGCGGAAGTTCACCTGGCGCTCGCCGACCGGCGCGTTGCCGCGCAGCTCAGTCTCGAGACGCTTCGCCACGTCGTCCTTGGCCTGATCGATGGTCATGCCGTCGAGGAAGCGCGAATTGATCATGCGGCCGTCACCGTCATAGGCGGTATCGGTGATGACAAACGTCTTCGGATCCTGGCCCTCGGGGCACACCACCGGCGTGTTGCCGAGAGCATACTTGTTGACGAAGTCGAGGTCGCGCTGGTCGTGGGCGGGACAGCCGAAAATGGCGCCGGTGCCGTATTCCATCAGCACGAAGTTGGCGACATAGACCGGCAGCTTCCAGGAGGGATCGAACGGGTGAACCGCGCGGATGCCGGTGTCAAAACCCTGCTTCTCGGCGGTGTCGATCACTTCCTGCGCGGTGCCGATCTTTTTGATCTCACCGATGAACTCGGCGAGCGCAGGGTTTTTGGCGGCGGCCGCCTGCGCCAGCGGATGATCGGCCGAGATCGCCATGAACTTCGCGCCGAACAGCGTGTCCGGGCGCGTCGTGAAAATCTTCAGCTCGCTCTCGCCGGCCGGCGTCGTCGCCGCGTCGAGTGCGAAGCGGATCAGCAGGCCCTCGGACCGGCCGATCCAGTTGCGCTGCATCAGCCGCACCTTGTCGGGCCAGCGGTCCAGCGTATCCAGCGCTGACAGCAGCTCCTGCGAGTACTTCGTGATCTTGAAGACCCACTGGTTCATTTCCCGTTGCTCGACAACGGCACCCGAACGCCAGCCTTTCCCGTCGATCACCTGCTCGTTGGCGAGCACGGTCATGTCGACGGGGTCCCAGTTCACCTTGCGCTTTTCGCGCTCGGCGAGGCCTTCGCGCAGGAAGTCCAGAAACAGCTTCTGCTGGTGCTTGTAGTAGGAGGGATCGCAGGTCGCGATCTCGCGGCTCCAGTCCAGCGACAGCCCGATCGAGCGGAGCTGCTTCTTCATCGCGGCGATGTTGTCGTAGGTCCAGGCCTTCGGCGCCACCTTGCGCTCGATCGCGGCGTTCTCGGCCGGCAGGCCGAAAGCGTCCCAGCCCATCGGGTGCAGCACGTTGAAACCCTTGGCGCGCATGAAGCGGGCCAGCACGTCGCCGAGCGTGTAATTGCGGACATGGCCGATATGGATGCGCCCCGACGGGTAGGGGAACATCTCCAGCACATAATATTTCGGCCGCGGATCGTCGTTCTTGGAGACGAAGATCGCCTGTTGGTCCCAGGCGGCTTGCCAGCGCGGTTCGGCGTCGCGGGCGTTGTAGCGTTCGGAGGTCATGGAATCGTTGGGTTTTCGTGGATCTGGGCCGTCAAAGACGGCGGACTAGGCCATAGAAGTCCTCAAGGGGTCAATGGGTTGCCGCAATCTGGGAACCTTCGGCGCTGCACCGCAGAACTACTGAGGCCGCGTTGGGGCGTGATTAAGGGGTCGATGCGAGTTTGCGACTGACCAGAACCCTCAAGATTTGCGATGGACGCCAGCTTCGACGATCTCGACCGCGACTACGCCGCCTCCATCGCCGAGCGGGCGATGCGCAGCATGGCCGAACAGGGAATCCCGCCGACGCCGCCCAATTTTGCCGTCTGGTTTCGCTATTTCGCGGGCAGCCATGACGATCTGCGCAACGCCATCGACCTCCTGATCGATCATAACCGTCCCTTCGACGTCAGGACCAATCAGGATCTGTTCGAGACCTATGTCGCGCCCAAGGGGGGCGCTAGCGTCTCGGAGACATCGGAGCGGCTGCATGCTCTCATGGGGGCGGCGAAGGATTTTCTAGCAACCGCGATCGCCGACAACCACTCCCAGATGCAGGCGATCAACGAGGTTGCCGACCAGGGCAAGGCCGGTGTCGACCCAAAAGCGCTGGTCGCCCAGCTCATGAACGAGTTGGGGCGCGCCGCCGCCCGCGCGACGCGGCTCGAGGCAGGCTTTGCGGAAAAGACCCGCGAGCTCGACGTGATCCGCGCCTCTCTCTCCAAATCAGAGGAGCGTGCCCGGACCGATACGCTCACAGGCCTCGCCAACCGCCGGGCGCTCGATGAATTCCTGCGCAAGGCGCAGACAACTGCGGACTGGGGCGAGCCGCTCAGCGTGCTGATGCTCGACATCGACCACTTCAAGACCTTCAACGACAGTTTCGGCCACGGCGTCGGCGACCAGGTGCTGCGCCTGATGGCCAAGGTGCTGCGCGAAAAGGTCCGCGAGCAGGACCTGTCGGCCCGCTATGGCGGCGAGGAGCTGATCGCGGTGTTGCCGGATGCCGATCTCGCCGTCTGCGCCCAGATTGCCGAGCGCATCAGGCACGCGATCGCGGAATGCAGGATCACGCGCCGGTCGACCGGCGAGGTCCTGCCCCATATCAGCGTGTCGATCGGCGTTGCGCAGTACCGGAGCGGCGAAGCGATCACCGATCTCATCGAGCGCTGCGATCGCGCGCTCTATCTCGCCAAGAACAGCGGCCGCAATCGCGTGGTCACCGAGACCGAACTCGATGGCGCCGGGGCGGCGGGTTAGCCCTCAACCCGCCATCATCATTTCCGCCGCGCCGCTGTCGATCACGGTGATGCCGTGTTCGACGACGTTGTTGCGACCGCGGTGCTTGGCGGCGTAGAGCGCGGCGTCGGCGGCTTCGATCAAATCACCCGGACGCAAGCTCTCGTTTGGCTTTGTCGCGGCAACGCCGATCGAGACGGTGACGATCATGTGGTCGGAGGTGATGTGCGGCAGGCACAGTCTCAGCACGGCCGCGCGCGCCTGTTCGCCGATTTCGACGGCGCGCGCCACGTCGGTGTTCGGCAGCAACAGGCAGAATTCTTCGCCGCCGTAGCGGGCCGCGAAGCCCATCGTGTCGGCGGCGATGCCGGACAGCGACTCGCCGAGCCTGGTCAGGCAGGAATCGCCTTCGAGATGGCCATAGGTGTCGTTGAACAGCTTGAAATGGTCGACGTCGATCATCAGAAGCGCGAGGTCGCTGCCATATTGCTGCGCGCGCATCCATTCGAAGTCGAGCCGGCTCTGGAAGCCGCGGCGGTTGGCGAGCCCCGACAACATGTCGATCGAGGCCATCACCGTGAGCCGGTCATTGCTCGCCATCAGCTCGCGTTCGCGCTGGCTGAGCTGCGCGGCCATCGCGTTGAACGCGCGGGCCAGCGGCACGAACTCGGACGGCAGGCGATTGCGCGCGGCACGCGCCGACAGATCGCCCTCGCCCAGACGCTTGGCCATGTCGGCGAGCATCCTGATCGGCTTGATCACCAGTTTCTCGGCTGCGATCAGCGCGCCGAGCAGCACGAATAGCACGACGAAAGCCAGCTGAAGATAGGCGGTGCGGATGTCGCGGCTCACGGCCGCGGACACCTTATCCTCGTCGATGCTGGCGATCAGGCGGGCATTGGTCCCGGCGATGCGGATAAAGCTGACCGCGCGGCGGGAGCCGTCGGCTGCGAGGAAAGAGAGTGAGCCTTCGTCCTGGTCAGACCTCAGCGCCTTGTCGGCGATCGCGGACATCAGCGGCATGTTGTCGAGCGGACGTCCGATCGCGCTGTGCTGGTCGGCCGGTGCGGCCAGCACGGTACCGGCGCTGTCGACCAGGACGGCCGTGATGCCGGCGCGGCCACCCAGATTGCTCATGACCTTCGACATCCAGTCGAGGTTGACGGTGGCGAGCACGACCGCATCCGCTTGGCCGCTGAAGGCGGACACCGGGTAAACCGCCATGACGGTTGGTGTCGGCACGGGGCGCGACAGGATGAAGTCGCTCAGCACAAAGCGGCCGGTTTCCTGCGCCTGCTGGAAGTACGGCCGGTCGCTGAGGTCTAGGCCGACATACATGTTGTTGGTGGCGCATTGGATGCGCCCGTCCTGGCCGGCGATCAGGAGCGTGCGGATCCAGGGAAGATTCGACGGCAGGCTCGCGCGCAGCACGTCGCAGCTCTTGCTGATGCCGCCGGCGGAGGCGCGGATGAAAGCTTCCGATTTCAGGATGGTCTCGACCGACGAGATCACCTCGCGCTGCGCGTCGGCGCTGTGTCTTGCCACGGTGGTGAATTCGGCTGTGGCCTGCGCGATCTGCCGCGTGCGCGTGTCTTCGAGCGAGCGGATGCGCTCGAACATCAAAGGCGTCACCAGAATCACCGCGAGCAACGCAAGCCGCGCCCGGATTCCGAGAACCTGCTTGAGTTTCGCTCGTTTGCGGTTGAAACTGACGTTTGCCATCTTCGCTGCCCACCCCGGCGCCAAGGTAAAGCAAAGGGTTCAAAAACTCTTTCTTGAACCCGGTAAAATTAGAACTACCTCCGCAACAATCAGCTCCGATGCGACATCATGACCGAAGCCAACGCCGAGCCGCTAACCGGCCATTCACCAAACGCGCTCGCCGCGGTCGAAGCCGAAATCGCGCGCGCCTGCAAGGATGCGCGGCGCGAACGTGCCTCCGTGACGCTGATCGCGGTATCGAAAACTTTCGCCGCGGATGCAATTACCCCGGTCATCGCCGCCGGACAGCGCGTATTCGGCGAGAATCGCGTGCAGGAGGCCAAAGGCAAGTGGCCCGCGTTAACTTCTGTTTACTCCGATATCGCGCTGCATCTGATCGGTCCGCTGCAATCCAACAAGGCGAAAGAGGCGGTCGCGCTGTTCGATGCCATCCATTCGGTCGACCGCCCGAGCATTTGCCAGGCGTTAGCCAAGGAAATCGAATCCCAGAACAAGCACCCGGAATTGTTCGTCCAGATCAATATCGGTGAGGAGCCGCAGAAGGCCGGCATCGCCCCCGGCGAGGCCGATGCTTTCATCGCGAGCTGCCGCGACACCTACGGTCTGACGATCTCGGGGCTGATGTGCATCCCGCCAGTAGACGAGCCGCCGGCGGCGCATTTCGCGCTGACCGCCAAAATCGCCGCGCGCAATGGATTGAAGAAGCTCTCGATGGGCATGAGCGCGGATTATGCGACCGCGATCATGCTCGGCGCCACCCATGTGCGCGTGGGAAGTGCGATCTTCGGACACCGGTGAGAGCCGTCATTGACAGCAGGGCCCCATACGAACTCTCGATTTCGTCATTGCGAGCGGAGCGAAGCAATCCAGAGTCCCTCCGCGGAAAGATTCTGGATTGCTTCGCTGCGCTCGCAATGACGGTGGTGTATGCGGGGTTTATTCAAACCCCACCGCCACCTTCCCCAGCGCGCCAAAGTCCGCGACAAGCCGATCACCCGCCTGGATCGGCAGCGGCGGATGGCACGTGCCTGTGGTCACCACCTCCCCTGCCTGCAAGGTGATGCCGAGGCCACGCAGCTCGTTGGCCAGCCAGACCAAGGCAATGCGGGGATCGCCGAGCACGTTCTTGCCGTGGCCGAGATAGCGCTGGCCGCGTAGCGTAATCTGCGGCCGCTCCTCCACGAGATCCATGGCGCGCCAGTTCGCGTTCGTTGCTGCGCCCAGCACGAACAGATGCGCACAGGCGTTGTCGGCGATCAGCTGCGCCTCGCCGGCGCTGGCAAAATCGGCAAAGCGTGAATCGGGAATCTCGATCGCAGGATGCAAGCTGTCCACGGCGACGAGCACCTCGTCGACAGTATACGGCGCCGCGCGCGGCGGCAGATCGCGTCCCATGCGGAAAGCGAATTCGGGTTCGCCGACGCGCATCGCGTTGCCCTTCATCGAGGCGGTGCCGCCGTCGGCGATCACGGTGTCGCTCATGATCCGACCGGCCAGCGGTCCCGCGACATTGATGTGCTTCTGTCCGGACTCGCTGGTCGCCGCGATCTTCCAGCCGAACAATGTCCCGCTGAGTGCGGCCTGCACGGCGTAACCCTCGGTGCGGTTCTGAGGCCGCAACCCCGCGTCCAGCGCATCAAGCTTGGTGCCGGCGCGCCAATGTTTGGCCAGGACCTGCGAAGCGGCGGCGATCTGATCCCTGTCGAGCATGTGTCCTCACCCGATGATGATTTTTGTTTTTGGTCCCAGCCGCCGCAGCAATTGTCGCATCGCCGCTTTGGTCATCGAGACGCAGCCTGCGGTCGGGCCGAAATTGTCGCGGGCCAGATGCAAGAACACCGCGCTGCCCCGGCCGGCGATGCGCGGCCTCGTGTTGTGGTCGATTTCGATGATGAAGTCATAGAGATGGTCGGCCCGCTTGAGCCGGTCACCACCCTGCCCCTCGCCGAGCCGGATCCCCTGATTGTAATGGCGGTCTTTGGGATCCTCGCACCAGGCGTCCTCGCCGGTGATGATCCGGGCCGGCAGGAAGGTCTGCGGGCGGCTGTGCCGGTCGCCCCGCCACCACAACCGCCTGGGACGGAAGCTGCCCCTCGGGGTGCCGCCATCGCCCTCGCGCTTGTTCGCCAGAATGCCGCCGCGTCCGAGCGCCACCGGAATCGTCAGCGCTCCGGCGGTCAGCCAGCCCCGACGCGGATTCCCGGCGGCAGCCTTAACGCGGATCGCCGAGAGCGGCCCGGCGCTTCGGTTCATGGTGTAACTAGCTGAAGCAGCTTTATTTTTCATATGAACGTGCGATGTCGAATTCATTACAGGACATTCATCAAAACGGCCTGCTATTCTGGGTTAGAGTGGTTCTGGCTTGTGAATCGGTAACAGCCCACTACTTCAAGACGAACAACAATAATAATTGCGACCCCTAAACTTCCCTCTCGGCTGGGTGCAGCATGGATGCGCGCCGCGCCGGACCCCAAAAGGATGACCCCCTATGGCCAATGCCCGCAAGATCCTGATCGTGGATGACGATACCGATCTGCGCGATACGTTGGTGGAGCAATTGTCGCTGCACGAAGAATTTGAAGCCTCCGCGGTCGATACCGGCGCCAAGGGCGCGAGCGCCGCGAAGGCCAATGCCCCCGATCTCGTCCTGATGGATGTTGGCCTGCCCGACACGGATGGCCGCGAAGTGGTCCGTTCATTGCGCAAGGGCGGGTTCAAGGCTCCGATCATCATGCTCACCGGGCATGACACCGATTCCGACACGATTTTGGGGCTGGAATCCGGCGCCAACGACTATGTGGCAAAACCCTTCCGCTTCGCCGTGCTGCTGGCGCGCATCCGCGCCCAGCTCCGGCAGCACGAAGCCAGCGAGGACGCGGTGTTCTCGGTCGGCCCGTACTCTTTCCGCCCCGGCTCCAAGATGCTGACCGCCGCCAACGCGCGCAAGGTCCGGCTGACGGAGAAGGAAACCGCGATCCTCCGCTTCCTCTACCGGGCCGGCCAGATGCCGGTCTCGCGCGAGACCCTGCTCCAGGAGGTCTGGGGCTACAATTCCGGCGTCACCACCCACACGCTGGAAACCCACATCTACCGGCTTCGCCAGAAGATCGAGAAGGACGCCGCCAACCCGGAGATCCTGGTCACGGAAGCCGGTGGCTACAAGCTGGTGCCGTGATACGCTTCAGGGGCGTGCGAATCGTTTTAGATTGCGTGCCCTTGAGCCCCGGACCTGAATGTCAATCGACGACGATGTAGCGCTTCTCGAGCGTGTCCCGACACTGCGCCTGTTGGGAGACGCTTCGTTGCGCATGCTGGCGATCGGCTCCGAGCAGCGTGACTTCGTCCGCGGCGACGTCTTGTTCAACCTTGGCGACGATGCCGATGCCGGCTTCGTGGTTCAGCGCGGCGCCTTCCGGGTCGACGACGGCGCCGGCGCAGAGATGATCGCAAGTCCCGGTGCGCTGATCGGCGAGCTCGCGCTGATCGTGCCGATGAAGCGGCCGTCGAGCGCGATTGCGATCGAGCACGCCTCCGTCATCCGCGTCGCGCGCAGCCTGTTTCAGCGCGTGCTCGAAAGCGACCCCGCCGCGGCCGTCCGCCTGCGTGACGAATTCGCGGTGCGCTCCAGCCAGATCGCCAGCGATATATTGATGGCGGGTGCGAAGCTGACGAGTTGACGTCGTCCTGGCGAAGGCCAGGCCCCATTAGCCCAAATGTTTCTGGCCTGGTGCGATGGCCGGCGTTCTCGCGCAACAACGAAGACTGGTGGTAATGGACCCTGGCCTTCGCCAGGGCGACATTAAACCTCCAGCGTCACCGTAACCGGCACATGGTCCGACGGACGCTCCCAGCTCCGCGCATCGCGCAAAATCTTGAAATCGCTGACCGCATCTTTCAGCGCGCGCGAGATCCAGATGTGGTCGAGCCTGCGGCCGCGGTCGCCTACGGTCCAATCGGCGGAGCGGTAGCTCCACCACGTGTAGACCTTTTCCGACATCGGAATGCGCTCACGCGCGATGTCGACCCACTCGCCGGCGGCGAGCGCGGCTTGCAGCTTCTCGGTTTCGATGGGCGTGTGCGACACCACTTTCAGAAGCTGCTTGTGTGACCAGACGTCGTTCTCATGCGGGGCGACGTTGAGATCGCCGACCAGGATGTGGCGATCCTCGCCGCGCGGATGCAACGGCTCGCACGCCTTCATCTCGTCGAGGAAGCGGAGCTTGTGATCGAATTTCTCGTTCAGCGCGGGATCGGGAATGTCGCCGCCGGCCGGCACGTAGAAATTATGCACCACCAGGGGCTTTGCGATCGCAGCCTTCTCACCGAACGACACTGAGATGTGGCGTGAATCCACCTTGTCGCAGAAGGTGCGGATGTCCTTCGATTCGAACGGAATCTTCGAGACGATGGCGACGCCGTGATAACCCTTCTGCCCGTTCAGCGCGACATGCTCGTAGCCGAGCCGCTTGAAGCGCTTCAGGGGAAAGGCGTCGTCGATGCACTTGGTCTCCTGGAGACACAGCACGTCCGGCCGCGCGCTCTTGAGAAATTTTGCGACCAGATCGATGCGCAGCCGCACCGAATTGATGTTCCAGGTTGTCAGGGAAAAACGCATGAGGGATGCGTCTTAGCATGGATTGGCGCGAGGAAAATGCTTGTCCACAGGAGTGGATTCGTAGGGTGGGTTAGCGCAGCGTAACCCACCATGCTTCCACACTTGCGGACCGAGATGGTGGGTTACGCTGCGCTAACCCACCCTACGCACCGTCAGCCCGGCGACGGGCCGTAATTGGTGAAGTCGATCTTGAACATGCCGGGATCGAGCTTCTTGCTCGTGTCCAGATTATAGACCGCGATCGTGGTGTCGTAGCCCTGCGGATCTGTGACGGTCCACTGCTTCAACTGGCCGTCCTTGGCGCCGAACATCAGCAGGAGGCGGCTGGTGCCGACCAGCGCCTGCTTCTCCTCGATGGTGACGCTGACGAAGACGTCGTCGGCCGAGACGTTGACGACGTTGGTGTCCTTCATCAGGTCGATGCGGTCGGACAGCAGGAAACGCAGCGGTGTCTGCGACAGCGGATAGACGTCCTGCGTCGCGAGCTTGCGGTCGCGCACCACCAACGAAGAGCCGTCGGCGACGATGTCGATCGGGCTCGGCGCGTCATATTCGAAGCGCACCTTGCCCGGCTTCTGGATGTAGAAGTCGCCTTGCGTCTTGCTGCCGTCAGGCCCGACCTGGACGAAATTCCCGACCAGCGTCGACAACGACGACAAATAGGCGCTGACCTTGGCGGCCTGGGCCTTCTGGTTGGCATCGAAGGTCTGGAAGATGCTGCTCGGCACGTTGCGGCGCGGATCCGGGATCACCGGATTGGGCGGCGTCTGGGTCGCGCCGGTGACCGCGGGCCCTCCACCGGCCGGACCGCCATCGCGGCCCTTCGGTGCAGGCTTCGGCACCGGAACGGTCTGCGCGAACAACGGCGTACTCACCAGCGCGGCGGTGACGAGAATCACGCCGGCCATGCGCGCGCTTCGCGCGGCGACGATGGCAGCGAATCGAATGTCCTTATGTCTGATCAACGCGTCGTCCTGTGTGGCTGGGCGCCCTTTTAGCGTGATTTCGGCCAAAAGCAGATAACGTTTTTGCGTGAATGATGGTTTGAGGCGGCTCGCCTCACATATGGCTGTCTTCTTCCTCGACCAGAATCTCGCGCTTGCCGGCGTGGTTGGCGGGTCCGACGATGCCCTCCAGTTCCATACGCTCCATCAGCGATGCGGCGCGGTTATAGCCGATCTGCAGGCGACGCTGAATGTAGCTGGTCGAGGCCTTGCGGTCGCGTTTGACGATCGCAACAGCCTGCGAGAACAAATCGCCGCCGCCATCCGCGCCCATGGCGGACGCGTCGAACACCGCGCCGTCCTCGTCCTCGCTGGGTTCTTCGGCTGTGACGGCTTCGAGATATTCCGGCTGTCCCTGCGTCTTGAGGTGGCGCACCACCTTCTCGACTTCCTCGTCCGACGCGAAAGGTCCGTGCACGCGGCTGATGCGACCGCCGCCGGCCATGTAGAGCATGTCGCCCTGGCCGAGCAGCTGTTCGGCGCCCATCTCGCCCAAAATCGTGCGGCTGTCGATCTTGGACGTCACCTGGAAGGCGATGCGGGTCGGGAAGTTCGCCTTGATTGTGCCGGTGATGACGTCGACCGACGGACGCTGCGTTGCGAGGATCACGTGCAAACCGGCGGCGCGCGCCATCTGCGCGAGGCGCTGCACCGCGCCTTCGATGTCCTTGCCGGCGACCATCATCAGGTCGGCCATTTCGTCGACGATGATGACGATGTAGGGCAGCGGGTCGAGCGAGAGCTTCTCTTCCTCGTAGATCGCCTTGCCGGTTTCCTTGTCGAAGCCGGTGTGCACCGTGCGCGTCGGCTCTTCGCCCTTGGCTTTCAATTCGAGCAAGCGCGTGTTGTAACCGTCGATGTTGCGCACACCGAGCTTGGCCATGTTCTTGTAGCGCTCTTCCATCTCGCGCACGGCCCATTTCAGCGCGACCACCGCCTTCTTCGGGTCGGTCACGACGGGCGTGAGCAGATGGGGAATGCCGTCATAGACGGAGAGTTCGAGCATCTTCGGATCGACCATGATCAGGCGGCACTGGTCCGGGCGCAGCCGGTAGACCAGGCTGAGGATCATGGTGTTGATGGCGACCGATTTGCCGGAGCCGGTGGTACCGGCGATCAGCATGTGCGGCGTGCGCGCGAGGTCGATGATGACGGGATCACCGCCGATGGTCTTGCCGAGGCAGAGCGGCAGTTTCGCAACCGAATCGACGGTCTCCTTGGCGACCAGCAGCTCGCGCAGATAGACCTTCTCGCGATACGCGTTCGGCAGCTCGATGCCGATCGCATTGCGTCCGGGCACGACGGCGACGCGCGCGGACAGCGCGCTCATCGAACGCGCGATGTCGTCGGACAGTCCGATCACGCGCGACGATTTGATACCCGGCGCCGGCTCCAGCTCGTACAGCGTGACCACGGGACCCGGATGGGCCTTCACGATCTCGCCGCGCACGCCGAAATCCTGCAGCACGCCTTCGAGCGCGCGCGAATTGGTTTCCAGCTCGGCCTTGCTGAGCGGCTGGCGATCGCCGGCCTTCGGCGCGGCCAGCACCGACACGGACGGAAGCTCGAACTTGTCGGAGGATTTCTTGGAAGCGGCCTTGGGCGCAGCCTTCTTGCGCGGCGCGCGAGCGGCGGGCTCCTCCTCCTCTTCCTCGTCGTCCTCGACCTCTTCGTGCTCGTCGTCGTAGTCCTCGTCCTGGGCCTGCGGCGAGATCGACGGCGCGGCGCGGCCGCCACCGAGCTTCGGCTCCTGGCGGCTGAATGCAACGGCCTTGGTCTTCGGTCCGCTCGAGACCAGCGAGCGGTAGGCCGCGCCAAGCAACCACATCAGCCGCGCCTTCGTGCTCATCAATGCGTGGAACAGCCAGCCCAGCGATACCGAACCGCGATCGCTCTCATCGTCCTGGTCGAGCGGCTTGTCGTCGTCCTCGATCTCCGCGAGTTCGTCGTCATGCTCGCGTGCGCCAAGGCCGCAGGCGATCAGGAAGGTCGCCGCCATCGCGGCGAACAGGATCGTGCCGAGCACCATGCGATAGATCATGCCCGGCGGTCCGAAGATCACCGCAGGCGCGCGAACCAGCGCATCGCCGACAACGCCGCCGAGGCCGGTCGGCAGCGGCCAGGCGCCGCCATGTGGCCAGCAGCTGACGAAGCCCGCCGCGATCACCGTGCAGAGAACCCAGGAGCCGAGCCGCAGCGCCTCGCGGTCGAACGGGCGATGGGTCAGCATGCGCCAGCCCCAGACCGCGACCGTCAGCACCAGCATGATCGCGCCGAGCCCGAGGATCTGCATCGCAAGATCGGCGCCGATCGCGCCGGCATAGCCGAGAATGTTGCGGATCGGCCGCGACGTTGCGTGGCTGAGGCTGGGATCCTGCACCGACCAGGTCATCAGCGCCGCCGAGGCGACGCCCGACAATGCGATCAGGCCGAGACCGCTGAGCTCGCGCACGCGCCGCGCCAGCCCCTCGCGGATCGAGGGCGGCAGATGGCCGACCAAGGGAATGACACGTTCGATTGTCGACATGCTCACGGGCCCCGCCTAACCCAGAGTCTCGACCAGGCGGTGCAGCGCCTGCGCCGTGGTCTCGCCATCCTGCACCAGCGCAAGGCGAATGTAGCCTGCGCCGGGATTGAAGCCGTCGGGCTGGAGCCGCGCCAGATAGCTGCCGGGCACCACGCGCACGCCTGCTTCCTTGAAGAGTTTCAGGCACACGGACACATCGTCGCCGATTTCGGACGTGTTGAGCCAGACGCAGAAGCCGGCGTCGGGCCGGCGATAGCCGTAACGACCCCCGATGATCTGGTCGGCGAGATCGAACTTGATCCGGTAGAGCCTGCGGTTCTCCTCGACATGCGCCTCGTCGCCGTAAGCGACGGTCGCGACATGCTGGAGCGGCACCGGCACCTGCGGCGCCGCGATGTTGCGCAGCTCGAGGAACATGCCGATGAGTTTTTTGTCGCCGGCGGCGAAGCCGACGCGCAGGCCCGGCAGGTTGGAGCGCTTCGACAGCGACTGGAACGCAACCACGCGGGTGAAATCAGGGCCGGCGCATTCAAGCGCGCTGCCGGGCGCTTCGCGGGTGTAGATCTCCGAATAGCACTCGTCGCTGAGGATCACGAAGCCGTAGCGGTCGGCGAGCTGCTTCAGGCGCGTGAAATAATCGCGCGAGGCGACCGAGCCCTGCGGGTTGGCGGGCGAAGCCAGATAGAACGCCACCGTGCGTGCCAGCGTCGCCTCGTCGATGGCGTCGAGATCGGGCAGGAAGCCGTTCTCGGCGGTGGTCGGCAGGTAGACCGGCTCGCAAGCAGCGGCACGGGCGCCGGCGCCATAGACCGGATAGAACGGGTTCGGCATCAGGATGGCGGGCTTGCCGGGACGCGGGCCGACATAGCGCGCCGCCGCGATCGCGGCGAGGAACAGGCCTTCGCGGCTGCCATTGAGGACGAGAATCTCGCTCTCGGGATCGAGGATGCGCGGCAGCTTGAAGCGCGACGGCAGCCAGGCGCCCGCAGCCTTGCGGAACGGGTCGGTCCCCTTGTTCGCGGGGTAACGACCGAAATCGGCGATGTGCTTGGCCAGCACCGGGCCAACGAAGTCGGGCACGGGATGCTGCGGCTCGCCGACGGCAAGCGAAATCAAAGGCTTGCCCGGCTGATGCGGCGCCAGCAGTTCGTTGAGCCGGACGAAGGGAGAGCGTTCGCTATCGGAGCTTCCACTGTCCTGCGGCGCACGGGATGAAGCGGTCATAGCCATTCTGGACGCCAGCACTCTTGGAACAGCCGGTCGCTCTACCAAAAGCGCCAGCGGGAAGCGGTTCAGTTCACCATAGATAGGGCGAGGTTAAGACGCGATTAACCATCGGTCGCCGGCTCCGTCCAGAGCAGGAATAATGAGGCCGGATAACAACGGGATGCATGGCCACAGGGCGGAGCTGGTTCTTGCATCTCTCCCGCTTGCGGGAGAGGTCGGCGCGCAGCGCCGGGTGAGGGTTCTCTCCAAACAGGGACTGTCCCGATATTGAGGCACCCTCTCCCCAGCCCTCCCCCGCATGCGGGGGAGGGAGCGCGCCATCATCGAGACCTAGTGCGCCGGCAGCTTCTCGAAGGTCGCCATGCCCGTGGGGATCGCGTGGAAGTCCTGCTTGTCGCAGGTGTAGATCGCCATCTGCGGATGGAACTGCTTGGGGTCGTCCAGCGTGCCGACCTTCAGGATCGCGGCCGGCAATCCGGGAACCTTGGTCACCAGATGGGTGCCGCATTCGCCGCAGAATTCGCGCGTGACGGCGCGTTCGAGGTCCTTGCGCGTGAACTGCTTGGGCTGCCCGGTGATGTAGCTGAAGCCGGCCGCCGGCATCGCGATGAAAGTGTTGGGCGCGCCGCCCGAGATGTACTGGCACTCGCGGCAATGACACTGCGCCTGCATCATCGGGTCGCCCTCGGCGACATAGCGCACTTCGCCGCAATAGCATCCGCCTTCCAAACGCATGACGACCTCCCTTTTGTTGTTTGTTGTGGTCGATATTTCTGCGCCGGTTGTCCGGAATGGCAATCCTTTTCTTCGCGTTTCTTCCCGCCCAGCCGGACAAAGAAAGGGGCTCCAACTTGCGCTGGAGCCCCTCAACGGTCGGGACATTGCCGGGTATGTGCCCCAAACCGTAGTTGTGAGCGCGACCCCCAAGGAGGCCGCGCCCGGGAGGAGACTTACATGTTGTAGGCGCGCTCGGTGTGCTCGGTGATGTCGAGGCCTTCACGCTCGCTCTCGACATTGGCGCGGAGGCCAACGATCACATCGACGACCTTGTAGAGGATCGCCGAACCGATACCCGACCACACCAGCGTGGTGCCGACGCCCCAGACCTGGGAGATCATCTGCGCCGCGAAGTCGTAATCGGCAACCTTCGGCGGGATCGCGGTGTAGTCGATGATGCCCGCACCACCCAGCGCCGGATTGACGAGGATGCCGGTGCCGAGGGCGCCGACGATGCCGCCGACGCAGTGCACGCCGAACACATCGAGGCTGTCATCGTAGCCGAGCGCGTTCTTCACGACGGTGCAGAAGAACAGGCAGACCACGCCGACCACGAGGCCGAGGACGATCGCACCCATCACGCCGGAGAAGCCGGCGGCAGGCGTGACGGCCACGAGGCCCGCGACAGCGCCGGAGATGACGCCGAGCACCGACGGGTGACCCTTGATGATCCACTCCGCGAACATCCACGACAGCGCGGCGGCTGCGGTGGCGACGAAGGAGTTGGTCATGGCGAGGGCTGCGCCGCCGTTGGCTTCGAGGTTGGAGCCGGCGTTGAAGCCGAACCAGCCGACCCAGAGCAGCGAGGCGCCGATCATCGACATCGTCAGCGAGTGCGGAGCCATCAGCTCCTTGCCGTAGCCGACGCGCTTGCCGATGAGCAGGGCGCCGACGAGGCCTGCGATGCCGGCGTTGATGTGCACCACGGTGCCGCCCGCGAAGTCGATCGCGCCCTTCTTGAAGATCCAGCCTGCGTCGGCGTTGATCTCGTCGAGCTTGGCCTGCGCCGCGGTCTTCGCCGCGCCGTCAGCCGCAGCAGCCAGAGCCTTGGCAGCGTCCTGGATCATGTCCGGGCCGGGCCAGTACCAGACCATGTGCGCGATCGGGAAGTAGATCAGCGTGACCCAGAGCGGAACGAACAGCGCGAGCGCCGCGAACTTCATGCGCTCAGCGAAGGCGCCGACGATGAGGGCGGGCGTGATCGCCGCGAAGGTCATCTGGAAGCACATATAGATGAGCTCCGAGATGTTGGCGTCGACCGAGAAGGTCGCGGCCTTCGAGTCGGTGGTGACGCCCATCATGAAGGCCTTGGAGAAGCCGCCGATGAAGTCGGAACCGCCGGTGAAGGTGAGGCTGTAGCCGTATACGGCCCAGATCACGGTGACGACGCAGACGGTGTAGAACACCTGCATCAGGACCGAGAGCATGTTCTTGGAGCGGACGAGGCCGCCGTAGAACAGCGCGAGGCCGGGGATCGTCATCAACAGCACGAGGACTGTCGATGTCAGCATCCAGGCGTTGTCTCCCTTGTTGACCGTTGGCTCGGCGTAGGCTGCGGTCGCAGCGAACAGGCCGACTGCGAGAGCCGCCAATCCCGCGCCATAGGGACGCTTAAACGTCATTTCATTTACTCCTGATTGAATTTTGATTGAGCGCGAAATCAAAGGGCCGCAGCATCGGCCTCGCCGGTGCGGATGCGAACCGCATGGTCGAGATTGATGACGAAGATCTTGCCGTCGCCGATCTGTCCGGTTTTCGCGGCGGTCGTGATGGCGTCGATGGTCTTGTCGACCTGGTCGGAGGCGACAGCGACCTCGATCTTGATCTTGGGCAGGAAGCTCACGGCATATTCGGCGCCGCGATAGATTTCCGTATGGCCCTTCTGGCGGCCATATCCCTTGACTTCCGTCACCGTGAGACCGTGAACGCCGATGGCGGTCAGGGCGTCACGGACTTCTTCCAGCTTGAATGGCTTAATAATCGCCATAACAATTTTCATGGGTCCTATCCCCGCTTGGGCCCGGTCCGGACGTGGCCGGGCGTTTCTCGACTGGTTCGCCACGAGGGAGAAAGTTCACTACGCGGGCACAGCCAGGACCCATAGAATCAAATGCCGTGCCAGATCGGGCGTGTTGCCTAACGGACTATGAAAACGGGTGTTTTCGCGTTCGACGCGTATTGCGGTGCAGTGCGCTATTACGCCGCGCTCAATACCTGACCATGGCTGATTAAAATAAAGGCACGTCAAGCTGCCGACACATTGATGCTCATGCGTCGGGCAGAAGAAAGGTATTTCCGTAAGGTGGGCGCCCGTTGCAGGGCTTGTCGTGCTGCGAAATATCGGACCCCTCGCACTTGTGCTCACGAAATGCGCGCAACCGGCCAACCAACTTGGGCGAGGCGAGGCTTGCCGGACGGGCGCCGGCAGAGACTGTCAGGCGGCGCTGCGTTCCGCGAACACCCGGTCGATCAACCCCCAGTCGACCGCCTGCTGCGCGGTCATGAAGTGGTCGCGGTCCAGGGTCCGTTCCACGTCCGGCTCGGGGCGCCCGCAATGTCGGGCATAGAGCCGGATGATGCGCCGCTTGGTTTCCTGCATCTCGGTGGCATGGATCAGGATGTCGGACGCCTGGCCCTGAAAACCGCCGAGCGGCTGATGCACGTGAAGGCTCGCATTGGGCAGGGCGGCGCGGTGACCGGGCTCGCCCGCCATCAGCAGGAACGAGCCCATGGAGCGCGCGGTGCCCATGCACAGCGTATGCACCGGCGCCTTGATGAACTGCATGGTGTCGTACATCGCAAGGCCAGCGGTGACCACGCCGCCATAGGAATTGATGTAGAGATTGATCGGCTTGTTCGGATTCTCCGCCTCCAGGAACAAGAGCTGCGCGCAGACCAGTCCGGACATCGCATCATTGACCTCGCCATTGAGGAAGATGATGCGCTCGCGCAGCAGGCGCGAATAGATGTCGAAGGATCGTTCGCCGCGGGCGGATTGTTCGACGACCATAGGGACGAGCTGAAGCATGTCGCGCATCGGCGACCTCCATATCTGCGGGTGATGAAGTAGTGTCGGTGTTAGGCGGCCGCGCGCATCAGGCAGCTATTGCTGTTGGCCGGCTGCGGCAGCTTCATGCGGCTCTCGCAGGCTTGCTGGATGATGCGGAAGCGGGTGCCACCGTCCTCGTTCGGCTCGATCCGGAAGATGACATGGCTTTCGCGAAACGGCGGTTCGGAATCGCGAAGCCGGTACCGCACCTCTTGGCCTGGGATCGATGTCTCCGGCTCGGCGCCCGCAAGATCGCAATCCGGCAGCCAGCGTTCGCGCAAAGCCGGAATGGTCACCGCCCGCCAGACCTTGGCCGGCGGTGCATCGAATTGATATTCGAGCACGAGCGCTGCGTCGGAGGGATCAGGCTTCACGGCGTCACTCATTGATCCATCTCCTTCAAGAGATCGGCGAGGACATCCATGCGTTTCGGCCAATAGGCGCGGTAGCGCGCAAGCCAGGTCCCGATTGCGGCGATTCCTTCGGGATCGACCTCGTAATTCACAAAGCGGCCCTGCCGCTGTTCGCGCACCAGGCCCGCCCCGCGCAGCACCGCAAGATGCTGCGACATCGCCGGTTGGCTGATCTCCAATCCGTCGCGCAAGGCGCTGGCATTCAGGCTTCCGCCGGCAAGCTTTTCAAAGACCTTGCGGCGGGTCGGGTCGGCCAGCGCCTTGAAGATGTCGGCTTCGATCATGGCAACAGATAAGCATACGCTTATGTGTTGCGCAAGCCCGATTACTGCAGCGCCTCGCCGTGCTGCGAAATATCCAGTCCTTCGAGCTCGTGCTCGCGGGAGACGCGCAACGGCACGAACAGGCCGACCAGCTTGAGCAGGACGAAGCTCACGCCGGCCGACCAGGCGAAGGTGACGGCGACCCCATACAGCTGGATCAGAAGCTGCTGCGGATGGCCCTCGAGCAGGCCGGCGGTGCCGCCGATCGCGCTGGTTGCGAACACGCCGGCCAGCAGGGTCCCGGTCATCCCGCCGATGCCGTGGACGCCGAACACGTCGAGCGAATCGTCATAGTCGAAGCGGTGCTTCAGCCAGGTGCAGGCCCAGTAGCAGACGAGGCCTGCGATCACGCCGATGACGATACCGTGCCAGGGCGCCACGAATCCCGAGGCCGGCGTGATGGTGCCGAGGCCGGCGACCGCGCCGGAGATCATGCCGAGCACGGACGGCTTGCGCCGCGTCGACCATTCGATCGCGCCCCAGGTCAGCGCGCCGGAGCAGGCTGCGAGATGGGTCGCGATGATCGCCAGCACCGCGCGCGAATTGGCTGCGCCCGCCGAGCCGCCGTTGAAGCCGAACCAGCCGACCCACAACAGGCCGGTGCCCATCACCGCAAGCGACAGATCGAACGGCGAGAGATTTTCGGTGCCGTAGCCATGACGGCGTCCCATCACCTTCGCTGCGACGAGGCCGGCGGTGCCGGCCGACAGATGCACCACGAGGCCGCCGGCGAAATCCAGCACGCCCATGCCGGCGAGGAAGCCGCCGCCCCACACCCAATGCGCCAGTGGAATGTAGACGAAGATGAACCACGCGACGGAGAAGAGCAGATAGGCGGAGAACCGCATCCGGTCGGCGACCGCGCCCGCGACCAGCGCCACCGTGATGATCGCAAACGTCATCTGGTACAGCATGAACAGCGCTTCCGGGATCGTCTTCGCGGCCGGGTTGACGCTGTCCATGGTCATGCCGGCGAGAAACCAGCGGTCGAGCGTGCCGATCCACGGGCCGTCGCCGACGAAGCACAGCGAATAGCCGAACGCGACCCAGAGAATGGAGATGATCGTCACCGCGGCGAGGCTTTGCGCCATGGTGGCGAGCACGTTCTTCTTGCGCACCATGCCGGAATAGAACAGCGCGAGCCCCGGGATCGTCATCATCAGCACCAGCGCGGTGGCGACGATCATCCAGGCGGTGTCGGCAGTGTTGATCTCGGAGCCCGCGGCACGCGCCGGCGAAGCCATGATCGACACAAGTCCGATCGGCGCGGCGATAGCAGCCGCGCGGCGCAACAATCCCGCCATGTCGTTTCCCCCAGCTATTGATTGCGTCGCACGCTGTGGCGCCGTTGCCCGGTGCGATCGAAGAAGAGCGTTTTCGAGCGAAGCGGATACCGGTTCGCGAAAAGAAAACGCGTCAAAGCAAAAATCTAGAGCGCGTCGCTGTCGGTCTCGCCGGTGCGAATGCGGGTCGCGTGATCGATCGGCGTGACGAAGATCTTGCCGTCGCCGATCTGGCCGGTGCGCGCCGTCGCGGTGATCACGGCGACGGCCTTCTCGGCGATATCGGAGGCAACCGCGATCTCGATCCGCAGCTTCGGCAGGAAATTCACGACATATTCGGCGCCGCGATAAATCTCGGTGTGGCCCTTCTGGCGGCCATAGCCCTTCACTTCGGTCACGGTCATGCCGTGGACGCCGATCGCCGTCAGCGCCTGGCGGACTTCATCGAGCTTGAAGGGTTTGATGATCGCGACGACGAGTTTCATGGTCAGGCCTATTCCCCGGGATGCGCTGCGCCGTATGTCCTCGGCGCAGCGTCAATCTGGCATCTTTCCGGGCAAATGGCATAAAAAACTTGCAGATTGAAGCGGAAAATCGTTGGGCGATGTGAACGACCGCCTCTGTACAGGGCAGCCGTTCATCCTCCACAATGCGTTTTTGGAATGGATGCGATGAACCCAAGCGTCGCGGCCGGTACAAAACTATGTTCGAGGGGGACGTCTCATGGCGAGTTGGTTCTACGCATCCGAGGGTAAGCAGCAGGGACCCTATCAGGAGGGGCAATTCCGCGATCTCGTTGCCCAGGGTGTCGTGCGTCCGGATACGCTGGTGTGGTCAGAGGGCATGGCCGGCTGGCAGAAGGCCGCCGAAATCCCCGGCCTGATCGGCGGCGGCGGTGCGCCCCCGATGATGCCCGCTGGCGGCCCGCCGATGATGGGCTCCGGAGGTTACGGCGGCGGAGGCGGCGGAGGATCGCTGGCGGTCGATTTCGGCATTCTCGAGTTCACCTGGCGCAGCATCGTGATGCTGATCGGCATGTGCTTCATCATCCCGGTGCCGTGGGTGTTCGTCTGGTACACGAAATGGATCGTGTCCTGCGTGAAGGTCCCCGGGCGGCCCAATCTCAGCTTCACCGGCAATGCGATGGCGCTGGTGCCCTGGTATTTCGGGTTCATCGTTCTGGCGATCGTGATCGGGTTGATCGGCGCCCCATTGCTGAGCAATTTGCTGTTCATCGCCCAGATCGTTCTCTACTGGCTCCTGATCAAATGGATGGTCGCGAACCTCGCCTCCAACGGGCAGCCGCTCGGCCTGAGCTTCACCGGCACGGTCTGGGCCTATGTCGGCTGGAGCCTGCTGTTCGCGATCTCCATCATCACCATCATCGGCTGGGCCTGGGTCGCCGCGGCTCAAATGCGCTGGTTCTGCCGCAGCATCGAAGGCACGCGGCGCGAGATCGTCTTCAACGGCAGCGGTCTCGGAATTCTCTGGCGGGGCATCGTGGCCGCATTCCTGTGCGGCTTCATCATCCCGATCCCGTGGGTGTATCGCTGGATCATGAACTGGTTCGCGTCGGAGACGGTCCTGGCTCCGCGAGGATCGCTCCGGGCATGACCTCGAGAGGCATAGCGCGATCGATCGTGCTTATGCCTCCTAGGCTTTCCGTTCGCGCACGGAGCCTTCCTGCGCAACGGACGCCACCAGCGTGCCGTCAGGCTTGAAGATCGAGCCGCGGGTTAAGCCACGGCCGCTTCGGGCGCTCGGCGAATCCTGTGCGTAGAGCAGCCATTCGTCGGCGCGGAACGGGCGGTGAAACCACATCGCGTGGTCAAGGCTCGCGGGCATCATGCGCTTGTCGAACAGCGTGCGGCCGTAGCGCGCCATGATCGCGTCGAGCAGCGAGAAGTCGGACGCGTAGGCCAGCGCGCACATGTGCAGCGCCGGATCGTCCGGCAGCGTCGCCGCGGTCTTGATCCAGACATGGATGCGGCCGTCCTCGATCCTCTCACCGAAATAACGGCCGAGCTCGACCGGGCGCAGCTCGATCGGACGGTCGGATTCATAGTAGCGGCGGATGAACTCCGGCATCTCCTTGAACATCGGTTGCTTCGCGACCTCCTCCGCCGTGAGCTTTTCCGGCGGCGGCACGTCGGGCATCTTGTCCTGATGATCGAACGCGCTCTCTTCCTCCGCGTGGAACGACACCATGATCGAGAAGATCGCGTTGCCGTGCTGGATCGCGGTGACGCGGCGCGTCGAGTAGCTCTTGCCGTCGCGCAGGCGCTCGACCTGGTAGATGATCGGGATCTGCGGATCGCCCGGCAGGATGAAATAGCAATGCAGCGAATGCGGCAGCCGGGCCTCGACGGTGCGGCACGCTGCAACCATCGCCTGCCCGATCACCTGGCCGCCGAACACCCGTTGCCAGCTGGTCTTCGGACTGTTGCCGCGGAACAGGTTCACCTCGAGCTGTTCGAGGTCGAGGATCGAGATCAGGTCGATCAGGCTCTTGGACATGGAATTCAGCTTTCGCCTTGCCGCCCCGGCTTCGCTGCTCCGGAATGACACAATGGGGGCTCTCCGCCCTTGTTTCACCGCACTGTTTCGCCCACCTCAAGTCTGGTAGCAAGACCAAGAAAACGCGAAGACTTAGCCGGGAATTGGGTATGTCGGTACAGGGTAGCATTGTCATCGGTGGCGGCGCGTTTGCGGGCCTGGCGCTGGCCCTGGCGCTGCGCCAGGGGCTCGGCCCCGAGATCCCCGTCATCGTCGCCGACCCCGCGCTCTCCACACGTCCGAGCCGGGACCCGCGCGCGACCGCGATCGTGGCGGCCTGCCGCCGCCTGTTCGAGGCGATCGGCGCCTGGGATGAGGTCAGGGGCGAGGCGCAGCCCATCCTCGACATGATCGTCACCGATTCCAAGCTGGAAGACGCCACCCGCCCGGCGTTCCTCAACTTTGCCGGCGACGTCGCGCCGGGCGAGCCCTTCGCGCATATGGTCGAGAACCGCCGCCTGATCGATGCGCTGGTGGTGCGCGCTGAGGCCGAGGGCATTGATCTCCGCGCGACCACAGTGTCGTCTTACGACGCGCGGGCCGAAGGTATCGACGTGACGCTCGGTGATGGCAGCGTGATTGCCGCGAGCCTCCTGGTTGCGGCTGACGGTGCGAAGTCGAAACTGCGCGAGCGCGCCGGCATCGCCACCCATGGCTGGGAATATGATCAATCCGGCATCGTCGTCACCGTCGGCCATGAGCGCGATCATGAGGGACGCGCCGAAGAGCATTTTCTGCCGGCGGGTCCGTTCGCGATCCTGCCGCTTTCGGGCAAGCGCTCCTCGCTGGTATGGACCGAGCGCCGCAGTGAAGCCGCGCGTATCGTTGCGTTGAGCGATGAGGAATTTCACGGCGAGCTCGAGCAGCGCTTCGGCCTGCATCTCGGCGAGGTGAAGGCGCTCGACAAGCCGCGCGCGTTTCCGCTGTCCTATTTCGTCGCGCGCTCCTTCATCGCCCAGCGCCTCGCGCTGGTCGGAGATTCCGCCCACGTCATCCATCCCATCGCGGGCCAGGGTCTCAACATGGGGCTGAAGGACGTCGCCGCGCTGGCCGAGGTCGTGGTCGATGCCGCGCGGCTCGGCATGGATCTCGGCGCCGCCGACGTGCTGGAACGTTACCAGCGCTGGCGCCGCTTCGACACCATGGCGATGGGCGTTGCCACCAACTCGCTGAACTTCCTGTTCTCCAATCAATCGACCTTGCTGCGCACGGTGCGCGACATCGGCCTCGGTCTGGTCGACCGCGCCCCGCCGCTGAAGAACCTGTTCATCCGCCAGGCCGCCGGTTTGACCGGTGAGATACCGCGGTTGTTGAAAGGCGAAGCGTTGTAGTTTTTTTCCTGTCGTCCTGGACAAGCGCTGTCGTCGCGCAGATCCAGGACCCATACGCCGCAGCAATAGTTTTGCGAAGATTCGGAGTGACCAGCTCGCGCCACAACCACGTCCTGTGGTTATGGGTCCTGGCCCCCGTGCGCAATTGCGCACAAGGCCAGGACGACACCTGGGGTGTGGCGCGGCCATCGCGCCAAACCTCAATCGATCTTGCGGGCCTCTTCCGGCAGCATGATCGGGATGCCGTCGCGGATCGGATAGGCGAGCCTGGCGCTGCGCGAGATCAGCTCCTGCTTTGCAGAATCGAACTCCAGCGGACCCTTGGTCAGCGGGCAGACCAGAATCTCCAGCAATTTGGGATCGACACTGGCTTCGGGGCGTTCGGTGGGCGCGTTCATGGGAGTCTCCGGCGGTCGGTTGCCTCTAGCATAAAAAATCGTGGCAGCCCATCACGTCGCCTCAAGCGGAAACCATCCGCAGAATCTCGTCGAGCAGGCCCTCGAGCCGCGCGGCCGGCGATAGCGGGCCCGACAGGGCGAAGCCGAGAAATGTCCAGTACAGGATTTGCGCGCGGGCTCGCGCCGTCGCCGCCTCGAACCCGCGCTTCCTGAGCAGCTCCTCGATATAGTCGAGCCTGCGCCGGTCGATGGCACGCACCGCCGATTGTGCCGCTGCATCGAAGGCCGCCCAGTTCCGCACCGCGCGCTCGAGCTCGAGCCGCGCGCCAAAGGTCCTGCGCAGCAGCGCTTTCAGCGGCTCGTCGCTGTCCGTCTCGACATCGGCGATGATCTGCTCGGCCGCGATCTCGCGCCAGCGCTTCAAGAGAACAGCATGGAACGCGCCGAGATCGGCGAAATGCCAATAGAAGCTGCCGCGCGAGACCCCCATGGCTTTCGCCAGCGGATCGGCCTTCAGCGCGGTAAAGCCGTCTATCGCGAGCGCCTTCAGGCCCTGCTTGATCCAATCGTCGGCGGTCAGCTGTTCGGCCATGTCGGGTTCCGGATGCAAGCCATACACTAGTGTATTGACAGCCGGCAGGCTAGCGCCTATCTCACCATACATAACTGTATGGACGAAATTTGCAGGGAGCTTTTGACGATGCGTGATCTCTTGCTCCAGTGCGCCGGGGTCGTGACCATTGCCGTGGCTCTCATTCATGGCATTCTCGGCGAGACCAAGGTCTTTGCCCGCGCGCATCGAGCCGGAACGGCTCCGCATCCTGATCCGCCTGGTCTGGCAGGCCTCGACCGTCGCCTGGATCGGCGGCGGTGTGCTTCTGATTGCGGCGCCCTGGATGCAATCAGAGCCGGCGCGTCACTGGATCGTCGTCACCATGGCGGGCGTGTTCGGCTTCTCTGCTTTCGCCAACGCATGGGCCACGCGCGGCCGGCATTTTGGTTGGATGGCGCTCGGTGCCGTCGTCGCGATGGCGGTTGCCGGCTACTGAGCGACGCGCCGACAAGCCAGGGAGCCCACCGGAGCAGCGTCATGGAAAATCGTGTCCGGCTGACCATCGATAACGGCGTCGCCCATGTCCGGCTCAATCGCCCCGACAAGATGAATGCGCTAGACCCGGCGATGTTCGCGGCGATCATCGAGACCGGTACGCAGCTTGGTGCGCGCAACGACGTCCGCGCCGTCGTCCTGTCCGGCGAAGGGCGTGCATTCTGCGCGGGCCTCGACCTCGATCGGCTCGTCGCCACCGCGAACGGCGAAGCGCTGATTCCGTCGATCGACCTGACGCGGCGAACGCATGGCATTGCCAATTATGCCCAGCATCTGGTCTGGCTCTGGCGTGAGTTGCCGGTGCCTGTGATCGCAGCGGTGCATGGCGTCGCCTTCGGCGGCGGCTTCCAGCTCGCGCTCGGTGCAGACCTCCGCTATCTCGCACCGGCAACGAAACTCGCAATCATCGAGACGAAATGGGGCCTCGTGCCCGACATGTGCGGCACGCAATTGATGCGTCACCTCGTGCGCGACGACGTTGTTCGCGAGCTGACCTATACAGGCCGCGTCTTCTCGGCCGAACAGGCGCTTGCGTATGGCTTTGCGACGCAGCTCGCTGAAGATCCTGTCGGGGCCGCGCTGGCAACGGCGCGTGAAATTGCCCGGCGCAGCCCCGATGCGATCCGCGCGGCCAAGCGGCTGCTCAATCTTTCTGCGGCCTCCGACGTGGCGACGGGGCTTGCTGCGGAGACCGCCGAGCAGGCCGCCCTGCTCGGATCTGCCAACCATTTAGAGGCCGTGGCGAGCAATCTCGACAACCGGACTCCACGATGGAGCGTGACATGAGCGAAAGCTTCGGATTTGATCTGCCAACGCTCGGCGCTGTGAACGCATCCGCGGCGTTCAACCGCCTCGCCGGCTTCGAAGTGATTGCGGCCGGCAACGGCGAAGCGACCATCCGCATGACATGGCGTGACGACTTCACCCAATATTCCGGGCATCTGCACGCCGGCCTGATTGCAGCTCTGCTCGACACCGCCTGCGGCTTTGCTGCCGCGACCTTGGCGGGCTCGGTCACCGCGTCTCATTTTTCCATGAACTGCCTCAAGCCGGCCATCGGTCGCCTTTTCATCGCCAAGGGAATGAGCCTTCGTGCCGGGCGCAGGCAGGCGTTCGCCCGTGCCGAGCTGTTCGCAGCAGATGAGCATGGCGAACTGTCGCTCGTGGCAACGGGCGAGACCGTCCTCATTCCGACCGGCGAGCCGCCGCGCAAGATTGGCAGGGGCTGACATATGGCGGTCACGCTGGTCACCGGAGGCACGGGTCATCTCGGTCGCGATATCGTCGATCGTCTCGTTCAGGACAGGCGACGCGTCCGGGTGTTTGCGCGAACGCCGGGCGCGCGGCCGGATGTGGAATGGGCGAGCGGGGACCTCGCGACAGGCGCGGGACTGCGAGAGGCGTTGAGGGAGGTCGACACGGTCATCAATGCGGCGACCTATTCGCCGATCGCCCGGCGTGGCGGCGTTCGCCCGATAGACTTCTTCAGGTCGCCCTCTGCCGTGGACGTCGAGGGCACGGAGCGGCTGTTGCAGCTCTGCGGGCGGGCCGGGGTGCAGCATTTCCTTCACGTCTCGATCGTCGGCCTCGATGAGGCGACGTTGCCTTACGCCCGGGTCAAGCTGGCCGGCGAGCGGCTGGTGCGTGCGTCGGCCCTGTCATGGTCCGTGGTTCGCGCAATGCCGTTCTACTATTTGCTCGACAAGTTCCTCTCGGGCCTCGCCTGGCTTCCGCTCTGGCCGGTGCCGACCACGACGTTCGATCCCGTCGACACGTCCGATGTGGCCGCTCATGTCGTGACTTGCGCGTTCGACGGGCTGCGCGGCGAGCGCACGGAGATTGGCGGCCCCGAAGCGCTCGATCTCGTTACCTTCGCCCGCCAATATCAGGATGCGAGGAAACTGCATCGAAGGATCCTGCCGATAGGCCTTTCGGATGCGAAGGCGCGGGGCATGGGTTTTGTCGTCAGCCGCGGCGTGCGAGGACGTCTCCCTTGGTCGGATTGGCTGCGCGCAAACCGTGAGACGTAAGGCCGCAGTGTCGTCTCAAATGCGCGCTGCATACGGAGAGCGCTGATCTTTTTCGGATCGTTAGAATAACTCTAAAGCGAGCCGGCCGCGAACCGCATTGACTTCATCATGTGCTTTGCTTCCTTCGGTCCCGCTTCGCCCGAGGGCGTAGCGCCCACGACAGAAGAGGAGAAATTCGTGAAGGTTATTCGTGTTGCTGCCGTTGCATTGACGATCGGGATTGG